>CAZORB010000017.1:0-44270 GCA_964581825.1 uncultured Bordetella sp.
TGGGTCTTCGCGGCGAAGCGACAGGCTGTGCCCTCTCCTGGCAGGGGGATGTGGTAGCCACGGCCAAGCGCGATCTGGCGGCCGGGGAAACGCTTGATGGTGAGGGCGGGTTCACCGTGTACGGGCGACTGATGCCTGCTACCGACTCACTCGCTATAGGTGGCCTGCCACTGGGGCTTGCGCACCATGTGCCGCTCAAGCGTCGAGTGCGGGCGGGCGAGCCGGTGCGTTGGACCGATGTGAAGATCGATACAAGTTCGCAGGCCGTGCAATTCCGCCGCGAGATGGAGCGGCGGTTTGGCGCACCCAAGTCGCGAGGCCGTGCCTGACGTCGCGACACACCGTGGCTGCGTCTCAGTTCAAATCAGACGGAACGCAGCTACCGCCACCAGGGTGGGCACCAGCGCGGCCAGGAACAGACCGCCCGCGCTGATTTCCTCTTTGTCGAACCGGCTCTTCAGAATTGAATAGCCTGCCGGATTCGGTGCGTTCGCAATGACTGTGAGACCGCCACCTGTGACCGCCCCCGCCACCAGCGACAGTTTGAACTCGTCGCTGAGGCCCTCCACCAGCGAGCCCAGGTACGTGAGCGCTGCATTGTCGGTAATCGCGGTAAGGGCTGTTGCCCCGTAATACACCGCAGTGGGGCTCATTGCCGACAGCGCAGGTTGCAGCCACCACTGCTGCTGGCCACCCAACACCACCAGTCCGGCAAGGAAAAAGCCCACCATCATGCCCTCGCGCAGAATAAGTCTGTCCTGCCAGCGGTTGTAGGCGGTTGCGACGCCCAGGAAGAACAGGAACAGGCCCATGAACACCACCGCATGGTGCGCGGCCACCACCACTCCCGCAAGAAACAGGATGTGGGTCACCGTGAGCGCAATCGGGGTGCGGTCATCCTGATTCTGCTTGTCGATGACGGGGATGCGGGACAGTTCAGAACGGAAGATCACCGTGAGAACCAACGCGTTGATGGTAACTGCCAACGCCGATCGCCAACCAAAGTTGGTGATCATGAACATCAGATCCCAATCCCAGGTGGCAGCCACCATCAGCACGGGCGGCGCTGCGTACGGTGTCAGCGTGCCACCGATCGATACATTCACGAAAAGCACACCCAGCGTCAGATACTTCAGCCGATTCGACAACCCGGGGTTATAGAAGCGTTCGCGAAGCAGCAGCGCAGCCAGTGTCATGGCAGCGGGCTCGGTGATGAATGAACCGAGCAGCGGTAGAAGCGACAGGGCTACGAAGAAGGTGGCAACCTGGCGATGCATGGGAAGCATTCGGGCCACCACATCCACGCAGCCCAGCGACACCTTCAGGATGGGCCGGCTCGCGGCAATCACCATGATCACGAATACGAACAGGGGCTCGGTGAAGTTCCGCGAGTTGAGATACTCGAGCGCGTTTTGCGGGCCCACTGACACCGTCATAAAAGCGATCAGAATCAGAGCCCAGAACCCGAACACTGCCTCGACTTCACCCAACAGGTGGAAGATGCCAGCATGCGCGGGATGTCGATGGGCGAGTTTCTCGAAAAACTTACCGGAAAAGGTGTGCAGGACCGCGACGGCAAAGATGATCGCTGCCACGATCTGGACCGTGGTGGGATTCAAGGCAGGCTCCGGGTTCGGTGTTATCAGGCGCCGAAATAGCGCGCGAAGTTCGATGACATCGCGGCCTCGATTCTGGTCTTATAGGCTGAAAAAAGAAAGCCAAGCCGCGCATCAAGCCTGACCGAGTCAGGGTTGACCCGCAGCACGCCGGAAAGTCCTACGCGGGAAAAGATCAGCTCATCGCCGTCCCAGCGCGATTCCACGCCGTAGTCGGCGCGCATTTCATCGGCCAGCCGCTGCGCGACTGCGCGGGCGCGCTCCATCCCCAGCGCGTGGCTGCGCTCGAATGCAACGTCGGCCATCAGCGACCCACCTGGGTGGGGAGCGGCTGATTCGCAGCGAACGCGAGCAGGTTCTCGGCAGCCAACATCGCCATGCCCACGCGCGAACTGCGCGTTGCGCTGCCAATGTGCGGGGTCAGTGCAACGTTGGGCAGTTCGAGCAGGCCAGGGTTAAGCGCAGGTTCGTTTTCGAACACGTCGAGCCCGGCGGCGGCTGGTCGCCCCGCACGCAGGGCGCGAATCAGCGCTGCATCATCGACGACGCCCCCGCGTGCAATGTTCACCAGCGTGGCGTGAGGCTGCATGAGCGCTAGCTCGCGCTCACCGATCAGATGATGAGTCGCCTGACTGTACGGCACCACCAGCAGCACGTGGTCCGATTGCGCAAGCAGCGTATCCAGCGATACCCGCTCCGCGCCCAACTCCTGCTCGTTGGCCGCAGCACTGCGATTACAGTAGAGCACCTTCATCTCGAAGCCGCGCGCCCGGCGGGCGATCGCCGAGCCTATGCGCCCCATGCCGACAATTCCGAGCGTCGACCGCCAGATATCGGCACCGAGAAACTGATCAAAAGCCCAGCGCTTCCAGTGGCCGGCGCGCAGCCAGTGCTCGGATTCGCAGACCCGACGAGCGGCGGCCATCAGAAGTGCCCACGCCATATCGGCTGTGGCCTCGTTCAGTACATCAGGTGTATTGGTGACTGCGATGCCGCGCGCTGTGCAGGCCTTGAGGTCGATGTGGTTGAAGCCAACCGATCCAGTGGCGACAATTCGGAGCTTAGGCGCGGCCTGGAGCAGTTCGGCATCGACTTTATCGGAGGTCACGACAAACAGCGCATCTTTATCGGCCACCCGCGCGAGCAGTTCGCTGCGCGACCACTCCGCGTCGGTCTGGTTCGATTCAATATCGAAGTGAGGAACCAGGCGCTCAAGCACCTGATCGAAGATCTGTCGGGTAATCAGCAGTCTGGGCTTCATCGCCGGGCCAGTTGAGAAAGACACAATGCGATCGATGATACCTGCGAGCCTGCGACTGCCGCGCCTTACCCACGCAGGTTGATCACTCTCACACCGCTGCGACGTAGCGTCGAATCATCTCGGCACTTTCGCGCCAATGCGCCTCGAGCGACTCGGGTGCCGACAGATCACGCGCAAGCACCGCCGACAAGGTATGCCGATTGGAAAGATAGAAGTAGCCCTGCGATGCAATTGCCAGATAAAGCTGCGCGGGATCGACACCCGGGCGAAACACGCCAGCCTGGGTACCGCGTTCAATTAATCCGCCCAGCAAGCCCACCACCGGCGAGACCAGCTCACCCAGTTGTGCGGAGCGCCGCAGGTGCCGCGCCTTGTAGAGATTTTCGGTGTTGAGCAGACTGATGAATTCAGGGTGCTCAACGTAGTATCGCCACACGAAGCGGCAGAAGCGCTCGAGTGCGGCCAGCGAATCCTCTTCATCGAGTCTCAGCGAGCGTTCAGCCTCGCGCAGCGACGCATACACCGACTCTAGCGCAGCACGAAACAATTCTTCTTTGCTACCGAAGTAGTAGTAGAGCATGCGCTCGCTACTGCGCGCTCGCAGGGCGATCCGTTCGCCGCGCGCCTCGGACAGGCCGAAACGCGCGAATTCGATGACGGCTGCGCCCAGGATTCGAGCCCGTGTCGCCTCGCGATCGCGACGGCGCGGGCTCGTGTCAGAGCGCACGCGATCGCCGCGCGCTGGCTCAGTGCGCAATGACTGGCACCTCAGCGGCAGGCGGCGTGTTGCGACTGCGCTGACAACGCACGATGCCATCGATCATCACCATGCCCACGCCAGGAATATCGCCCAACCGAATGCTGTCGAGCAGATCGGTGCCCGCGGAGTGCTGTGCTTTGTCGACGAATACAAAATCGGCGGGCCGACCGACCTCGATCAGGCCCTGCGGCAGTGACCGCATTCTGGAGATGTTGCCGGTGGCAAAGCCAAACACGATTTCGGCGGGAATATCGGCCATGCTGGACAGCAGCGCGATCATTCGCAGCATGCCAAGCGGCTGCACGCCCGACCCGGCTGGCGCATCGGTGCCCAGGATCACGCGATGCGGGCACTTCAGCTCAATGGCATGGCGCGCCGTGAGAATCGCAATGCGTTCGTTGCCGTTATGCACAATCTCCAGAGCACGGCTGCTTTTTTCGCAGAGCGTACAGACCGATTTGTAGGACAACGAGGTATGGCCGCCGTTGACATGGCCGATCACATCAGCGTCCGCCTCCAGCACCACGTGCTCATCAATGAGACCTGATCCGGGAATAGACGGCCCCCCCGTGTGAATCGTGCTTTGAATGCCGTGACGGCGCGCCCAGGCCACCATCTGAGCAGCCTCATCGCCTGCCTTCACCGACCCCAGACCAATCTCGCCGAGCAGTCGCACGCCGGCGGCTGCCAGATCAGCGAAGTCCTGCTCAACCATGCCCTTTTCGATAACCGGCGCACCAGCGAGCACCTTGACGCCACCCCCTACGCCAGCAGCCCGCATACCGTCGAAGGCGCGCTGTGCGGTGATTGCCAGTGCCTTGACGCCAACGATGTCTTTGGGCCGGCCCGGAAGGTGGACCTCGCCTGCGGAAATCATGGTGGTGACGCCGCCGTGCATGCACGACTCAATCCAGCCCAACTGATTTTGCCGTGGCGTCCAGTCACCAAACACGGGGTGCGTATGCGAATCAATGAGACCTGGCGCCACCGCCGTACCCTGACAGTCGATGATGCGCTTTGGCTCACTGGTGTCGCAGTCTTTTTCGCGACCCACTGCCGTGATGACACCATCGTTTACCACGATGGTGTCGGCATCCAGAATCGGACGATCGATATCGCCGGACAGCATCAGGCCGACACGGCGGATGACCACCTTGCCTGATTTCTCGACGATCGCTGCTGTTGCCATGGTGTCTCTCCTGATGATGAAGGGGCGCGCGTTCGCCCCGTCAGCGCTTAGCGCAGACCGTCCTCGCCCTTGATTTCATGCTTCTGCAGGCCGCCGATTCGTGGCAGCGGCCGGCCGCTGTCGGTGACCGCTACCGCCACCAGAATCTCGCCCGCCCGAGGCGCATCGGCCACGCGCGCTTCGATCGCATCGAAATGGCTGCGAACAAAGGCTGCATCCTTATGTCCCAGTGGCACGTCAATGGGTGTGCCCGGGCCGCCGGCCTTTTTGGCCGAGGGCACCAGCGCAGCACCCTTCTGAACCGCTTTGCGAAGCGGTGCGCCCAGCTTCGGATGCAGGATGGCTGCGGCGTGTTCAAGCTCGCCTGCCTCACCCACCACAGCCGCTTTGCCGTAGCTTTCTGCCGCCTCGGGCGCAATACCAAGCGCCTGCACACAGCGCTCGCCGAGCAGCCCACCCAACTCTTCGCCGATAGCAATGAGTTCATCGAGCGATTCGCTGTAGCGACCCGCATAAGGATTCTCGATGACGGCGATCGCAAGCGCGCGACGGGTGGGCGGCGTGACATCACGGCCCATCTCACGACGCGTTTCTTCCACGCTCACGATCAGCTTGCGAATCTGTGCGGCCATATGAACTCTCCTTAATTGATTTCCTGACTGGCTGTCGACGCAGCGGCTAACACTAGACCGCGAGATACTGCGCGCGTACCTCATCATTGGCGCGCAGCGCCTCCATCGACCCCTCAAAGCGAATTCGACCTTTCTCGATGATGTAGGCGCGATCACCCACCTCTTGTGCAAAGTGCAGATTCTGCTCAGAGAGCAGTACCGCCACACCCTGCCGCTTGAGTTCGGTGATTGCAGCGGCCATCTGGTCAACAATCACCGGCGCCACGCCTTCCGAGGGCTCATCGAGCAGAATGCAGAGAGGATTGCCCATGAGCGTACGGGCGATGGTGAGCATCTGCTGCTCGCCGCCTGACATACGACCGCCAGGCCGGTCGGGCATCTCGGCAAGATTCGGGAAAAGTTTGCCGATTTTCTCGAAGTCCCAGGCAGGAACGCCAGTTCGGGGCGGCTGCCGCCCGACTTCCAGATTCTCGAGTACCGTCAGCTCGGTAAAGATCCGTCGCTCTTCGGGAACATAGCCCAGGCCCCGGCGCGCGACTTCAAAGGGCTGGCGGCGTTCGATGGGCTCGCCCATGAACTTCACCGAGCCCTCACGCGGGCGAACCAGACCAGCAATAGACTTGAGCGTGGTCGACTTGCCCGCACCGTTGCGGCCCAGCAGCACCACCACCTCGCCGGCCCGTACGTTGAGGGAGACATCAAACAGAATGTGTGCCTGGCCGTAAAACGCGTGAATGCCCGAGACGTCGAGCATGACCGCGCCCGTAGCGCCGGCAGAAGCAGAGTGGTTAGCGTTCATCAACCTGCCCTCAGTGCTCAGCTCTGGAGCCGAGATAAACACGCTGCACCTCCGGGTCGGCGCGCACCGCCTCAGGTTGCCCCTGGGCGATCAATACGCCACGGTTGAGCACCATCATCCGGTCTGCGTGGCGAAACACCACATCCATATCGTGCTCGGTAAACAGTACCGCTACGCCCTTCGCACGTACAAGCTCGGCGGTGAGTGCCATGAGGTCGAGGCGCTCGCGCGGCCCCATTCCAGCCGTGGGTTCATCCATCAATAAGAGCTTTGGGTCGTTGGCCAGCGCAATCGCAAGCTCAAGCCGCTTCAGGTCGCCATAGGCAAGCACCGAACACGGCCGGTCTGCCTGGGCCTTCATGCCAACGCGATCCAGCAGCTGATCGGCCTCATCGACAAAGGACTCGGCGGCGGGCCGCCAGCCTCGGGCAATCATCCGGTGATGCGACAGCAGCGCCATCTGCACGTTTTCACGGACCGTCATCGACGAGAAGGTGGCCGTGATCTGAAACGTGCGGCCCACGCCCAACCGCCAGACCGCGCGCGGCTCAAGCCCCACGATTTCGCGGCCAGCCAGTTGGATTGATCCGGCGTCGGGTCGCAGCTGACCATTGAGCATGTTGAAACAGGTGGATTTGCCAGCGCCATTGGGTCCGATCATGGCCAGCAGCTCGCCTGCGGCGACGCTGAACGTGACCTGGTTCACCGCACGCACCCCACCAAACGCCTTGGACAGGCCATTGACCTCGAGCAACGCACTCATCGCGCACCTCCCGCATCGCGCTCCGGCATCATGCGGTCTCGCACAAAGCCGGCAATGCCCTGCGGAAATGCCAGCACCAGCACCAGGATGGTGAAGCCCAGCAGCGCCCGCCAATAGTCGGTCTGACGCGCCACCGTATCGTGCAGCCAGGTGAAAACCGATGCGCCCACCAGCGGGCCGGCCAGCGTCTGGATACCGCCAAGCAGCACCATCACCAGCCCGTCAATCGAGCGCCCGACGCCGATCACTTCGGGCGAAATACTGCCCTTGGAAAAGGCGAACAAGGCGCCGGCAAGGCCGCAGATCAACCCCGCGAGCACAAAGCCCGCCCAATGCACGCCGACCGCGTCGATACCAATCGCATCGGCACGCAATCGCGAATCGCGGACCGCGCGCATCGCATAGCCGAATGGCGACATCAGCACCCGGCGAAGCAGCACAACACCCGCCACCGTGAGCGCGAGCGTGAAGTAGTAATAGACCCATTTCTGCGACAGCCAGGCCGCAGGCCAGACCCCCACCACACCGTTTGAGCCGCCCGTGACCTCATCCCACTGGAACATGATGGACCAGACGATCTGAGCGAATGCGAGCGTGAGCATCGCGAGGTAAACGCCCGATAGCCGGACGCAGAACCAGCCAAAGATCAGCGCGCCCAGACCCGCCACCAGGGGCGCGATCATCAAGGCAGCCTCCATGGGCATTGACGCAAGCTTGAACAGCAGCGCCGCGCCATACGCCCCCAGACCAAAGTAGGCTGCGTGACCAAACGAGTGCATACCACCCGGCCCCATGATGAAGTGCAGGCTCGCGGCAAACAGCACGGCAATCAGAATGTCGATCATCAGCACATTGACGAACGGCATCTTGAGGCCCACCACCGGCACCAGCAGAAGCAGCACCAGCACCAGCCAGCCGAATCGCTTAAGGAGCGGCGTGGCGGGTCGCAACGGCGCCTCGATCTCGGCCGCGTTGCGGGTAGCTGCGGCAGGTTTACCAAGCAGGCCCCAGGGACGCCAGATGAGCACGGCGGCCATCACCAGAAACTCCACCACCAGCGTCATCCGCGAGAGCGAGAAGGTGAACCCGCCGATCGACACCTGGCCGATGGCGATACACAGCGCCTTGATCTCGGCAATCAGCAGCGCGGCGAGAAAGGCGCCCGGTACGCTACCCATTCCGCCGACCACCACCACCACGAATGCATCACCGATGGCAGCCAGGTCGAGAAACTGATTGGCGGGCTCGCGCGGCAACTGCAGCGCCCCGCCAAGTCCGGCAAGAAACGCGCCCAGCATGAAGACGCCCGTAAACAGCCAGGCCTGGTTCACGCCCAACGCACCGACCATTTCCCGGTCTTGCGTGGCGGCACGAATCAGGATGCCCCAGCGGGTACGCATCAGCATCCACCACAAAATGGCGAGCACCAGCGGCCCAATAAAAATCAGTACCAGATCGTATTGGGGAAACTGCCGCCCCATGATCTCGACCGACCCCTTCAAGCCGGGCGCTCGAGGGCCGAGCAGATCCTCGGGCCCCCAGATGACCAGCACCGCATCGCGGATCACCAGAACCAGCGCGAACGTCGCCAGCAGCTGCAGCAGCTCAGGCGCGCGGTAAATACGGCGCAACAGCACCAGCTCGACCACCAGGCCGACCAGCGCCACCACCGCCGCGGCGATCAGCAGTGACAGCCAGAAGCCCAGCGGGCTGCTGCCAATCTTGCCGACGATCGAATACGCGAGGTAAACACCCAGCATGTAGAACGAGCCATGCGCGAAATTGACGATTCGCGACACACCGAAGATCAGCGACAGTCCAGCCGCGATCAGGAACAGACTGGAAGCACTGGCCAGACCGTTCAGCATCTGGACCAGCAAAGCGGAGAGGGTCATGAGGATTCAACCCGGTGAAGATGCGCCAGGCGCAGGCGATACGGCGCTGCCGCGAGCGTTCGCATTGAAGCGAACCGTGCTGGCGGCAGCGGGGCAACAGGCGACTGGTCAGTCTTTCGGACGCATGCTGGCCACTTCGGCGTCAGTCGGCTGGTAATTCGCGCCATCTGCATACCGGAAGTCGCGCATCGTGCCTCGGCCATTCCGAACCGTGGTGCGGCCGACATACGCGCCCAGCGTGGACTGATGATCCTGTGGCCGGAAAAGCACCTTGCCCATCGGCGAATCAAATTGCAGGCCGCGGAACGCAGTGATCAGTTTTTCGGTATCGGGGCCGCCGGCTTTGGCCAGGCCCGCGCCAACCGCCTTCAGCGCCGTGTAACCGACGATCGATCCCAGTCGCGGATAGTCTTTGAATCGCTTCTGGTAGGCGTCGACGAAGGCTTTGTGCTCGGGGGTGTTGATCAGATCCCAGGGGTAGCCCGTGACCAGCCAGCCCTCCGGCGCTTCGTCTTTCAGCGGGTCGATGTACTCGGGCTCGCCGGTAAGCAGGCTCAGCACTTCACGACCTTTGAACAGGCCGCGCGTGTTGCCTTCACGAACAAACTTCGCCAGGTCAGCGCCAAAGAGTACGTTAAAGATCGCATCGGGCTTCGCATCCGCGAGCGCCTGCACCACCGCGCCTGCATCCACTTTGCCAAGCGCCGGCGCCTGCTCAACCACGAACTCGACATCGGGCTGAAGCTTACGCAACAGGGCCTTGAAGCTGGCAGTGGCGGACTGACCGTATTCATAGTTGGGATAAACGATTGCCCAACGCTTTTTCTTCCAGGAGGCTGCTTCGGGAACCAGCATTGCCGTTTGCATGTACGTGGACGCACGCAGCCGGAACGTGTAGCGGTTACCGTTTTGCCAGACGATTTTGTCGGTCAGCGGCTCAGAGGCCAGGAAAAAGATTTTTTTCTGCTTGGCGAAATCGGTCAGTGCCAGCCCGATGTGCGACAAGAACCCGCCAACCAGCAGATCCACCCGCTCACGGCTCACGAGCTCTTCGGCGACTCGTACCGCATCTCCCGGGTTACCGCCGTCATCGCGCGCGATCACCTCGAGCCTGCGTCCACCCACACCCCCTGCAGCGTTGATTTCTTCAACCGCCATCTCCCAGCCCTTGCGATATGGGTCGAGGAACGCCGGCTGCGCCTTGTAGCTGTTGATCTCGCCGATTCGGATTGGGCCAGACTGCGCCCATGCGCCAAGCGGTGACAGTGCCGCCGCTGCAGCGGGGGCGACGCCCGCCGCCAGAAACTCACGTTTTTTCATTTTCAGGGCTCCTCCGTTATGAGTGGGATCTGACGTTCTGACGACGACCCCGTTTGGTGACAACACGTTAGTGTGCGGCGGCTTGTCCATGACAGGCAAGCTTTGCCTTATCGTGCACGGACGATTCAGCAGCAATAAGCCGATCGAGCGTGCGATGCATCCGGACTGCTCCAGCGTCGATGCCCAGCTGCACCGGGCGCGCCACAAGCGGCTCGGTACTTGCCTGCTGGACCGCTTCCAGAATGGCCTTGTCTTCGTCGAAGGCCATCACGAACTGCTCGGTAATCTCGCGCGATACCGCCTCGTCATCCGGCGCGAAATTTCGCAGCTGGCACCAGAAATAGTGGGTCGTGGTGGCGGTTTCAGGCGTCAGAAAATGGTTTGAAAACATCCGCACGCCTGCCTGCCGGGCCGCTTCACTGTCGCCACTGCCAACTTCATGCGCGCCAAAATCCACCACATTGATGGCGGGCGCGTGCCACCAGTAGTACTGCCAGCGGTCAACATTGCCGGGCCAGCGGCCAAAGCGCTGGAGAATCGGCGCGGCCGGCGAGTTGCGGGTCCAGCGGGTGACCAGAATCGTATCGCCATCCTGAGTGGTTTCGATGGGGATATCGGCCATGGCCGAGGTGCCCAGCGTCGACTGATGCACATAGGTGACGTGCACCGGATCAAGCAGGTTCTCAACCAGCAGCCGATAGTCGGCTGTCACGTGCGTGTAGGGCCCGACGTTCAGGGTCCAGCCGGGCTTGCCCCAGGGCAGCCCCTGAAACAGCTTCGCAGGATCAGCAAGCTGCGGATCCCCCATCCAGATCCAGACCATGCCCCAGTGCTCAACCACGGGAAAGGCGCGGACATTGGCATCGGGCGGAATACGCGTCTGCGCGGGAACCCGGGTGCATTGGCCCTCGGCACTGAAGCACATGCCGTGATAGCCACACTGCAGCGTGTCGCCCACCACGGTGCCGCGCGACAGCGGCAGCAGTCGGTGCGGGCAACGGTCAACCAGGGCTGCAGGGCGGCCGTCTGAGCGCCGGAACAGCACCACCGGCACATCGAGAATGCGACGTGCAAATGGCCTGGTCCCCAGTTCATCACGCCATGCGGCCACATACCAGGCATTGCGAACGAAACTCATCCTGCGACCTCCAGTAAGTCGGAGCGGTTGGGCTGACTCGCGACCACGGGCAACGCTCGCTCGGATCCCGCCTGCACCCAACGTCCGGCAAGGTTGAGTAACGCCTGGGAGATCAGTCCACGTGCAACCAATTGCCGCGCGCAGGCCAGCCCACTCGCGAGCGCCTGCTCAATGCTTGCCGGTGACAGCGCGCCCACCGCTACGGTGACGGGCAACCCCCCCAGGTCGGAATCATCGCGGACCTGGTTCGCCGGAAGCTTCCTGATTGCCGCGTCGGCAACATCCACATGGTTGGCGATGATGGTGGCGGCAGCGTCGGCCGCACCCGCATCACGCGCCACCACGGTGACACTGTCGGCAATACCCAGCGACAGACTGCGCCCTCGCCAGCCCGAGGTGGCAAGGCCCCTCAGCCCGCTTTCGGCCGTCACCAGCAGGCTCGCATCAAGCGACGGATCGTCAACATTGGCGACGACACCCGCGCGCCAGTGCTGGCCCGGATCCAGATGCAGTGCGATATCGCCGCCGTTGTTGATGTAGGCGCGCAGCACGCCAGATCGACGGTAAGCCTCGATCAGGTGATCGGCGACACTGCCGGCCACCGCGGCCATCGGCGTAATGAACAAACCGTCGTGTGCATACGGTAGACACGCGCCCACCATGCGTCTTGCAACCGGCCCGCGGATGAGCGCACCGGCGCCCGAGCCTGGAAGCGGTTGGCGCAGCGCCGACAGTTCGCTCACCAGTTCGGTCAGCACCGATTGGAACGCCTGCCAGCAGGCTTCATGCGCGGCGGCGCATGCAGCAGGCTCGCCGTCCGCGCCAATCACGAGGTCGATCGGCCCGTGCTGAAAGTGCCAGCGGCCGTCGGCGAGCCGGGCCCTCTGCGGCTGCCATGACAGGCTCATTGCGCCGCTCCGCCCACCAAACAAGCGTTCATTGGCAGCACTTTGCAGGCCTCACCGGAGAGGCTCCAGCGGCCAGGGGTTATCGCTCTGCCAGTCAATGGTGCGGTGCTCGCCAGCGGCCCACACATCTTCAAGACGCCGAATGCGGTCAACGTGCCCGCCCAGGCGCTCGTAGTCATCGCGTCGCATCGTGAACTCAATGGGCGCAACAATGGCGGGCGTGGGTACCGAACCAAATGAGCCCGGTGGCATACGGGTGACATCGACCATTACGGTAATGCCGCCACCCGGCCACACATAGGCTTGCGCACCGCCGCAGGTGACACGGGTGATCAGGTCTTTGATGGAGCGCGTAAGCAGAATCGGATTCTCAGTGACGCCTGCACGCAGGCTGCCTCCCGCTCCCCCCAGAAACAGCACGGTGGCGAGCGCGGGCTCGCAGTTTTCACCAATCCGATCAACCACCGTCTGGATGGGCGACGGCATGGGTGCGGGCTGCGGTACCAGCGCCTCATCGAGCACATACCACTGCGCATGCTCGCCCGTCGTCGACACCATCAGCAGTCGCAGGCCTGGCCGCGCCACCTTCGGATCCCATCCCTCGATGATCGACAGGGGATCAACGATGTCGGTGCCGCCCCAGCCGGTACCCGGATTGGCCACCTGAAAGTAGCGGCCAGGCGTTGACTTTCGGCCGCGCAGCCGAATGCCCGAGGGCTTCATGTCGAGGCATTTACCGGCCTGATGTTCGGTAAGAACGCCTGTGATGTGGTCATCGACCACGACCACCTCATCAGCATGCCCGAACCACTGCTTGGCAAAGATCCCGATCGTGGCGGAGCCACAGCCAACCCGCATCCGCTGCTCTTCAACGCCATTGACGATAGGCGGTTTGCCTGCCTGCACTGTGAGCTTGGCGCCGCCCTCAATCTCGAGATCGACCGCATGGTGATTGCCAAGCCGCTCCATCAGCTCACAGGTGATGCGGCCTTCACGCTTGGAGCCGCCCGTGAGGTGATGCACGCCGCCCAGCGATAGAAACTGCGATCCGTACTCAATGGTGGTGACATGGCCCACCGCTTCGCCCTGATGGCGAACCGTGGCCTGCTCAGGGCCCAGGTAGCGGTCGGTATCGATCTTCACCTTGAAGCTGCAGTAGCTGAAGATGCCTTCGGTGACCACTGTGACCATGTCCACGCCCTGCGCGCGGCTCGCAACAATGAACGGCGCAGGCTTGTAGTCGGGATAGGTGGTTCCACTGGCTACGCCGGATACGAACACCGGCGCATCCTGATGCAGCAACCCGCCTTCCCAGGTAGCCGGATCAGCCGGCACCAGCTCGACACCGGGCCGCTGCATGAGCACGACCGGATCCATTCGGCGAAGCTGTCCCCCGACGTTGCCCCACCGATCGCAGGCGCCCAACCTTCCTTCGCTGATCTGGCAGAGCACGGGGCAGGCGTCGCACTGAATCTTGTTGGACGCCATGTTCTCGGGCGCACGCGCCTTGACGACAGCGGGGTCGGCCGCGGGCGCGGCGGCGTCAGACGGCTCTGGGGAAGCACTCATCGAGACAGTTTCCTGGTGGTCAGCACACGGATCGGATCAGCGCACATCGGAGGCCTGACGGCGAAGCGCAGCGAGCATCCGATCGGGCGTCACGGGAACTTCGGTCATGCGCACGCCGGTTGCATCGCGAATTGCATTGAGAATCGCCGGCGCGGTAGCCACCAGCGCCGGCTCGCCAACGCCTTTCGCACCGTTGGGTCCGAGCGGCTCGGGGTCTTCGATCAGATGCACCACGACAGGCGGCATATCGCCCACCGTGGGGATCAGATAGTCGTGCAGGTTGTCGGTCTTGAGCGCCACGTAGTCTTCCATCAGCGCAAGCCCCAGACCCTGCGCGATGCCGCCGTGAATCTGGCCCTCAACCTGGGTGGGATTGATAGCACGCCCCACATCGTGTGCAGCATGAATGGACAGTACGCGCACGGTGCCCAGCGCCACGTCCACCTCTACCTCAGCGATCTGCGCAGCGAATCCGTAGGTGGCATAAGGCACACCCTGCCCATCCGCATCCAGCGGCACGGTGGGCGGATTGAAGCGGCCAAAGCCCACGGCTACCAGACCGCGCGCATCAACGGGCAGCGTCGATAGCGCAAGCTCGGCGCCTCCCGCAGCGATCTTGTCCGCGCGAACCTCAAGCCGCGCCGAGTCGGGCGCGCCCAGCCGCGCTAGCAGTTGCCGGCGCAGGTCTTCCGCGGCCAGTCGCGCCGCATTCCCTGACACGAACGTTTGCCGCGACGCAGAGCTCTTGCCACCGTCCAGCGTCAGCGCGGTATCGGCCACCGTTTGATCGATGAGGGCAAGCGGAACCCCGAGTGCATCAGCGGCAATCTGCGGCATGATCGTGTAGGTGCCCTGCCCGATATCCACCGCGCCGTTGAACAGTACAAACCGACCATCGGGCTTCAGACCGATTTCCATCTCGGACGGATTCGCAATCACTGTATTGCCTATGCCGTACCACATGCATGCGACCCCAACGCCACGTCGCAGGCTGGCGGGGTTGCGGCCGTGCGGATCGCTGGGTGCGGCGATCGCACTGTCGCGCTCACTCAGGGGCTGCTCACGCCAGAGACCGATCCGTTCGCGCGACGCGCGCCAGGCCGGCCGCAGTGCGTCCAGACAGGCCCGCAGACCCACGCTCGCCTGCAGCGTCTGGCCAGTGGCGGTGCGGTCGCCCGCGCGCAATGCATTGGCGTATCGAAGTTCGAGCGGGTCGGCGCCAAGTCGGGCCGCGTAGTCATCGATCAGCGATTCGCACAGGAGCGTTGACTGTGGCACGCCGAATCCGCGGAATGCGCCTGCCACCGGATCATTGGTGATGACCGCGCGAGTCAGCGCCCGAACCGCCTGCCAGCGATACGGTCCTGCCGCGTGAATGGGCACGCGGTTGGCTACCGTAGGGCCCCATGATGCATAGGCACCGGTGTTGAAATCTCCGGTGAAATCGTAGGCGACAAACTGACCGTCTGCGGTAGCGGCAAATTGTGCTTCCATGACCGCAGGATGACGTTTGGTCGTGGACCGCATCGATTCGGGGCGGTGATACACGATGCGCGTGGGCCTGCCGAGCCGCCGCGAAGCGGCCACCAGCAGGGGCTGAACCGACAGATCCAGCTTGCCGCCGAAACCGCCCCCGACGGCTGATGGGATGATGCGTACCCGCTCAGGCTTCAGGCTGAACATCCACGCGATCTCATCGCGGTCCATGTAGGGGGTTTGCGTGCAGGCGAAGATCGTGACGCGCGGACCGTCGGTATCGACCTCCCAGCGGGCCCAACCGGCCTCGGGCTCAATGTAGGCGTGCTCGACATGTTGAGTACGCATGGCAAGCTTGAGCGCGTGCGGCGCGGTGGCGGTAAGCGCGGCCACATCGCCCGACACCACGCGTCCGCGGCACAGTACGTTATCGGGCCAACGGCTCTGAACCGATGGCGCTCCTGGCGCCAGGCCAGCCGCTACGCCCGACACCGGCGCAAGCGGTTCCCATGCCACCGGAAACGTGGCCTCATCAAGTGACTCGATGGCCGACTGGCTGCCGGCAACGACCGCGATGGCCTCGCCCGCGAACCGGACCTCGCCCTCGGCGAGCGCAGGCTGATCGCGCAGGTCAGGGAAAATCGCAAAACGGTTATTGGGGATATCGGCGCTGGTCACCACATCCACCAGACCAGGCTTACTGGCGAGCCATCCCTTGAGATCACCGAACGTGAAGCGGGCTCGGGGGTGCGGCGAGCGGATGGTGCGAAGCCAGACCGCATCGGCGGGCGCCTCATCTGCGCCGAAGCGCTCCGCGCCAGTGACCTTGGCCGAGGCATCAAAGCGTTCCACGCGCGCGCCCACCGCAGAGCCCGACGGCACAGTCGCGATGGAGATTCCAGCGGGTTCGCCTGCTCGGGCGTTCCCAACTGCCAGCACCGCGTCGACGATTTTGCGATAGCCCGTGCAGCGGCACAGAACGCCGCCCAACCCGTCCAGCACCTGCTGCTCGGTGGGCTGCGGGTGGCGGCGAAGCGTGTCGGCCGCAGCCATCAGCATGCCAGGCGTACAGATGCCGCACTGGGCGGCGCCGTGGTCGACGAACGCCTTCTGAAGCGCCGACAGCTCGCCCTCAGCGGGCGCAAGCGATTCCACCGTTTCGACGGTGCGCCCGGCACATTGCGCCCCCGCCACCAGGCACGCGCAGACCTGCTGACCATCGAGCAGCACGGTGCACGCGCCGCAATCGCCGGCGCTACAGCCCACCTTGGTGCCGGTCAGGCCGAGATCGTCTCGCAGTACGTCCGTGAGTCTGCGCGCCGCGCCTTGCGCGTCGATTGAGACGGGCCGGCCGTTAACGATGAATTCAATGGGCTGCACCCGGGCGCCCAGCGCGAGGTCAGAGGGCTTGTTCATGAGCGGCTCCGTGCCTGCGGCAATTCGGATGGTGTGGGGCTGCTGCAGGCCAGATCGATGGCCCGGACGATCAGCTCGCGAACCGCATCCCGCCGGTAGGCTGCAGTGCCCCGACCATCATCGATGGGCGACAGCGCTTCAAGCAGTGCCTGTGACTCGGATGAGGCAAGCAGCTGAGCCGCGACATGGGCAGCCTGATCGCGTGGTGAAGCCATGAGACGCGACTCCAGCAGCGTCAGGCGCTGGGCCGCCGCCGAACAGGCACCCACCGCGATCGCGCAGCGCGAGAGCGCGCCGTGCTCGTCTGAATCGACTGAAACCGTGACCATCGCGATCGAAATGACCAGATATCTGCGGTGACCCAGTTTCAGAAACTGCGAACGTGCACGCGGCGACCCGATCGGCAACAGCACCGCCACCAGCAGTTCATCAGGGGCGAGCGCAGTGCGCCGATTGCCAAGTACAAACTTGGATAGCGGTATCCGCCGGGTGCCATGCCGGCTTTGGAGCTCAACCTCGGCATCGAGTGCAAGCAAGGCAGGCACACCGTCGGCCGCAGGCGAGGCGTTGCAGAGGTTTCCGCCTATCGTGGCCTGGTTCTGAATCTGCCGACCGCCCACCTCGGCAGCCGCCTGGGGCAGCGCTTCGAAACCAGCTGGGAGCGCCGCCTCGCGAAGCGCCATCCAGGTTTCCAGCGCGCCAATCCGCCACCATGAGCGACCGTCTGCGCCCGCTACGCGCGACTGACCTCGGAGCGCTTCGATTCGGCTCAGGTCGAGGATCGGACGCGAGACTGGCCGGCCGACGTGCGCAGGATATACATCGGTGCCGCCCGCCAGCGGCAGCCACCCAGGCTGGGCCAACAGGCTGAGCGCGTCATCAAGCCGCTCTGGTGAGCGCGGTGAGCGATTCGCCGCTTGCTCGGTCATGGTGAGTCCCCGAGAGTGAGCCGCAGCTGCCCCGGGCGCCTGCGTCGGGGCTTTATGAAGCCGCGGCTTCATTAGTTTTGTAGTGAAGGTATCGCACGGTAGAATCGCCGTCAATCCGGTCAAACACCGCGCTTACGCCGGTTTTGTCCGGCGGCGTTCGAACACTTGTCCAACCCGATCTTCTTCCAGGAAATCCCGTCATGACCCATGTGGTGACTGAATCCTGCATCCGCTGCAAGTTCACCGACTGCGTCGATGTGTGTCCCGTCGACTGCTTTCGCGAAGGCCCGAACATGCTGGTCATCGATCCTGATGAGTGCATTGACTGCGCAGTCTGCATCCCCGAGTGCCCGGTCGAGGCCATTCGAGCCGAGGAAGACGTTCCAGCAGACCAGCAGCATTTCATCGCGCTCAATGCCGAGCTCGCCGGCAGCTGGCCCAGCATCACGCGCACCAAGGAAGCGCTGGCCGATGCCGAGCAGTGGCGCGAGGTTAAAAGCAAGCTCGACCAGCTCGATCGCGGCTGACGCGCTACGATGACCGTCCAGCTTGCCTGGGATCTGCGCTTCGAAGACCTCTACAGCGACGAGGGGCTGCGCCAGATCGACGAACGCTTCGTCGCCGAGTTGGATGCGCGTGAGCCAGCCCTGGCCGAGAAGCTCCGATCCGCGCGCGAACAGGTGGTCGCCGGCGAGCGGCTGGCGCCCAAAGACGAAGCGGCGCTGCTCCTCGAGGTTGCACCCCACATTGACGCGTTCGTCGGTACGCTGTTTGGCGTCTCAGAAGAACTTGCCGATCTGCGTGGTCGCCACCACACGCTTGAGCCGCTCTACAAGGTCAAGTGGAAGTTCGTCAAGCGGCAGGCAATGCTCAAATTCAGCGCCGAGGACCTCGCAGGGTTCGATGGCGAGGGTGCCGAGCGCGCGCTTGCGGCGCTCACCGGCGCCGACGCCTTCGATGAACTGCGGTTTGCCGAAGCAGTTCTGAACTGGCAGCAGCAGGGCGAGTCGGCAGCTGACTCAATTGATCTGGCGCTTCGCTTCAGCGCATGGGCAACGCTCACCGACGCGGGCCGCGCCCGGCATGGCCACGGCATTTTGTTCCGGCAGCCGGGCAAGGTTGATCCCTGGGCGCTGCTCGCCCACGCACACAGCACAACGGAATCATCGGTCACCATTCACACCATTGATCCCGCTCATATCCGCCGGCGTAAAGGCTTTCAGCTCACCGATGAGGGCACCGACCTGCGCGGCGCGCTCGATCAAGCCAACTACTGCATCGGCTGCCACGCGCAGGGCAAAGATTCCTGTTCGCGAGGTCTGCGCGAAAAGCCCACCGCTGACGGCAGCGTGGCGTTCAAACGCACGGTATTCGGCGTCAAGCTGGCGGGTTGCCCGCTTGAAGAGCGCATTTCGGAGTTCCAGATCCTGAAAACGCAGGGTCACTCCATCGGCGCGCTCGCCATGATCACGATCGATAATCCGATGGCCGCGGCAACCGGCCATCGCATCTGTAACGACTGCATGAAGGCCTGCATCTACCAGAAGCAGACACCGGTCGATATTCCGCAGGCTGAAACCCGTTCGCTCAAAGACGTGCTGGAACTGCGCTGGGGTTTCGAAATCTATTCTCTGCTCACGCGCTGGAACCCGCTCAATCTCGCCCGCCCGGTGCCGCGCACCGCTACCGGCCGCAAGGTACTGGTCGCAGGGATGGGGCCCGCCGGCTTTACGCTTTCACACCATCTGATGAATGACGGCCACACCGTGGTCGGCATCGACGGGCTCAAAATTGAGCCGCTGCCGCCCGAGTTGGCAGGTGTGCGCCACGATGGGGCAATGCCCGGCGAGCGCGTCGCTTTTGAACCGATCGAGCACATTGAAACGCTGTGGGAATCGCTCGACGATCGGCTGATGGCAGGTTTTGGCGGCGTGGCCGAGTACGGCATCACGGTTCGTTGGAACAAAAACTTCCTCAAGGTGATTCGGCTGCTCATTGAGCGGCGCGAGCGCTTCACGCTCATCGGGGGCGTGCGCTTTGGCGGCACGCTCACGCTCGCTGATGCGTGGAAGCTCGGCTTCGATCACGTTGCACTCGCCATGGGCGCAGGCAAACCCACGGTGCTCGATATTCCGAACGGCCTGGCTCGTGGCGTGCGCACCGCAAGCGACTTCCTGATGGCATTGCAGCTCACCGGTGCGGCCAAAGAAGACTCACTTGCCAACATGCAGATTCGTCTTCCGGTGGTCGTGATCGGCGGAGGCCTGACCGCGGTCGATACCGCAACCGAGTCGCTTGCGTACTACGCCGTGCAGGTCGAAAAGTTTCTGTCCCGGCATGAAGCGCTGGTCGCGCTATCCGATGAATCGTCAGTACGCTCAAACTGGAGCGCCGAAGAGCGTGAAGTTGCCGACGAGTTTCTCCAACATGCCCAGGCTATCCGCGCCGAGCGCGCCGCCGCTGTCGCGCAGAACCGCCCGGCACGCATCATCGAGCTGATCCAGCAATGGGGCGGCGTGACGCTGGCCTATCGCAAGCGCATGGTCGACAGCCCGTCCTACACACTCAACCACGAAGAGGTTGAGAAGGCGCTTGAAGAAGGCATCCGGTTTGCCGAGTGCGTCGACCCCCGTCGAATCGATGTCGATCAGCGCGGCGCAGCGCAGTCCATCACGCTCGCGCGCCAGATTCGCGCTGAAGACGGCCGTTGGTCGGATGCTCAGGGTGACGATGCGCTGGTCACCTGGCCCGCACGCACCATCTTCGTGGCGGCAGGTACTCAGCCCAATACCGTGCTGGCGCGCGAAGACGCCACGCATTTCCACCTTGACGGCAAATACTTTCAGGCAGTCAACGAACAGGGTGAGCCGGTCAAGCCCGAGTTCTCTTCGAGCAAACCTGCCGAGGCGCGGGTGCTGCTCGCACGCACCGACGATGGCCGCATGGTGTCGTTCTTTGGCGACTTGCATCCCAGCTACTTCGGCAATGTTGTGAAAGCCATGGGATCAGCGCGGCAGGGCTATCCGGTGGTCTCACGCGTGCTCGCCCAGCAGGCGCCTGCCTCGACGCTTTCAAACGCCGCGTTTGCCACGCACATCAATGGCCTGCTGCGCGCTCGCGTCGAGCGGGTCGTTCGGCTGACCCCGACCATCGTCGAGGTGGTGGTGCATGCGCCGCTCGCAGCGCAACGATTCGAGCCCGGCCAGTTTTATCGACTGCAAAATTTCGAAGCGCTCGCGCCGGTGGTTGATATTCGCGGACATCGCACGCGGCTGGTCATGGAAGGGCTCGCGCTCACTGGTGCATGGGTCGACCGCGAGCGGGGACTGGTGTCCACGATCGTGCTCGAAATGGGTGGATCCTCAAACCTCTGCGCGCTGCTGCAACCTGGCGAGCCGGTCATTTTGATGGGGCCCACCGGCGCCCCCACCGAAATTGAAGGCGATGAAACCGTTGTTCTGGTGGGCGGTGGCCTGGGCAATGCAGTGCTGTTTTCGATTGGCGCCGCCTTCCGTTCGCGCGGCTCCAAGGTGCTGTACTTCGCAGGCTACAAGAAGCTGATCGACCGCTATAAGGTGGAAGAGATCGAGGCCGCTGCCGACGTTGTCGTCTGGTGCAGCGACGAAGCGCCAGGCTTTCCGCCAACCCGCCCTCAGGATCGCACCTACGTCGGCAATATTGTCGAGGCGATGAAGGCCTGGGCAAGCGGATCGCTCAATGCCGCGCCAGGCTCACCACGGCTCCATGATGCCGATCGTCTGATCGCGATCGGGTCTGATCGCATGATGGCTGCGGTCGCTCGCGCCCGTCATGAGGCGCTCGCCGATGTGCTGCCGCCCAAGCACCAGGCTTTTGGCTCCATCAACTCGCCCATGCAGTGCATGATGAAAGAAGTCTGCGCGCAGTGCCTGCAACCGCACCGCGATCCGCAAACTGGCCGCATCACCTACGTTTTTTCATGCTTCAACCAAGATCAGCCGCTCGATCAGGTCGATTTCGCCGCGCTCAACCAGCGCCTTACGCAAAACTCACTGCAGGAAAAGCAGGGCGCTGCCTGGCTCGCTGAGAATCTGCGACACGCTGGTCATCCCAGCCGCGTCTGACGCGTCGCACAATTTCGGGCAGAATCAGGCAGTTCCGAAGCGGGAGAGACAGATGCTCTACCACCTCCGTGAAGCGCAGCGCGCGGTGCTTCAACCGTTGTCAAGCTGGGCTGACTCGATCAGCCAGCTTTACGTAAATCCCTACAGCCCGCTTGCCTACACGCCTTTTGCCAATCGCGTCTCGGCTGGTCTTGAGCTCCTGCACCGTCTCGGCAAAGAATACGAAAAGCCCAACTTCGAGATCGATGAAACGGTCATCGACGGGCAGCCGGTCAGCGTTGTCGAACGAATCGAAATCGCACGCCCATTCTGCAGGCTGCTGAAGTTCGAACGGCTGCTCCCCAGTAAGCTGCGCAGCCGTGCGTTAGACCCCACCGTGCTGGTGTTCGCGCCGCTGTCGGGACATCACGCCACGTTATTGCGCGACACGGTGCGCGCCCTGCTGCCGCACCACAATGTTTTTGTCACCGACTGGATCGACGCCCGAATGGTGCCCGTCTCGGAGGGGCCCTTCCATCTCGATGACTACGTCGGCTATGCCATCGACTTTATCCGCCATTTAGGCCCCCAGGTGCATCTGGTGTCGGTGTGCCAGCCCACGGTGCCGGTACTTGCCGCGGTATCGATCCTTGCGCAAATTCGCGATCCCCATCAGCCGCTCAGCATGACGATGATGGGTGGCCCCATCGACACGCGCCGGAACCCCACCGAGGTAAACGCGCTGGCCCAACGGCGCAGCTTCACCTGGTTCGAACGCAACGTCATTTACCGCGTGCCAGGTCGCTATCCCGGCGTGGGGCGGCAGGTCTACCCGGGCTTTCTGCAACATGCGGGATTTGTTGCAATGAATCCCGATCGGCACCTCAATTCGCACTGGGACTACTACCTCGATCTGGTTCGTGGTGACATGGAAGATGCGGAAGCGCACCGCAGGTTCTATGACGAGTACAACGCCGTGCTGGATCTGCCCGCCGAGTACTACCTCGACACAATCCGTACGGTGTTCCAGCAGCACGCACTGCCCCTGGGGCAGTGGGATGTTCGATTCGAGGGCAAAACCCTGCGCGTTGACCCGTCGGCCATCCGAACGGTTGCCCTCTTCACCATCGAGGGTGAGCTCGATGACATTTCGGGCTCGGGGCAGACACAGGCGGCGCACGACCTCTGTACACGCATCCCGCGCGAGTGGCAGCGACATCTGACAGCCGAAGGTGCCGGGCACTACGGCATCTTCAGCGGGCGCCGCTGGCGCGAAAAAATCTACCCCGAAGTGCGCAGCTTTATCACCGAGCATGAGCGGCGAGGCAAAGCCAGCGCCGGTCGCTGAGTGTCTCGCTGCGTGTTAGCCCTTCTGCCGCATGATGCAGCGCCCCTCCGCTGAGGCGATCGACGAACTGCTGCCGCAGACCCAATGCCGCCGCTGCGGTTACTCGGGCTGTCGCCCTTACGCCGAAGCAATGGCCTGCGGTGAAGCGCCCATTAATCGGTGTCCGCCCGGCGGTTCCGACGGGGTCGAGCGCCTTGCAGCGCTATTGGGCGTGCCGGTCATTGCCCTGGACCCCTCCTGTGGCGTCGAAGGGCCACGAACCGTCGCTCGCATCGAAGAAGCACATTGCATTGGCTGCACCAAGTGCATTCAGGCCTGCCCAGTCGATGCGATCGTCGGCGCAAGCAAGCGGATGCATACCGTGATTGCGTCGCTGTGCACGGGGTGTGATCTTTGCATACCGCCCTGCCCGGTCGATTGCATTGTGATGGAGCCGCTCAACCCGCAACCCGAACCTGTTTGGAGTGCGAGCGAACAACGGGATTCCCGCGACCGGCACCGCGCTCGAGCGCAACGCCTCGCGCGCGTCGCGGGTGAGCGCGATCAGCGACTGACCACCCGCGCCAGCGCTAAGCTTGAAGCGCTTGAGACCGAGCCTGCCGACGCTGAAACCGAGCGCAAACGCGCGGTGATCGAAGCGGCGCTCGCCCGCGCGCGTGCACGGGCAGCAGAGCGCGCCGCTCGCACCACAGGTGCCGGCTAAGCAGCAGCGAGCACCTTGTGAACCGAGAAAAACGCATCAGGATCTTCAGCCGGCTTCAGAGCGAAAATCCGCATCCGACCACCGAGCTTGAATATTCCACGCCCTTCGAGCTGTTAGTAGCCGTGCTGTTGTCGGCACAGGCCACTGATCGCAGCGTGAACATTGCTACTCGTAAATTGTTTGCCGTTGCGCGCACACCCGCTGCGATTCTTGCGCTTGGCGAGGCAGGGCTGTGCGAATTCATTCGCACCATCGGACTCTATCGCTCGAAAGCCCGACATCTGCTGCAAACCTGTGCGCTACTCATCGAGCAGCATGGCAGCGAAGTACCGGCCGACCGTGAGGCGCTGGAAGCGCTACCGGGCGTGGGGCGAAAAACCGCCAACGTGGTGCTGAACACCGCATTTGGACAGCCCACCATGGCGGTCGATACCCATATTTTTCGCGTCTCCAATCGAACCGGAATCGCGCCGGGGCGCACACCGCTTGAAGTTGAGAACCGGCTGGTCAGATTGGTGCCTGAAGAATTCCAGCAGGATGCTCATCACTGGCTGATCCTGCATGGCCGCTATGTGTGCAAGGCGAGAAAACCCGAGTGCTGGCGCTGCCTGATTCGCGACGACTGCGAGTTCCGGCGCAAAACGCCCGCGCCCACGCAGGCCTAGCATTGAAAGCGCCCTATGTTTGACCCCTCCCAGCACGACGTCCGACGCTTCTTCTGCGAGTCGCAACGAAAGCGTCTTGCCCGCGAGCCCTTGTCGCCGATCGAGGCGATCGCCGTCGACTGGATCGACGCCCACCCGGAATACCACGCGCTACTCGATGATCCCGAGCGCGCGGTGAACGAACGCTTCGACGCCGCCGACGGCCGCGGTAATCCCTTCCTGCATCTGTCAATGCATCTGGCGATTACCGAGCAGTTATCCATCGATCAGCCGCCCGGTATCCGCGCCGCCTGGGAGCAATTGGCCAGCCAATGCGGCGATCCTCACTCGGCGGCCCACCAGGTCATGGAATGTCTGGGCGAAGTGTTGTGGCGGGCGCAGCAAAGCGGCCAGCCTCCGGACGGCGAAGCGTATGTTGAATGCCTGCGTCGCCGTGCCAGTGCCCGCCCGGCATCCCGTTAGTTGAGTTCGGCGAGCAGGCGCTTTCTGTTACCCTTCGATCGGCTTTCGCTCTGTGTGGTTGCGCTAGCGGCACGTCATCAATCCGGCCAATCCGCGCAACGCCATTCGCAGGGCGCCCCAGATACGGGAAAAACGATGTTTGGACGATTGATGCCCCGCGAGGGCCGCTTTTTTGACCTGTTCAATCGGCATGCCGACGAAATCATCGCGGGCAGCCAGGCACTGGCCGAGCTGATGCGCCAGTACAGCGACGTGGCCAACCGGCGAACGCATATCGACCGGATCGAGACAGTCGAAAAGAGCGCTGACCGAATCACGCACGAAACCGTTGCACTGCTGCACAAAACCTTCGTCACGCCGTTCGATCGCGACGATATCCATAAGCTCATATCGAACATGGACGACATCCTGGATCTGATCCAGGATGTGGCCGAATCAGCCATGCTCTACGACCTGCAGCGCATCACCCCCGAAGCGCAGCAGCTCGCCGAACTCAATGAAATGTGCTGCAAGCGCGTTCAGATGGCCGTTCGAATGCTGTCGTCCATGGACAATGCTGAAGCGATCCTGAAGCTCTGCCGCGAAATTGATCAGCTCGAGTCCGACGCCGACCGGGTCATGCGCTCGGGTATGTCCAAACTGTTTCGCGACGAAAGCGATGTCCGCCAGCTGATCAAGCTCAAGCAGATCTACGAACTGCTCGAAGCGGTCAGCGACAAGTGCGAAGACGTCGCGAACCTGCTCGAGGGCGTAGTTCTTGAGAATGCCTGAACCCAGACGATCAGGCCGATCATGACCACGCTTCAATTTAGTTTCACCGTATTGGTATTTCTGGTGATCCTGGCGCTCGCCTTCGACTTCATGAACGGCTTTCACGATGCCGCAAATTCCATTGCAACCATCGTATCGACCGGTGTTCTGAAGCCTTACCAGGCGGTGGTCTGGGCCGCTTTCTTCAACGTCATCGCTTTATTCTTTTTTGAACTGAAGGTGGCCTCTACCGTCGGCAAGGGGATCGTTGATCCGGTAGCGGTCGACCATATCGTGATCTTCGGCGCCCTGGTGGGCGCTATCTCCTGGAATGTGATCACCTGGTGGTTCGGCATTCCGTCCAGCTCGTCGCACGCACTCATCGGCGGTCTGATCGGCGCAGTACTCGCAAAAGCCGGCGTCGAACCGCTGCTGTCATCAGGCATCATCAAAGTCGCTTTATTCATTCTGGTGTCGCCCACGCTCGGGTTCGTGCTGGGGTCACTGCTGATGCTGGTGGTGGCCAACACCATGCGAAACGTCACGCCCAGACAAAGCGATCGCTGGTTCCGCAGGCTGCAACTGGTGTCCTCCGGTCTCTACAGTCTGGGCCATGGCAGCAACGACGCGCAGAAAACAATGGGCATCATCTGGCTGCTCCTGATCGCAGCAGGCATCACCTCTCCAGGCGCTGCAGCGCCACCCTACTGGGTGGTCGTATCGTGTTATCTGGCCATTGGGCTTGGTACGCTGTTCGGCGGCTGGCGCATCGTCAAAACCATGGGGCAGAAAATCACCAAGCTCAAACCTGTCGGTGGGTTCTGCGCCGAAACTGGCGGCGCCATGACGCTTTTCATCGCCTCGAGCTTCGGCATTCCGGTCTCAACCACCCACACCATCACAGGCGCCATCGTGGGCGTCGGGTCATCGCAGAAGTTCTCGGCCGTACGCTGGGGGCTGGCGGGCAACATCGTGTGGGCCTGGGTGATCACGATCCCCGCGTCGGCAATCATGGCGGCACTGGCCTGGTGGTTTGGCAGTCTGTTCCTGTGACACGCGAGCCCGGTGCACAGGCGCTCTGGCTGGAGTTGCCACCCATTTCTGCCGACGCGCCGAAACGACTGCTCGTGTTTCTGCACGGCGCGGGTTCGAGCGCCGAACGGTTCGCGCCCATTGCAATTTCCTGGCTGCTTAAATTTCCTGGCGCAACAGGTGCGATCCTGCATGCGCTAAGGCCCTCAAATGCCGGGTCCGGCGGCGACTGGTTTGACAGCCTGGGCACTGCCGAGACGCTTGCGCCACGCGTGCAGGCTGCGGGCCAGCAGGTAGCCCATCGAATCGAAGCCCTGCAGCGTGCAAGCGGGCTGAGCGGTCGCGACACCGTCGTGATCGGCTTTTCGCAAGGCGCAACGCTGGCGCTCGAACTGGCGCGCAGCCGCCCTGATCTTCTGGGCATTGCGGTGAGCTACAGCGGCAGGATGATTCCACCCCCGCGTCACGGTGAACCACCTGGGCCCGCAGTTCACTTACTGCACGGCGAACTCGACAGCGTTGTGCCGGTGTCGCATTCGCAGCAGGCGCACCGCCGGTTCACCGCCAACGGCACTCACGTGACGCTCGATATCCTCGAGGAGCACGGGCATTCGATTGGGCAGGACATGATCATTCTGGGCACCACTCGGGTGATGCAGACGCTGTTCCGCCACCGCCGCCTGCAACCCAAACGGGCAGGCGCACCCGTATTGCACTAAAGCCGCTTAGCCTAACCTCGGTGTTCGGCTGCAATCGGGCGGGTTTCGCCTGAATCGGTCACCGTACGCGTCGCATTGACCGACGCATAGATCCACAGAATTTTCATGGGCTGCGTGTCGGACAGATTGCGAAACCGGTGCGGCAGGTTGGGCGGAATCCAGGTGGTGTCGAGCGGTTTCAGTTCGCAGGATTCCTGGCCTTCAATATCGAGCACCGCGTGCCCTTCCAGCAACATCACGCTTTCTTCACAGTTGTGGCTGTGAAAGGCGATCTTGGCGGCTGGCGCAAACTCGGTGATGCCATTGATGAACCCTGTAGCGCCGCAACCGGGCATCACCAGCGGTGTGGTGCGCGCGCCACCGCCACGGTCATGGCTCTTGATGGAATCCGGGCGCAGTACAACAGGTTTACGGGAATCGGATGCGCTCATCGAATGCAAGCTCCTGAATTGGGAAACCACTGAGTTCATGCTGCCGCGCTTACGCAGACCTTGCGAGCCGCGGCACGCCCAACGAATCGGCGAGCAGGTCGAGTTCAGCCACCAGCGCGGGCGCCAGTGAAATGCCCGAAGTGCGGGCCGCTTCACGGCGAAGATGGCTCTGCTCGCCGGGCAGCCAAATACGCTCAACGCCAGGCAGTCGCGCCGAGCCGCGAATATCGCGAACCAGCCCATCTACCGCACCGCTGAACGCGGCCGGATCGCCGAATGCAGCAAGGTCGATCACCAGAATCGCCTGACCGGTGTTGGTCACGCTCACATGATCAGCGTTGAAGTCGACCACCTCGCGCCCCATGGCAGCCCCGCCCAGCGTCCCAGCGAGTAACCCGACCATCAGCGCCAGACCATAGCCCTTATGCTCACCGATCGGCAGCAGAAAACCTTCATGGGCGCGCGCGGGATCCGTGAGCGGCTTTCCCTCCCGGTCGATCATCCAGCCCTCGGGCATCGGCTCGCCACGCTTGGCGCGCGCCTTGACCTTGCCGTAGGCCGCCACCGTGGTCGCCATATCCAGCACGACCGGCGGCTCATCGCCCGCAGGAAATGCCGCGGCAATAGGATTGGTCGATAACAGCATGTCCATACCGCCCCAGGGCGGCAGATGATTGGCATTACCCACTGCGAAGTACAGACCGACCATCTGGTGATCGAGCGGCCTACGCGCATACAGCGAGGCTGGTCCCGCATGGTTGCTGTAGCGCGTGCTTACCCAGGCGACCCCGCATTCACGTGCTTTGGCAATGGCCAGATCCACTGCTCGCGAGACCACCAGATGCCCCATGCCGTTGTCGCCATCGATCACGGCCATGGCGGCCTTCTCGCGAACCACGCGAATCTGCGGCCGAACGTTGATGCCGCCAGCCTGAATCCGTTTGGTGTACTGCGGCAGACGGATCACGCCGTGACCGTCCGAGCCCTGCAGATCGGCCTCGGCCATCAGTTCGGCCACCTGTGCCGCGTCGGCATGCGGCAGACCCTGCACCGCCAGCGCTGCTTGAATGAAATCGCGCAGGGCTTCAAACGCCACGCGAGGGGAATCAGGTAAAGCACCCATAGACAACAACGCTGAAAACGAAACGGTGGGACATGGAGACCCGTTCGGGCCTTGCGCTTCAAGCGCGGGATACTACACCGACCGGGCGGTCATCATTGACAAGCGGCACTCGAACGTCGATAGTCCGGCGCACTCGGCAAAGACCGAGAGACCGGACACCCGTCCGGTCAACAAACCTGACCCGTACCGGAGACCGTTCCATTCATTCCCGCCCCATTTCCGACCGGCGCCATCGCGACGAAGCGCCCCTATTCTGATGCGCAACAGTTCAGATCGAATTCTCACCACACACACGGGCAGCCTCCCCCGACCCTCTGCCCTGGTTGACTTATACGCGCGCCGCGCGCGCGGCGAAGCGGTCGATCCACCGCAACTCGCCGCAGCAGGCCATGCGGCCATGCTGGCGTCGGTCGAGCGGCAGATTGACGCTGGGCTCGACGTCATCAACAACGGGGAACAGCAGCGCGAGGGATTTTTCCTGTACGTGCAGCATCGCATGTCCGGTTTTGGCGGCCAGTGGAAGCGCTGGGCACGCGCTGACGTCGAACGCTATCCCGCTTTTCAGCAGATGCTCGAAGAGCAGAACCGCGGGCGTGCAGCGGTCAGCAATTTCGCCCCGCCGCGCGTGGTCAGCGAAGTTCGATATCTTGATCCGGCAGTAGCAGGCCAAGAGGCAAGTGAGTTTGCCCAGGCACTCACGCCGCACCGCGGGCGATATGTCGAGGGTTTCCTGACAGCCCCGTCGCCCGGGATTATTGCTGCGGCCTGCCGCAACGAGCACTACGACAGCGAGCGCGCCTATCTGCGAGCGCTCGGTGAGGCGCTGCGCCATGAATACGAGGCGATCGTCAACGCAGGCTTCGTATTGCAGCTCGATTGCCCGGATCTCGCGCTCGAGCACCATGTCTCGTTCCACGAGGCGGGCGAAGCGCGCTTTCTCCAGTTTGTCGAGCAGGTGGTCGACACCTTGAATGAAGCGATTCGCAACATTCCGCCCGACCGCGTTCGTATGCATGTGTGCTGGGGCAACTATGAAGGCCCACACGACTGCGACGTGCCGCTCGCACTGATCTGGCCCATTCTCCGTCAGACTCGCGTAGGCGGCTTTGTTCTGCCGTTTGCCAACGCGCGCCATGCGCACGAGATGCGCGTCCTGAAGCAGCTCCCGCTACGCGATGATCAGGTCATTGTTGCGGGGGTAATCGATGTGCTCACGAACTTCATTGAGCACCCCGAGGTGGTTGCTGATCGGCTCGAGCGAATGGCCTCCTTCGTGTCAGGCCCGGAACAGGTCATTGCTGGCACAGACTGCGGGTTTGATACCTCTGCAGGCATGGGACGAGTGGCCACGGACGTCGTGTGGGCGAAGCTTCGTTCGCTCACCGAGGGCGCACGGCTTGCCAGCGCTCGGTTGTACTCGGGTCCTCGCTGAGTACGGGTAATGGTCGAACGTCTCCTGAACCTGTTCTGGATACTGCTCGGGAGCGCGGCGGCCTGGCAGTCGTGGAAACTCGGTTTACGCGGGCCTTCCGGCCCAGAGAGTGGGCTGTTTCCATTCATCGCGTCCTGCGGAATCGCCGCATTGGGGCTAGCCCTCATGGTCGCTCGTGCCAGCCGCGTATCGCAGCCGCAGTGGCCCGACGCACGCGCTGGCTTGCGAACCGTGGGCGTCGCGATGGGCATCGCGCTGATGGCTTTCGGGATGGACCGACTCGGGTTCATCGCCAGCGCAGCCCTCGCCATGCCGGTTCTGCTCCGGACCATTGATCGGGCGTCCTGGGTTGAAACGCTGGTGCTCACGGTCGGATCGATCGCAGCCATCGTGCTGATCTTCGGAAAACTTCTGGGGATGCCGCTTCCGCGCGGCCCCTGGGGCTGGTAGTCGATGATGGACGCACTCTCCGGGCTTGCAATGGGTTTCAGCGTCATGTTGACGCCAGCAAACCTTTACTTCTGTTTCCTGGGTAGCCTCATCGGAACCATGGTGGGCGTGCTGCCAGGGTTGGGGCCGCTTGCCGCGCTGGCACTTTTGCTTCCTGTCACTTTTACCCTGAGCCCGATCGCGGGGCTCGCCATGCTCGCGGCAATTTTCTATGGGGCCATGTATGGGGGGTCGACCACGTCGATCCTGGTGAATATTCCTGGCGAGGCGGCATCAGTCATTACCTGCTTAGACGGCCACCAGATGGCCCGACAGGGTCGCGCAGGCGCAGCGCTCGGCATGGCAGCGCTCGGATCGTTCATCGCGGGAACGCTGAGCCTGATCGTGCTGACTTTCTTCGCGCCCGCGCTTGCGGCGATTGCGATCCGTTTTGGGCCCCCGGAGAATTTTGGACTGATGGCGCTGGGGTTGGTCTGCACGCTTTTCATGATCACCGGCTCAAAGCTTAAGGGCCTCTTGATGATCGCGCTTGGCTTTCTGCTGTCGTCCGTTGGCATGGATATGGTTAACGGCAACGAGCGCTTCACGTTTGGCGTGACCGATCTGACCGCGGGCATCGAACTGCTCGCGGTGGTGATCGGACTGTTCGGCATCAGCGAGATTCTGCTCAATGTCGAGTCCGTCATGAAGAACTCGCTGGTGGCCGACCGCATCAAGAAGCTGCTGCCTACCTGGGCCGACTGGAAGGCCTCGTTTGCGCCAATCCTGCGTGGCAGCGGGCTGGGCTTTTTGCTGGGTATCGTGCCGGGTGGTGGCCCGATTACCGCATCGTTCATGTCGTATGCGATGGAGCGTCGGATCGCACGCGAGCCCGAACGATTCGGAAAAGGGGCGATCGAAGGCGTTGCAGGGCCCGAGTCCGCCAACAACGCTGCGGTGGCGGGCAGCATGATCCCGCTTCTGTCCCTGGGCATTCCCAGTAATCCGATTACCGCTCTGTTGCTCGGCGCGCTCATCATCCAGGGAATCCAGCCTGGCCCGCTCTTCATCACCCAGCGCCCCGACCTGTTTTGGGGCGTGATCGCGGCGATGTATATCGGTAACGTGATGCTGCTGGTGCTCAACATGCCGTTGATCGGCCTGTGGGTGCAGATGCTGCGTATTCCCTACCGGTTTTTGTTCCCGCTCATTGTGCTGTTGGCCATGGTTGGCACCTACTCGGCCAATAAAAATGTATTTGATATCTGGATGATGCTGGGCTTCGGGCTGCTCGGATGGTTGCTGCGCAAGCTCGAGTACGACATCGCTCCCTTTGTGCTTGCATTCGTTCTGGCACCGTTACTGGAACAGTCGCTCAGACAGTCCATGACGATGTCGATCGATGGTGCGATGATTCTTTTCCAGCGACCGGTAAGCGCCGGACTGGTCGCCGCCAGCGGGTTGCTGCTGGTGCTCATGGTGATTCGGCAGTTCAAAAGAAAGCGAGGAGATTCATGAAGCGTCATACCCTGAAAGTGCTGGCTGGCCTGGTGTTGTCAGCCGGTCTGGCAAGCCCTGCGCTCGCGTCAGACCCGGCAGTGGCCAAGCTCAAGCCCAAAGATTTCCCCAACCAGCCTATCGAATACACGGTGGTGTATCCGGCTGGTGGTGGCATGGACGTCACGGCTCGCCTGCTCGCGCGATACGTTGAAAAGGTCAGCGGCGACAAAATTCTGGTGAACAACCGCACCGGCGGCGGCGGCATGGTTGGCCACACCTGGCTTGCCACGCAGGCCAAAAACGACGGCCATACCGTTGGCATCGTTGCGAATCTGCTCTGGGGCGATGCGCTGCTGCGCGCGCAGGGCAAATGGTCGCTCGCCGATCTCGAACCCATCGGCTATATCAACAGCGATGCCTTGATTTGGCTGGTCCAGGGTGACGGCGCGCTCAAAGGCAAGTCGCTCAAAGAGATCCTGCAGATCGCCAAAGACAAGCCCAACACCATCCGAATCGCCACGGTGCCGGGCACGATGTGGGAATACCTGGTGGAACAGCTTGAGAACAACACCGGTGCCAAGTTCCTGCGTGTGCCGTTCCAGGGCGGCGGCGCGGGTATCAACGCGCTGGCTGGCGGCAACGTCGATCTGGCACAGGGCTTCCTGGCTGAATTCCGCGGCCTCGCCGAGGGGGGCAAAGTGGCGCCAGTCGCGGTTGCGGCCAATTCGCGGCTGCCGCACCTGAAAGACCTGCCCACTTTCAATGAGCAGCTTGGCGCCAAAGAGTACACCTGGCAAGTGGTTCGTTATGCGGTGGTACCCAAGGGCACTGCAGCCGACCGCAAGGCCTACTTAAGTGCAGCCATCAGCACCGCAATGAAAGATCCCGAGCTGATCGCTGAATACTCGAAGGCGGGTGTGTTTTTCGACGACACCCTGATGAAGTCAACCAATGTCGCGCGCGACATTAGCGCCTACGCGGAATCCGAGCGTGCGTTCTATGTCAAGACCGGTCGGGTGAAGTAAACCGACTTTCAATGGGGGCGTGCGCAAGCCACGCCCTCTGCGACGCGGCTGGGGCCTTAAAGGTCCCGGCCGCGGTCGAAACGCTGTAGCCTGACAGCCTGAGTTAGCATCACGGTCTTGCTCAAGCCGGAGATGCATTTATGAACCGCGAAGTCGTCGTCGTCAGCGGTGTGCGCACCGCCATCGGAACTTTTGGCGGCAGCCTTAAAGATCAAACCCCCACCCAGCTCGGCGCAGCAGTGCTGCGTGAGGCATGCCGCAGAGCGGCAGTAGGCGCCGATGATGTGCACCATGTGGTGTTCGGTCACGTCGTCAACACCGAGCCGCGGGATCTTTACCTTTCACGCGTCGCCACGATCGAGGGCGGTTTGTCCAAAGAGACACCGGCACTCACCCTGAACCGCCTGTGCGGATCGGGGCTTCAGGCAATCGTCACTGCTGCGCAAACCATCATGCTGGGCGATGCTGATGTCGCAGTGGGCGGTGGCGCCGAAGTGATGAGCCGTGGCCCCTATCTGCTGCCGGGCGCACGCTGGGGACAGCGGATGGGCGATGGTCAAATGCTCGACATGATGACCGGCGCGCTGCACGACCCGTTCGGCCGTATCCACATGGGCGTGACCGCCGAAAATGTGGCCAAGCAATGGCAGATCAGCCGTGAAGACCAGGACGCGCTCGCCGTCGAAAGCCATCGGCGTGCTGCGAACGCGGTCAAGAGTGGTTACTTCCGCGATCAGATCCTGGATATCGAACTCAAGTCGCGCAAGGGCCCGGTGGTCTTCAATACCGACGAGCATTTCCGGGGCGATGCATCGATTGAGGATATGGCGAAGCTCAAGCCTGTGTTCGTGCGTGAAAACGGCACGGTCACAGCGGGCAATGCCTCCGGCATCAATGACGGTGCAGGAGCGGTCGTGCTCATGGAGCGTCGCACCGCTGAATTGCGCGGACTCAAGCCGCTGGCACGCCTGGTCTCTTACGCACATGCGGGCGTCGACCCCTCCGTGATGGGAATCGGGCCAGTGCCCGCATCACGCAAGGCGCTCGATCGCGCAGGGCTTCGCACCACCGATCTCGATGTCATTGAAGCCAACGAGGCGTTTGCCGCACAGGCGCTCGCCGTCACGCGACAGCTCGATCTGGATCCGGCCAAGGTCAACCCGAACGGCTCGGGTATCTCACTGGGTCACCCGATCGGCGCAACCGGTGCAATCATCACGGTGAAGGCGCTTTACGAATTGCAGCGCATCCAGGGTCGCTATGCTCTGGTCACCATGTGCATCGGCGGCGGACAAGGTATCGCTGCGGTCTTCGAGCGCGTCTAAGGGACAGATCGATGGCGGGTAGCGATCACCCTACGCAGCCCGCCGCTGAAATCCTCGATGCGCTCGCGCGCCTCGGACTGGTTGCTTCCGGCGAGCGGGTTGATCTGGCGCCGCTTGCAGGGGGCGTGTCCTCGGATATCTGGCGGGTGAATCTTCGGAGCGGGCCCGTGTGCGTCAAGCGTGCGCTGCCGCGTCTGAAGGTGAGCCAGGTCTGGGAAGCGCCGGTCGAGCGCAACCGCTTCGAATTTCGATGGCTGCAAACCGTCGCCCGCATCGCACCTGGGGCCGTGCCGCCGCTGATCGCAGACAGCCAGCCCGACCAGCTGTTCGTCATGGCGTTTCTCGAACCCGACCGGCATCCGGTCTGGAAACAGCAATTGCGTGACGGCATCGCCGACCCTGGCTTTGCGAGTCAGGTGGGACATACGCTTGCGCAGATTCACGCCGCGACCGCCGATCAGCCTGATCTGGCCGCTCAGTTCGACACCGGCCCATTTTTCCATGCGCTGCGGCTGGAACCTTACCTGGAGGCCGCCGCCCGACACCATCCGGATCGATCCGATGCGTTGCGCGCGCTGATTCAAACCACTGCCACGACCCGACGGGTCCTGGTGCACGGCGACGTCAGTCCAAAGAATATTCTGTGTGGCCCTCGCGGGCCGATCTTCCTCGATGCCGAGTGCGCCTGGTACGGTGATCCAGCCTTCGACCTCGCGTTCTGCCTCAATCATCTGCTGCTCAAATGCGTTTGGGTACCCGAGGCAAGCGAACGTTTCTTGCACTGCTACCAGGCGCTTGGCGCAGCCTATCTTGCAGGCGTTCAATGGGAAGAGCCTGGTCTGCTCGAAGCGCGTGCCGCCAGATTGTTGCCTGGGCTTTTGCTGGCCCGTATTGATGGCAAGTCGCCTGTTGAATACATCACCACCGACGCGCAACGTAATCGGGTTCGACACTTTGCGCGCGCCCTGCTCGCTGCGCCCGTGCCTCGCCTGGGCGAGATCGCCGTAGCGTGGGATAAGGAGATCCGCGGATGACACACGCAACGATTAGTCGGGTCATTGCCCGTCGGGTATGGGATTCGCGTGGACGCCCCACGGTGGAAGCGGAAGTGCACACCGAGCGCGGCGTCGGGCGCGCCATCGCCCCTGCAGGTGCATCCACTGGGTCGGGAGAAGCCCGCGAGTTGCGCGATGGCGGCAAACGACTCCGCGGGCTTGACGTCAGCCAAGCCGTCGCAAACGTTAACGGTCCGATCGCGCAGGCGCTGGTCGGCTTGAATGTCGCTGACCAGCTGGCGATCGATCAGACAATGATCACGCTCGATGGCACGCCAAACAAAGGACGGCTCGGTGCGAACGGTATCGTTGCCGTATCGCTTGCCGCCGCCCAGGCCGCCGCTCAGGCCGCCCGTCTTCCACTCTGGCAGCACCTCGCACAGCATGCAGCGACCGGCAAGGCGCCAAGACTGCCCTTGCCCGAAGTGCAGATCTTTGGTGGCGGCGCGCATGCTGGCGCACGCGTAGACCTGCAGGATTTTCTACTCGTCGCTCCTGGCGCACGCAGTTTCGCCGAGGCGATTGAATGGACAGCAGAGGTGTACCACGCTGCCGGCGCACGAATGGCAGCGCGGGGGTCGGTACTGGGCGTGGCCGATGAAGGGGGCTGGTGGCCCGACTTTCACGGAAATGAACAGGCCATCGAAACGCTTACACGCGCGATCGAGGACACCGGACTATCAGCCCCGTCGCAGGTGGCCATCGCCCTCGACATTGCCTCAACCCAGTTCTTCGATGGCGAGCACTACACCCTGAAGCTCGATGGACGAAAGCTCGATCGACAGGCTTTCGCCGACCTGCTGACATCCTGGATTGATGCCTATCCGATTGTCTCGGTGGAAGATCCGTTCGCCGAAAACGATATCGAGGGTATGCGCGCATTCACCGCACGTTGCGGGCATAGGGTGCAGATCGTGGGCGACGATTTCCTGGTCACGGATGCCGCCAGAATTCAAGAGGCCGCTCGCACCGGCTGCTGCAATGCCGCGCTGCTCAAACCCAATCAGATTGGCACGGTGAGCGAAACCCTCGCCGCCTGGCGGGCGGCGCAGGCAGCGGGCTGGGGCGCGATCGTGTCAGCACGGTCAGGCGAAAGCGAAGATGTGAGCATCGTTCACCTGGCAATCGGGTGGGGTGTGCCGCAACTGAAGGTAGGCAGCTTTGCGCGCTCCGAGCGCATGGCAAAGTGGAACGAAGCGCTTCGGATTGAAGAGGCGCTCGGCAGCAACGCCGCACCCTTCCCGGCGCCAGGCATTTATCCGGACTGATTGGCCTGGCCGATTAGCTCAGCGTCAATGCGCTCGGCGGATCGGCCGCAGGATTCTGCACGAAGGTCTCCCACGGTACCGCTCGCACACCGGGTCGGAGTGCCTCCGTTCGGGCTACCGATCGTGCTGGCCGGTGTACGAGTACTGCATCGACGCCGCCCATTGCACCTGGCGTCCGCCGTAGAGCGGGAGCGAGTTTTTCCATCGATATCGCCATGTCGGGTACAGGTGTTCGCGTCGCCTTGACTTCGATCAGACGGACGCGGCCACCGGCAAGCGGCATCAGGAAATCAACCTCCAGCCCCTGCTGGTCGCGAAAGTGATACAGCGCCCGATGTCCGCCGGTGTTCAATTGCGACTTGATGATTTCAGCCGCGACAAACCCCTCGAAAATCGCTCCGAGAAACGGCGATCGTTCGAGCTCTGCAGCTGACCTGATTCCGAGCAGATGGCAGGCAAGTCCTGAATCTGAGAAATAAAGCTTAGGCGACTTCAAGAGTCTTTTGCCAGCGTTCTCAAAATAGGGTGGGATCAGCAGGATCTGACCGGTCAGTTCAAGAATGTCGAGCCAATTGCCGATGCCCGGAACACTCATACCCAACGGCGCGGCCAGATCCGTGCGGTTAAGCAGCTGCCCGTGACGCGTGGCGAGCAGCGCCAGAAACCGTCGAAACTTTGCCAGGTCCTGCACCGCACTCACCGAGCGGACATCGCGCTCAAGATAGGTCTGCAGGTAGGACGAGAACCAGATGTCGGCCGCTTTGGGTCGCGCGAGAACCTCGGGGAAGCCGCCGCGCAACACCGACACGCGATCCGATTCGGCAAAAGAGATCGGCGCCAGATGCAGGATCGCTGCGCGTCCGGTCATCGATTCAGAAACGTTTCTCATCAGACCTGACTCTTGCGAACCAGTGAGAAACCACTGCCCGACACGTCGCGGCATGCGATCGATACGTGCCCGCAGATAATCAAAGATCTCGGGAATATTTTGAACTTCGTCGAGAATCGCTGGGGTCTGGATATCGTCGAGCACCCCATGCGGATCCGCTCGAAACCGCGCGATCAGATCCGGATCCTCAAACAGCCAATACGACGCCTTCGGGAACAAGCGCCGGAGAAGCCATGTTTTTCCGCATCGCCTCGGACCGGTCAAAACCACCGCAGCGAAAGATCGTGCGGCCGTTCGCAGCTGACTTTCCAGGTGTCTTGGAACAGCTTTCATAATGAGAATTTTAATCTAACAGATTAAAATTCTCATATCTGTTACTTATGCGACCGCGGCCAGCGACCGGCGTACAGCCGAAACCGTGTGCGCGATATCGTCATCGCTGTGGACGCTTGAGAAAAAGAACGCTTCAACCGGCGAGGGCGGCAGATAAACACCTTCTGCCAGCATGAGGTGATAAAACCGCTTGAAGCGGTCGAGGTCCTGCTGCTGGGCTTCCGAAAAACTGGTAGGCGGCGTTGCCCGGAAATAAAGGCCCGCCATGCCGCCCTGATGCTGTGCGCTGAAGGCCACACCGGCTTCGCGGCCCGCAGCATTTAAACCATCCACCAGCTGCGCGCAGCGCCGATGTAGGGTATCGAAGAACCCTGAGCCTGAAATCAGATCGAGCGTGGCGAGCCCAGCGGCCATCGCAATGGGATTGCCCGATAAGGTGCCCGCCTGATACACCGGCCCAAGCGGGGCCATCATTTCCATGATGGCGGCGGGCCCGCCAATGGCGCCCACCGGCATGCCGCCACCAATGACCTTGCCAAATGCGCTCATGTCGGGTTGGATGCCAACGACTTCCTGGGCCCCGCCCAGCGCCACCCGAAAACCGCTCATCACCTCATCGAAGATGAGCAGCGCACCATGACGGGTGCAGAGCTCGCGCAGGCCTTCCAGAAAGCCCGGCGCAGGCCGAATCAGGTTCATATTGCCCGGCATCGGCTCAACCATGACGCAGGCCACACTATCGGGGTGCGCCGCAAAGAGCGCCTCGACGCTTGCCAGATCATTGAACTGCGCCACCAGCGTGTGCTGCGCAAGATCAGCGGGCACGCCTGCCGAGCTGGGTGTGCCGAAGGCCAGCGCACCGGATCCCGCCTTGACCAGCAGGCTGTCCGCAGTGCCGTGATAGCAGCCCTCAAACTTGATGATCCGGTCGCGCTTGGTGTAACCCCGAGCCAGGCGGATGGCTGACATCGCAGCCTCGGTGCCGGAGCTGGTAAAACGGACACGCTCGACCTGCGGAAAAATCGCGCACAGCCGCTCGGCGAGTTCGCTTTCCATGACATTGGGCGCACCGTAGGACAGACCCCGAACGGCGGCCTGCTGAACGGCCTGAATGACGTGAGGGTGGGAGTGGCCCGCGATCATCGGACCCCAGGAACCCAGGTAGTCGACATAGCGCTTACCTTCGACATCCCACATGTAGGCACCCTCGGCGCGGGCAATAAAGCGCGGCGTGCCGCCGACTGCGCGAAACGCCCGTACCGCCGAGTTGACGCCACCCACGAGCACCTTCCGAGCGCGAGAAAATTCCTGTTCGTTGCTTGTCGTCATGACGATTTCCCCCTTTGCGACAGGCTGTCCATATCAGGCGACAGTCTAGCCGAACACCCGCGCTGACAACGTGTCATAAGCACGGGAATCAGCACGCGCGCTGGCCACCGCACGGCTCGGGTGTCAGCTTGAGCTGGGGGCGCGCACCACCTGCACTGCACAGTACTTCAGCTCAGGGATTTTCGCGGCAGGATCGAGCGCGGCATTGGTGAGCGCATTCGCCGCGGCCTCGGCGTAGGCAAACGGAATGAACACGTCGCCCTGCGCAAGGCCGCTGTCGGCGCGAACCTTCAACGTAATCGCACCGCGGCGCGAACGGACGACGGCCCGATCCGCTGGCGCGAGGCCTAAACGCTCAAGTGCCTTCGGATGCATCGACGCCGTGGGCTCGGGCGCAATCGCATCAAGCGCCTGCGCGCGTCGCGTCATGGACCCCGTGTGCCAGTGCTCGAGCTCGCGACCCGTGATCAGCACAAACGGGTATTCGGTATCAGGCAACTCATCTGCGAATCGAAGCGACGCGGGCACAAAGCGCGCCCGGCCGTCATTGGTGGGAAAGTGATCGGTGAACACCACCGCCTCGCCCGGGTCGTTATCGCCCGTACAGGGGTATACGACAGCGCCCTCACGTTCGAGACGATCCCAGCTGATGCCAGCGATCGACGGCATGCAGCCACGCATTTCCTCGAAGACGTCGCGGGCATGCGAATAGCGCCAGTCGAGTCCCAGGCGTCTGGCGAGATCGACAATGATCGCGAGATCCTGCCGGGCCTGCCCGGGCGGCGTGAGCGCAGCGCGCCCGAGCTGCACCAGCCGGTCGGTGTTGGTGAAGGTACCCGTTTTTTCAGCATGTGCCGACGCGGGCAGAATCACATCGGCCAGCCAGGCAGTTTCAGTCGGAAAAATATCCTGCACCACCAAAAATTCAAGCGAAGCGAGCGCGGCTCGGGCATGCGACAAATCGGGATCCGACATTGCCGGGTTCTCGCCCAATATGTACATCCCGCGAATGCGTCCAGCCTGCGCGGCTTTGATGATCTCAACCACGGTGAGCCCTGGCGCGCGCGAAAGCGGTTGCGCCCAAAACTCCTCGAACGCGCGCAGCACGTTTTCATGACCTGTGCGCTGGTAATCGGGAAGCATCATGGGAATAAGACCGGCATCCGAGGCGCCCTGAACATTGTTCTGGCCGCGAAGCGGATGAAGACCTGTGCCGGGCCGTCCGATCTGGCCGGTAGCAAGCGCCAGTGCAATGAGACAGCGCGCGTTGTCGGTGCCATGCGTGTGCTGCGAAACGCCCATCCCCCACAGAATCATTGACGCACGACTTGTGGCGTACACCCGCGCCACGTCGCGAATTGTCGCCGCGTCAATACCGCAGATCGGAGCCATGGCCTCGGGCGTCGTGTGTTGCACCGCCGTGCGTAATTCATCAAAACCTGCGGTACGAGCCGCTACAAACGCCTGATCAACCAGCCCTTCTTCGATGATGACGTGCAGCATTGCGTTAAGCAGCGCCACATCGGTATCCGCACGAAACTGAAGCATGTGGGTTGCAAACCGCGCGAGACCATTACGCCGGGGGTCGGCCACGATCAGTTTGGCCCCTCGCTTGACCGCGTTCTTAATCCACGTAGCCGCTACCGGGTGATTGACGGTGGGATTGGCACCGATTACAAAAATGACCTCCGACTGCGCCACATCCGCCACCTGGTTCGATACCGCCCCCGAGCCAATGCCCTCCAGAAGCGCCGCAACACTTGAGGCATGACATAGCCGGGTGCAGTGGTCGACGTTATGTGTACCGAACCCTGTTCGGATCAGCTTCTGAAAGAGATAAGCCTCCTCGTTCGAGCCCTTGGCAGATCCAAAACCCGCTAGCGAATCAGCTCCCTGGCGATCGCGAATGTCGGCAATTTTTGCCGCGACCAGACTAAGCGCTTCATCCCAGCTGGCCTCGCGAAACGACGCACGCCAATCAGCGGGCACACGATCGGTATCCAGGCGCTTGGGCGCGTCTGCACGCCGAATCAGCGGCACGGTAAGCCTGTCAGCGCTACTCACATAATCGAAGCCAAACCGACCCTTCACGCACAGGCGCGACTGATTGGCTGGGCCAGGACGTCCTTCCACATGAATGATCTGGTTGCCGCTGACGTGGTAGGTCAACTGGCATCCCACCCCGCAATACGGACAAACCGAGTCAACCGCCTTTTCCGTACGCCGGGGGGCGATCGCGGAGGCCGCTAAAAACGCGTCGCCTGCCATCGGAGATACGGCCGCTCCCAACAGCTTGGGCATCAGCGCGCCAGTGGGGCAGGCCTGTACACACTCACCGCATCCGACGCAAGTGGAGGCGCCCAACGGGTCATCCAAGTCGAAGACGATCTGTGCGGCATCCCCGCGCCAGGCATAGCCAATCACATCATTGACCTGCTCTTCGCGACAGGCCCGCGCGCATCGGCCACATTGGATACACGCATCGAGATTGACCGCAATCGCCGGGTGACTGACATCAGATACAGGTTGCTCTCGCGAAGGAAAACGGGGAGCACCCACCCCCAGCCGGCTGGCCCACTGATCAAGCTCTGAGTCTTCCCGATGCGCGGTATCGGGCATATCGGAGAGCAGCAACTCAAGCACCATTTTCTGCGCAGCGCGTGCGCGATCGCTGGTGGTATTTACCTTGGCCCCTGGAGACGGCATCCGGCAGCAGGAGGGCGCAAGCGTGCGCTCGCCCTCGATTTCAACCACACAGGCGCGGCAGTTACCGTCGGCGCGAAGGCCCTCGTGGTAGCACAGATGCGGAATGTCGATCTGATGACGTTGCGCGACCTGCAGCAGCGTTTCCCCCGCCTGGGCTTGGACCGCGCGACCATCGAGTTCGAAAGCGATGACAGCAGAAGGCGATGTCAGTGAAGGGACCCTGGCGTTCATCAGCGGACCACCTCTGGAAAGTACCGGAACAGCGACAGCACCGGGTTGGGTGCAGCTTGCCCCAGTCCACAGATCGATGCATCCATCATCGTTTGCGACAGCTCCCGAAGGAGCGGTTCGTCCCAGTGTGGCGCATCCATCAGCATCACAGCCTTGGCCGTGCCGACGCGGCATGGCGTACATTGGCCACACGACTCCAGCCGAAAAAACCGCATCAGGTTCTGCGCTGCACCGCGCAGATCATCCTGTTGCGACAACACGATAACGGCAGCCGACCCGATGAATGCGCCGTGCGGCTGCAGGGTGTCGAAATCGAGCGGCTCATCCGCAAGCGCGGCCGGAAGTATTCCGCCAGAGGCCCCTCCGGGAAGGAACGCAGCGAGCACGTGACCATCGGCCATGCCGCCACAGTACTCGGTAACCAGTTCGTTTAAGCTGATGCCAGCCGGCGCGATCTTGACGCCAGGTTCGCGCACCCTGCCTGACACCGAAAATGAGCGCAGCCCCTTACGCCCGCGACGCCCCTGCTCGCTAAACCACTGAGCGCCGTGCTGCAGGACAATCGGCACCCATGCCAGCGTTTCAACGTTGTGGGCAAGCGTTGGATAACCGTACAGGCCCACCTCCGCCACATAGGGAGGGCGCAGCCGTGGCATGCCGCGTTTACCTTCGATCGATTCGATGAGTGCACTCTCTTCGCCGCACACGTAGGCGCCTGCACCCCGGCGTAATTCAATTTGTGGCAGCGGCCAGCCCGTCGGGGGTAGAGCCTGTAGCGCAGCGATCTCACGCTCGAGCAGCGCGCGCACGCCCGGATACTCATCACGAAGGTAAATCACGCAGGTGTCACACCCCACGGCCCATGCAGCGATCAGCATGCCTTCCAGAAAGCGAGCGGCTTCGCACTCGAGCCAGAAACGATCTTTGAAGGTGCCAGGCTCTCCCTCGTCGGCATTGACGACCAGCATCCGCGGGCCTTTAAAGCCAGAAACGATGCGCCACTTACGCCCCGCCGGAAAACCGGCGCCACCCATTCCGCGCAAGGCCGACGACTCCATCTGCGCAATGACGTCAGCAGGTTGTGCGGCGCCATCGATCAGCGACTGCAAAACCGGCCAACGCCCCGGCGGCGGTGGGGGAAGTGCCTCAACCCGGTCGAAAACCCCGGGCCGACCTTCGGGCAGTGGGCACTCGTGGTCATGGGCCTGAACGCGCGCACACACAGCGCTCAGGCTTGCGTGGGGAACCGGATGACGTGCCACGATTGCCACCGGCGCCTGTGCACAGCGCCCAACGCATGGCACGGGCTGCACACGCACCTCGCGTCCCAGCAGTGCAGGGAGCCGTTCGATCAGTTGCGCCGCGCCGGCCAGTTCACACGACAGCGAATCGCAGACCCTGACGGTGAGTGCAGGCGGACGCTGCGCGTCGTCGCCTACGATATCGAAGTGATGATAGAAACTTGCCACCTCGAACACTTCAACCTGCGACAGCTTCATCGCCTGCGCAAGAGCCGCCAGCAAGGCGTTCGGAAGACAACCCTCTGCATCCTGGATCTGATGCAGATATTCAATGAGCCGATCGCGTCTGAGGGGGGATTCGGTGATCAGTTCAGCGAGCCGCGCCTCGCTCACCGCGCTAACCTGCCGCCCCTTACCCTGACCCGCTGGCCTGCGAAACGTGACAGTTTTCATGGTGAGCGAAGGTGTTGTCAGTTCCACATGTTGTCGCAGCTGCTATTTCAGCACCATCCAGACTGAGA
>CAZORB010000018.1:0-39379 GCA_964581825.1 uncultured Bordetella sp.
GCGCTTGCCCGCGCACTGGTGGCTCAGCCCAAGCTGCTGCTTGCCGACGAACCCACCGGTAACCTCGATCCAGACAATGCGCGTGCCGCGCTCGCGCTCATCGTTGAGCAGTCGCGCGAAACAGGTGCAGCATTGCTGCTGGTGACCCATTCTCATGACGCCGCGGCTATGGCAGACCGGCAGCTCGCGCTCCGCCACGGCAGGCTTGAGCCAGCGTGAAACGTACGAACCGCCCTGGCCGGGCGCTGCTGGGCTGGTTGATGGAGGCGCACTGGCGAGAAGGACGCGCGGCGATGCTGGCAGGCGCGCTATCGATTGCAATCGGCGTGGCGCTGGCGCTGGGCGTTCATCTGGTCAACCGCTCAGCGCTGACCGAATTCGCATCCGCCCTGGCCATCGTCAATGGCGATGCGCAGGCGCAGATCATTGGCAGAACCGGTGAATTCGACGATCAGGTCTTTGTCCCGGTCGCTACCGCACCAGGCGTTGCTGCGGCAAGCCCAGTCCTGGAGCTGAAAGCCCTCGCCTCGCGAGAATCCGATGCCGCCACCGGCAGCGAACGGATAAGCGTGGCGTTGCGACTGATCGGCATTGATCCGATGCGTGCCGCGCGGGTAACGCCCGCGCTGCTGCCTTCCCTTGCAGAGTCCATTCGGGGCGATCCATCGGCCCTATTCGATGATGATGCAATCTTTCTGTCGCGCGCTGCGGCTCGCGAACTCGGCACCACACCTGGCGATCGGCTGATGCTGGTATCGGGAGAGCAGCGAAAAAGCGTACGGGTCCAAGGCAGCGTTGAGGGTGTGGGGGATGACCAGGCCATTGCCGTGCTCGACATCGGTAATGCACAGGAGCAGTTTGGCCGAGTCGGCCGATTGACGCGGATTGACCTGAGATTCCAAGAGGGCGCCGATGTCGCAGCGGTTCGCGCAACCATCGAGTCACGGCTGCCTGCGAGCGCACTCTGGAGCGGCCCGCAGGCAGCCGGGCAGCGCATGTCGAATCTGTCCCGCGCCTACCGAATCAATCTGAATGTCCTGGCACTGGTGGCCCTGTTTACCGGAGCATTCATCGTGCAGGCCACGCTTGCGCTTCGCGTCGCACGCCAACAGCAGGAGATCGCACTGTTAGGCGTGCTCGGTGCGCCGCGCCGCTTTGCGGCAACCCGCGTGCTGATCGACGCGATCGTGATTGGCGGGGTTGGTGCACTGGCAGGCGTTGTGGCGGGTGTTGCGCTTGCCTGGGTCCTGCTGTCGCTGACGGGCGGCGATCTGGGCGGCGGCTACTTTGACCGCAGCGCCATCGGACTCGCGCTCGACCCCATCACGATCGCTGCAGCATTTTTCGGCGGGCTCGCGATTGCGCTCGCCGGTGCTCAGTCGCCGATGCGTGCTGCGCGCCGGATTGCCCCCGCGCGCGCGCTACGGTCTGGTGCAACGGAAGTGATACTCGGATCCCGCAGGCGCACTGGGTGGGCCTTGGGCCTGGCAGCGATCGCGCTACCGCTCCTCGGCGCACCGGCTATCCTCGATCTGCCACTGGCTGCCTACGCCGCGATCGCGCTGCTTTTGGTCGCAGGGGTGATGCTCACCGGCTCGCTGATCGGACCGAGCGCGCGTGCACTTGTCACGGTGCTCGAACGCCGGCGCCCCGGCGCAACACTCTGGCTTGCCGCCTGTCGAATTGCCGGGGCACCGGGCAGCGCGGGCGCTGCCCTGGGCGGTGTCGTTGCCAGCTTCGCGCTGGCCAGTGCGATGACCATCATGGTCAGCAGCTTTCGTGTCTCGGTGTCCGATTGGCTCGATCAGGTGCTTCCGGCCGACCTCTACGCCAGGCTGCAGCCCGCCTCAGCGGCAGGCGGTATCGGCGAGTCGCTGCAGGCTGCGATTGCAGCCCTCCCCGGCGTGCGCCAGGTTGAGTTTTCTCGCGTTGTACCGCTGCTGATCGATGAGCGCCGCCCGCCGGTCGCACTGGTCGCCCGTCCGTTGCGTGAGGCCGGTGCGGAAAACCGTCTGCCGATGGTTGGCAGACCCGCCGCGGTGGCGGCTGGCGAACTACCCGTTTGGGTGAGCGAGCCCTTCGCTGAAATCTACCGCGTACGCCCCGGTCAGACAGTGCTGTTGCCGATCAGCGAATCAACCCAGCCGGTTCCCGCGGTCGTCGCAGGCATCTGGAGAGACTATGCGCGACAGCATGGCGCGATTGCGATGGACCTCGCAGACTATCGGCGCCTCACTGGCGATCCTTCTGCCAATGAAGTCGCCTGGTGGGTCACGGACCCGGGTCGAACGGACGAGCTGATTGAACGGGCGCGCGCAGTGTCACCTCTGATCGATACGATGGAGTACCGAGACACCGGACAACTGAAGTCGTTATCGCTGCGAATCTTTGATCGCAGCTTCGCGATTACGCGTGCGCTCGAGGCGATCGCGATCGCAGTCGCGCTGTTCGGCGTTGCCACCGCTGTGGCGAGCGAAGCACTCGCGCGTGGCCGTGAATTCGGCATGCTCCGTCACCTGGGGCTCACACGCCGTCAGGTAGGCGGGCAGTTCATGACCGAAGCGATACTGGGAACACTGATTGCCTCGCTATGGGGGCTGGCGCTGGGTGCCATGGTGGCCTGGATTCTGGTGCACCGCGTGAACCCACACTCCTTTCACTGGACGATGTCGATGCACTGGCCAATTGGCGTGTTGGCCGTCAGTGCTGCCGCAATGATCGCACTGGCGGCCTTGGCGGCCCGGCTCGCCGCGCGCGAAGCTACTGGCGCAGGCCCCGTGCTTGCGGTAAGGCAAGACTGGTGAGCCTCGCACGACGACACTGGCTCGCCCGACTGTTACTTGCTGGCGGGCTGCTACCGCACCTGGCAGCGGGCTCGCCGCTTCAGGCGGCCACCGCGCGCTTTGCACCCGTCTTGCCCGGCGCGCGCCTGTCCTTTCCGCGCGACCATGGTGCACATCCTGAATTCCGAATCGAGTGGTGGTACCTGACAGGCTGGCTGGACGCGCCTGGCCAACAACCCGAGCGAGCAGTCGGCATTCAGCTCACTTTCTTCCGACTGGCAACCGGCTCGCAGCGCGATCATGCCAGCCGCTTTGCTGCGCGGCAGCTCTTGTTTGCGCATGCAGCCCTTGCCATTCCTGGTCGAGGGAGGCTGATCACAGCCGAGCGCGCGGCCCGCGCAGGCCTGGGGCTCGCCGAGGCCTCTGACACCGATACCCATCTGGCGATTGGCGACTGGCGTCTGAGCCGCGACAGCGCTGACCGTTATCAGGCACGGATCGTTGATCCTGCACTCGCGATTGATCTGACGCTTCAGGCCCACCGACCGCCGCTACTTCAGGGCGAGCTGGGCTTTTCGCGCAAGGGCCCATCGACCGCGCAGGCCAGCTACTACTACAGTCGGCCATGGCTTGAGGCGACCGGCAGAATCAGTGTGCCAGCAGCCACCCGTGGCCTGCCGCTTCCGGCCGCCGGTGAACTCAAAGGCCCGGTGTGGTTTGATCATGAGTGGTCCAGCGAGCTGCTCGATCCCGATGCACAGGGCTGGGATTGGGTTGGACTGCATCTGAACGACGGCAGCGCGTTAATGGCCTTCCGAATTCGGCGTCGCACTGGCGAGGATCTTTGGCGCACGGCCAACTGGGTGAACACGGCTCAACAGCCCATGTTGTCGGACAGTGAGGCTGAGTCAATCCGATTCGAGACACTCCGCTCCTGGCGTTCGCCCAGAACCGGCGCGTCCTGGCCAGTCGCCCAAAGACTGCATATCGGTGGCCGCGTGCTCGAGCTGCTGCCGCTGTTTGACGATCAGGAGCTAGAAACCCAGGGCAGCACCGGTGTGACCTACTGGGAGGGCGCGGTCACCGTCCACGAATCGAACCGCATGATCGGTCGGGGTTATCTGGAGCTGACTGGCTACGCGCAGGCGATGAGAATCTGACACAGGTCAGCGAACCAGCTGGTTGATCTCGATGATGGGCAGCATCACAGCGAGCACAATCAGCAGCACGATCGCACCCATCACCAAAATAAGCAGTGGCTCCAGCAGGCTGGTGAGCGCAAGGGCCCGACGCTCGGTTTCAGAGCTGAGCGAACGCGCCGCGCGTTCAAGCATCTCGGCCAGTGCGCCGGTTGCCTCGCCACTGGCAATCAGATGCACCATCAAGGGCGGAAAGCGCCCCGCTGCAGCCAGTGCCCGCGCAAGCGGCACGCCCTCACGCACGCGTCCCATCGCATCTTGAACGTTATGCCGCAGTGCTTCGTTCGACAGCGTCTGCGCACCCGCCTCCAGGGCACGAATCAGCGGAACACCGGAGGCCACCAGAATCGCAAGCGTGGACGCAAAGCGTGCAGTTTCAAGACCCGAAAGCAGACGGCCTGCGATGGGGAGCTTCAGCGCACGCGTGTGCCAGGCAAGCTTAAAAGTGGGCGCGCGCAAGGCGGCGCGCCAGCCGATGGCCGCTGCCACCCCGACCAGCAGAACTGCCCAGCCCCACTCGCGCGTGAAGTCAGACACCAGGATCAGTGCCCGGGTCAAAATAGGCAGCGCCTGGCCGGTTTGCCGAAAGACATCGATTACCTGAGGCACCACATAGGTGAGCAGCACAATCACCACCGCTGAGGCCACCAACGTGACGATCGCAGGGTAGATGAACGACAGCGCCACGCGCTGCACCAGAGCGCCTCGCGCCTCAATGTAATCCGCAAGCCGTGTCATCACGCCCGCCAGATCGCCGGACTGCTCTCCGGCAGATACCAGGGCGCGGTACACCTCAGGGAAATCGCGCGGATACGCTGACAGCGCACTGGCAAAGGTCTGACCTGCCACCACTTCGGACCGGACCGCTGCAAAGCGCTCGCGCACCAGCCGACGCTCAGCCTGCTCGACCACTACGTCGAGCGCCTGCTCGAGCGGCAGGCGCGCCGCCAGCAGGCTGGCCAGTTGCCGCGTTGCCAGCGATAAATCGGCCGCTCGCAGCCGTGCCGCACCTAACGAGCGCTGCGCACTGATCGCCTCGGCCTGAAGGGGGGCTACTTCGAGTGGCGCGAGGCCGCGTTCACGCAGCAGGCCCCGGGCATGCCGAGGCGAGTCCGCATCGATCAGGCCGCGTTCAATTCGACCCTGCGGATCGGCCGCTTCGAATCGGAACGCGGGCATTAGCGGAACGCCTTTGCCTGGTGAGCGAGATCAGTCGCGGGTAACACGCGCCACCTCATCGGCCGAGGTCACGCCTGTCTGGACCCAGCGTTGCCCGTCTTCGCGCATTGAGATCATGCCGGCGCGACGAGCGGCCTCACGAAGCTCGCTTTCGGGCGCGCCGCCATGGATCAGTGCACGAATCGGGTCGTTGACCGTAAACAGCTCGTGAACGCCAGTACGCCCGCGGTACCCCGTCCCGTCGCAGGCGGCGCATCCCACGGCACGCCAGCCCCCTGCGATCGGATCAGGCTCACGGCAGCGCTCGCACAGCCTGCGAACCAGCCGCTGTGCGACCACGCCCAGCAGTGACGACGACAAAAGGAAAGGTTCGATTCCCATGTCGGTGAGACGCGTGACTGCCGACACTGAATCGTTGGTATGCAGCGTGGCGAGCACCAGGTGGCCCGTGAGGGAGGCCTGCACCGCTATCTGCGCGGTTTCCAGATCGCGGATTTCACCGATCATCACCACGTCGGGATCCTGCCGCAGGATCGCACGCAGCGCCTTCGCAAAGCTCATATCGATCCGCGCATTGACCTGGGTCTGTCCGATACCCTCGAGGTGGTACTCGATCGGATCTTCCACCGTCAGAACATTCATGCGGTTGAAGTCGAGCCTGCCGAGTGCAGCGTACAGCGTGGTGGTCTTACCCGAGCCGGTGGGCCCGGTCACCAGCAGAATGCCGTGTGGCTGATGAACCAACTGATCAAACGCGGCGAGTGTCGGTGCGCTCATGCCCAGCGAGGCGAGATCAAGCCGCCCCGCCTCTTTATCCAGCAACCGCAACACAACACGTTCGCCGTGTCCGGTTGGCAACGTGGACACCCTGACATCCACCGCCCGCCCGCCAATGCGAAGCGCGATACGGCCGTCCTGGGGTAAGCGTTTCTCGGCAATGTCGAGCTGCGCCATGATTTTGACTCGAGACACGATCGCCGCGTGCAGCTCGCGTCTTGGGCGCGCGATGTCGCGCAGGATGCCATCGACGCGAAACCTGACCACCGACGCGCTCTCAAACGCTTCGAAGTGAATATCGGATGCGCCGTCTCGGCTTGCCTGAGTGAGCAGCGCGTTGATCATTCGAATGATCGGTGCGTCATCCTCCGATTCAAGCAGATCTTCAATCCGCGGAATGTCCTGCATCAACTGCGTCAGATCAAGATCGCTTTCGACCTCGTCTACCACCGCAGCGGCAGAACCCTCGCGCTGCGCGTAAGCGCGCGTAATCGCCTGGTCGAGCTCTTCAGCGGGTTTTCGAATGGGAATCAGCCGCAGCGGCACATTGCGCGACAGTTCAGCCACTGCGCGCATCGGCGTCCGTTCACCAATCCATACTTCGAGCGCCTCGGTGCTGGCAGCGGCTACCAGCAGCTGATTGGCGCGCGCAAACGCATACGGCACATATCGAGAGGCGGGAACCGGTTGCATGGTTAGCGCTTTGCGGTGAGCGTCGCCCGTTCAGGGCGTGTCAACCCGAGGTGGATCCGCCGAAAAAGGCGCCTGCGGTCTGGCATCCGGGCGCACATCGGGCGACAGACTGAACCCGGGTTGCCGTACTGCCGCAGGTGCGCGAGGCTGGCCCGCGGGCGCCTCCGGGCGCGCGGGCACCGGGTTGCCTCTTACCTCAGGCAACAAACCGCGCTCGGGAATGCGCGCATCGTTTCGCAGCGCACGCATGTAGTCGTAGCGACTGGCTGAAATTGCATTGGATGCGTCCATGTCCCGTAAAACCACCGGGCGAAGAAATACCAGCAGATTGTTTTTAACTCGCCGACGGCCTTCGAAGCGGAACAGGCCGCCTACCAGGGGCAGGTCGCCCAGCCCGGGCACCTTCTGTTCATTGCCCGAGATGGTTTCCTCGATAAGCCCGCCGAGCACGATGATTTCGCCGTCGTCGACCAGCACCGTGGATTCGATTGCGCGACGATTGGTGATGATCCCCGTAGCGTTCGTCTTATCTTGAACGCTGGAAACTTCCTGGAAGATTTGCAGACGCACCGTGCCCGATTCCGAGATCTGCGGCCGAACGCGTAGCGTTGTGCCCACATCACGCCGCTCAATGGTCTGAAACGGGTTGGCCGATGCGTTGCCCGCGTTGGCAAGGCTGGTGAACTGACCCGTCACGAACGGCACGTTCTGTCCGATGATGATCCGTGCCTCTTCGTTATCGAGCGTCAACAGGTTCGGTGTGGCCAGAATGTTGGCCGACGCATCGGATTCGAGCGCCCTCGCGAGCAGCCCCAGGTTCAGCACCTCGGTGGCGCCAGTTCCTGTACCGATCCGTGTAGTACCACGCACTACACCAATATTGAGGCCGTTAGACGATGCGGCCTGTAGCGGATTCGCTGACAGGTTGACGATATTGGCGCCGCCCGTTCCGAAGTTGGTTCCGCCAAAGCCCCGGGTGGACCCTTCCGGCGCACCCAGGAACTGCCACTGAATGCCGAGTTCGGCAGCCTTGTCGGCCTGCACCTCGACGATGAGGGACTCGATGAACACTTGTGCGCGCCGCGCATCAAGCTTGTCGATGACCGCACGCAGGCTGCGATACACCGCGTCGGGTGCGGTAATGATGAGCGCGTTGCTTGCAGGGTCGGCTGTGATGAGTGCGCCGCCCGCGCGCACGCTCGCACCCAACTGTGCCTGCGCTGCACCACCGGTCTGCATCGCGCTGGTGCCAAGGGTTCCGGTGCTGCCCGGTGCCGAGGGGCCGGTACCCGATACGCCTGCCATCGTGGAGCCGGTCAGGCCCGAGCCCTGTCCGGCGCTGGACAAACTCTGCCCGAAGGTGGTGGGGCCGGATCCAAGACCCTGCGTTCCGCTGTCGCCTGACAGCACCCCACGCAGCGTTTGCGCGAGCTTCACCGCCTCGGCATTGCGCAGATACACCACATGAATGTTGCCCGGCTCGGTACTGGCAACATCCAGTCGGGCAATCAGGCTGCGCGCAAGCTTCATCCGCTCGGGGCTGGAGGTTCGCACCATGACCGAATTAAGCCGCGAATCGGCGAACACCACCACGCGTTGCGAGGTATCGGTTTGCTGCTGGCCCGCGACGCGCCCGCTATCGTCGAGCATGCGGTTCACCGCCACGGCGACGTCGATCGCCAGCGCATGAACCATGGGAATGACCTCGACCTCGTTAGCGACCGCGGTATCAATGGACTCGATGATCTTCGCGATCCGTGCAACATTGGATGCGTAGTCGGTGACCACCAGCGAATTGTTTCCCGGGTAGGCGACCACCGTGTTGTTGGGTGCGATCAGCGGTCTGAGCACCGGCACCAGATTGGCCGCAGTTTCGTGTTTCAACCGGAATACCTGCGTCACAATCTGCTCGCCGGCATTCGCGCGTCCCGCTTCGGGCCCACCGACAGATGACGCCAGCAGTTTCGCATCGGCCTCGGGCACGATCCGCCCCACCCCACCGGCATCAACATAGGCGAAGCCCAAACCGCGCAACGAGATGCGAAACAGCTCGAAGGCCTGCTGCCGGCCAACGGGTCGGGCGGTCTCGAGCGTCATCTTGCCGCGGACGCGCGGATCGACCACCAGATTACGACCCAGCAGATGACCAAACGCGTTGGCCACCGACTCGATTTCAGCGTCGCGAAAGTTGAGTACGACCTCATCGCCACGCGGTACCAGGGGCGGGGGCTGCGATGCCGCCGCTGCCGCGGAAGACCCGGAGGCTGGCTGTGCCGACACGGTACCGGCCATGGCTGCCAACAGCATAACCATGGACGCGAGAGCCCAGCGCACCCCACGTTCAGGAAGCGGCTGCGCCTTTCGAGCGTCGCGCGCGGAATCGATCGAACCTGTACCGAAGCGGTAACGCTTGTTCACGTTCATGATCCTATTTTAATAATCGTGTGGTCGCCTTCTCGCGTACCCACCAGACCGAGCAGGCCCTGCAGCCGTGTGTCATCTGCGCGGGTCGGATGGGCTCGGGCAAGAAACGAGAAGCCGCGGCCGCTTGCCATGCCCTGGCCGGTAAGCGTCAGCGCCCCCTCCAGCGTACGCATCGTGATCACTGCCTGGGCGCCCTGTCCCTGAACCTCAATCCGATAGCTGCCAAGCGGCCGGACCGCACTCAGGGAGGACGCGATATCGCGCAGTTCAATTCCGACGGTCCCATCAAACCGCTGGGCGCTCAACAGCACATTAGACCAGGACACTGTGACAGCCCCCGCTGGCCGCACGGTATTCCAGGGGGATCCAAGCGCTGCAAGTTCGATCCTGGGCAAATCAAGTCGTCCGTTACCCAACCGAAGTTCCCGCCAGGACCCCTGTAGCGCGACACCACCTGCCATCCCGTCGATCTGCAGATTGGCCTCGATCAGGCCCAGCAGCAAGGGCATGGGTGCGACCCGCCAGTGAATCCGCCCGGGCAACGCGACTCCCGACAGCGATAGCCGGGACTCTGCGCTTTCCCCGGTGTCAGCCCACATCAGGCGAGCGCTGCCTTGCCAGATGGTGCCGCTTGCCTCAGCCAGCCGGATCTTGCCCTGAGTCAGACTTGCCGCAAGCCGATCGAGCCAGGTGGCGGGCGCACTGGACAACGCAACGACGAGCGCGACCAGCGTGGTGACTAACGCGGTGAACAGTACGCCCAGCACCAATCGAGGGCTCATCGCCGATCACCCCCGGGTAGTTCAAGCACCATTCGTACGCTCACCAGGCCTGCTTCGCTATCGCGCGTCACCGACAGGTCGGCCACTCGCAGGCGGGTCTCTCGCAGCGCAGTATCCAGCCAGGCCATCCAGGCGGCAAAGGGCACCCCTCGAAACCGCAGATCAATCAGGGTCTCGGTGGCCTGGATCTGCTGCAAGGCAGGTCGTAGCCCTGCCGACTCAAGCGACTGCTCAAGTCTGACGCGGACCGCCTGCAGCGAGGGACGCGGCGCGGCGGCTGCAGCGGCACTGAGTCTGCGAACATCGCCCACCATCAGATCAGCCTGCGCCACTTGGTCGCGCAGCGCTGGCAGTCGCGCCTGAACCGCGTCACGACCGTTCCAGGCGGGTTCGATCAGTGCCAGATAGATGAGCGACAAACCCGCAACCCCCAGCGCGGCAACCAGCAGACGGCGCTCCCGGGAGGAAAGTTGTTGCCAGCGTTGGAGCAGGGGTTCGATCATCGATAGCTCTCAGCGCAGCACGGTAATCGTTGCGAGCGGCTCGCGCTCGCTTTCGAACTTCAGCTGAAGCCCCTGACGGCGTCCGGCCTGAATCAGCGCTTCGCGCGCCGCCCGGGTGTCTGCAATGCCGGGTCGGAACCGTGCGCGCAGACGCCCGTCGCGATAATCGAGCGACCCCAGTGCATCGGGCGCCTGCGTGCCCAACGCAAGCCCCAGTCCCACGGCCAGCGGCAAAAAGTCGTCAGGACTCGACTGCCCGGAGCGCGCACGAAGCTGTGCAAGATGTCGTTGCATCTGAAGCACTGGATCTACCTTGGTTGTGCCTGCCGGAAACACCTGCGCAAACGACTGATCCAGTCTTGCCAGCAGTGCAGCCTGCTCCTGTCTCAGCAGCAGCCAGTGCAGGTTGAGCCCGGCGATGGCAATCAGCGCCAGGGCAAGCGCGGCGCCCAGGGGCCAGCGCCAGGCGCGCCAATCAAAGCCGGCCATCCAGCGGGCGAAGGCGCCGGCCCGCCGCGCTTGGAGCAGATCAACCGTCGCGGAGGCTGGCACCGGCAGTTCGCCAATCTGCAGCGTGATCCCGGATTCGACTGCCGCCTCTCGCAACACCTCGCGCCAGCCATCGTCATGGGTGAGAACCGATACCCGCTGCAGCCCCTCGTGGGCGACGAGCGCGAGCGCGGCGCCGACGGCCTCGCGGCGCGATGTCGGGTCAGTGCCCGCGGCAAGGCCAACGCCATCGCCTGAAGTGGGCAACACCGCGATGGAGTTGCCCACGCATAACAGCACCGGATCCGATTTGAGCGATGGAACTCGAACCGCTTGCGCTGGCCAGGCCGCAGCCACGCGGATTCCGCGGCGCTCAAAGGCCTGCGTGACGGTATCCAGCCAGCCGCGGTCGGTGACGGCAACCAGACGCTCTTCGCCATTGGCACTGGACCCGAGCGCCCAGGCACAGGACTGTGGATCCTGAAGAATCTGATCTTCCAACAGATTGGGCAGTGCGCGCTGAAGGCGCGCGGAAGGCAGGGCGGGCAGCCGCGCGCGAAGCAGGGTGACATCGCGAGGGTCGAGGACCAGCCGGACCGAGCGCATCGGAGGTAGCGTTTCCAGGCTGGTTCGGGTGGGGGTGCGATGCTCGGAGTGCGGACCCACCAGAACCAGCAAACTAGGCTCGGCCGCCAGCGACCGCTCGCCCGCAGCGCGCGGCGGCAGCCAGACGATTGCCTCTCCCCGTCTCAAAACTGCTGCCGCCATACCAATTCGACCCGCGTCGGCCCCCTGAAAAAAAGCGCCTCGGTGGACGCCTCAATGCGCTCGAAGCGTACCATCCCGGAAACGAGAAAGTAGCTGGAGCCAACAGAAAAGAGCTCGGCATTGAGCGAGATCGAGGAATTGAACCGGTTACCCGCCTGATCAAGCGTCGACGCAACAGTTCTTTCTCGACCGAGCACGAAGCCACGCGCCCCATCCAGCGGTAGATCTTCGATCATCGCGGCAATCACTTCAGGCGGCGCAGTGTTGATGTTGATCCGCGTGCCGGTTGTGCTGTGCGAGGTATCACCTGACGGGATCCGCTTGGGCAGCAAAATCACGAAGGGCGCCAGTGCGCTGAGCGTACCCTCGTCAAAACCCGGGAGCCGCAGCAAATCGTTTAATTTCAGGGGCGGCGGCAGCGCCGCGACACGCTTCGCCTCGGGGGGCGAGACGCTTGCGTTGTCACCTGTGGCACCGGACGGCGCCGACTCTGCGACATATGACTCCAGCAGCCGACGTGTCAGAACAGGCTCCAGCTCAGGCGGCTGACCGAGAAGGGCCAATAACCGCCGAAATGCGAGCACCTGCTTCTCTACCGGTTTACCGTCTTGCACCAGGTTACTGAGATTGAAACGGCCCTGAGCATCGAAAATCTGGCCAGCAATCAGCGCCGAGCGCGTGTTTCCCGAGATGCGCGCGCCTGCGGTCACGGTTTCGTCGAGCCGCGTCTCCGCCACTGGCACGGCCCAGGTTTCCTGCAGATGATCGACTGCGCCACTGGTGTTCTGGTCGGATTTGAGGACCACTGCCGCCCAGTCGAGTACGGCGGTTTCAATCCAGCGAAGCTGCGCGCTCGCGAACCGGTTCTGCACCGAGCGCGTGGCCAGGTGCTGCCGCCAGAAAAGGCTCGCGACCAGCAGCGTGGCAATTGACACCAGCACCAGCACGCTCACGATCGCTGCGCCGCGCTGTCTACCTGGCAATCTCGGGCGAGGTTTGTACACGATCAGTCCCTGACCGAAAACACCCGGATGATTCGCTCACCGCGGCGTATCAGCGAGAGTTCGACGCCGGTAATCGCCGCGCCGGCCGGCTCAAAACGCTGCCCCGCAGCAAACCAGCCTCGTCCAGGCTGATACACGCGCCAGGCGATTGAATCAATCTGCTCAGCAAGCGGCTGCCAGGTCGTGGGGTTCACCGACCCTGGACTCAGGGCAGACGATTCAGTGGCGATGCTCGGGCTTGCTGGCCACCAGGGCGCAAAGCCTCGCTCCAGGCGCCCCCGCTCCAGGCGCCAGACCACCCGCTGCAGGCCAGTAAGCCTTGCCGGATCGCTCACCGCCGCCCCGGAAGCGGCAAGTGACGAAACCGCGGGCAGTTCACGGATCAGGTCCAACTGGCCACCGTCTGCGGTGGTATCGCGATCGCCCGGCGCCAGACTGACGATTACCGGCGATCGTCCGGTTTCGATCAAACGTACCGGCCAAGCTCGCCGCAGATCATCCTCAAGCTGTGCAAACACCACCACCAACTCGCGGAGCTCGTCGCCCGCTCGCGTGATGCGCTCGCGTGCATCAATCAGTGCATCCAGCGCCCGCCACGACATCAGTGCCAGCACCGACATCAGCGTCACCGCGATCAGTAACTCAAGCAGGGTGAACCCACGCTCGCGCTGCCGACGCCTTCGCGCGCTGGAAAAGGCCATGACACGGGCGGGCCTGGCCGTCATGGCTGATTCACTGCGAAGCCGGTCAAACGGGCAAGGCGATGCCCGTCGGCAGGATTTTCAACGCTTAACTCGATTCGTCGGAACGACGGGTTAGGCGTGACGAAGACCTCCTCGATACAGCGCAGTGCAATCGCACCGAGCGGACATTCAAAGGACCGGCGACCCGGCGGCGGAAACTCGGCCATCACCCGTATCGTGGCAAGCCTGTTTTCAGCGCTCCACTGGGCATGGGTTCGAAGCCTGACGTCAGCCGATGCCTGCGCTAGCGAGCCACCGGCCCGCATCGCAGCCACCAGGGCGATCGACGCCACAGTGAGCGCAATCAGCACCTCAAGCAGTGTGAACCCGGCCGCACCCGTGCGCGAACCGCGTTGTCTACGCTCTGCCGGGACGCGGTTCGTCATGCCCGCCTCAATTCGACGCCATAAATCCGCCGAGCCCGTTGGCAACAATTGTGACGCGTGCACCGTCTCGCGCAAGCGTCAGCCTGAACGGCACGTCCACGTGCTCGCGGCCGAATTCGATCACCCGTTGCCCATCGGGGCGCTCTAGCAGCAATTCGGTAGGTGCAATCCAGACGCGCTCGCGAAGGGCCGGATCATCGTTGAGCGGCCACCAGGCCCTGTCCAGCCAGACCACAAAACGGTACCGCTCGCTGTTCGACTCGAATCGCACCGGAGCCCCTCTCAGCAAGGCTTCTTCGCGGGCAATCGCCATCAGACGCGCAAGCCTGTCGGCCTCGAAGCGAAGACTTCGCGAGCGATCAGGCACTGCAAGCATGAGCGATCCGGCGAGAATGGCCGCGATCAGCAATGCCACCATCATTTCCACCAGCGTGAAGCCACGCTGGTGACCGGCGCCCGCGAGGCTCTGCCGCAGGCGAGCGAGGCGGTCAGCGGTTAAGCGACCAGTTACCGATATCGGCATTGACGCCCTCGCCGCCCGGCTGGCCGTCGGCGCCGAGGCTGAAGAGGTCGATTTCGCCGCGAACGCCCGGACTCAGATATTGGTAGGGCCGTCCCCAGGGATCGTTGGGCGCCTGCTTCAGATACGCCTTCCAATTTTGCGGCACCGGCTCAACGCTGGGCCGGGTGGCCAGCGCCGCCAACCCCTGTTCGGTGGTGGGGTAGCGTTGATTGTCCAGTCGATAAAGATCAAGCGCCTGAAGGATTTGCGCGACTTCGGCCTGCGCTGCACGGACCCTCGCCTCGTCAGGCTTGCTCATGATACGAGGGACTGCGATTGCCGCGAGGATGCCCAGAATGACAATCACGACCATCAGTTCAATCAATGTGAACCCGCGCTGCCGCATAGGGTCACGACCTGCTGCACGACGTCCGTCAAGCCATTGTCGCATCTGAAAATTTCCAGTGAGAAACCGATCTATCATAGCAGCGGCGTGTTATCCGCCTGCCCTGCAACGCTTGATCCCCGACATCGATCTGTCATATTCACCATGAACCGGTTCACCATCGGCTACTCGCCCGCTCTCGCACCGCGGTTGGTCGGCGCGCTGCTGGTTATCGCCTGCGGCGCGCTTGCGGCCTGGTGGGGCATCCAGCTGGGCGCCCCTCGGCCCGCTATTGCGCCCGCGGTCCAGCCAACGCTTGCTCAGCCTGACCCGGGGGCCGCGGCGACCTTGTTCGGCACGGTCGGGCAGGGTCTGCGCGGAGCACCCGATGCTCGGCTGAGTGCGGTTCGCGTGGTGGGGGTGATCGCGCATCAGAGCGAGGGTGCAGCGCTACTCTCGGTCGACGGCGCGGCCCCGCGGGCCTTCGCGGTAGGCGACACTGTTGGTACAGGGCTACGCTTAATCGGAGTCACCGCCGATGCGGCGGTTTTCGATCGATTCGGCGAACGTATCGAGGTTGCGGCGCCAGTTCGGGGGGCGGCAAACGTACTGACTCGGGGCGCCGCCGCCGCACCGCCGTCAGCAGGGCGCTGATTCGAAACGGTCACCCACATTCTGGTGCCGCGCCGACCATAATGCCCCCTGCCAGCCTGTGCTACTCGCCCCGATGCGGCGCAGGGTTGGCTAAAATCCAAAGGATTCCATAACTACAAAAGCGTAATCGAACCTTTTTCGATTCCGCCCGCACCGACCCCTCAACGTGTCTGAACAGCTACTTACCCGCTCAGCCGGCCTGCACTCCGCGCACGATGCGCCTGCGCTCGCGCCTGCTCGCAAGTCATTCCGGGCGACGCAGTTCGAGGCACGCGAGGAAGCGATTCTCGATGCCACCAACCGGCTGCTGTCTGGCCGCGGCTACGAGCTCATGTCGATGGACGACATCGCGGCCGAAGTTGGTATCGCTAAGGGCAGCCTTTACAAACACTTTGCGTCCAAGGATGCGCTGGCCGTTGCGGTCATGCTGCGCCTGCTCATGCGCACCAGTGAGGCACTCGACGCGTTACCCGAGTCGCTGCCAGCGGCTGATCAATTGAGGGCGCTCCTCGAATGGGTGCTGAGGGAACGCCTGGCGGGCGGCGTACCCCATCTACCCTCCACCAGTGCGGCTGTGCGCGAGGCGCTGACGCGTTCGCGTGAGTACGTCGATCTGCTCATCACAGTTTCTGAGCGCATCGGCGTACTGATTCGTCAGGCTCGGGAAGACGGCGCAATCGCCATGCGTTTTCGCGAAGAGTTTTTGCTCTACCACTTCTATGCCCGCTCCTGCGACCCCACGCTTGATTTCCTGCGTGAATCTGGCGCGCTCAGCGACGACGAGATCGTCACGCACATGACTGCCGCAACGTTTGAAGGTCTCGCGCCGTGAAGGCGTACCTCGATCTGATGCGTCATGTTCTCGAGCGCGGAACCCCTAAGTCCGATCGCACGGGCACCGGTACGCTTTCGGTGTTCGGCTGGCAGATGCGCTTTGACCTGGCGGAGGGATTCCCGCTGGTCACCACCAAGAAATTGCACCTGCGTTCCATCATCCACGAACTTCTCTGGTTCCTGCAGGGTTCAACCAACGTTGGCTACCTGCGCGAAAACGGCGTCACAATCTGGGATGAGTGGGCCGACGAGCAGGGTGAGCTTGGCCCCGTCTACGGACATCAATGGCGACATTGGCCTAATGGCGATGGCGGCACCATCGACCAGATTCGCGACGTCATCGACCGTATTCGCCGCGACCCCGACTCGCGCCGATTAATCGTGTCGGCCTGGAACGTCGCTGATCTTCCCAAAATGGCTTTGGCGCCCTGTCATGCCTTTTTTCAGTTCCATGTCGCGGGTGGCCGGCTGTCCTGCCAGATGTATCAGCGAAGCGCCGACATATTTCTGGGCGTTCCGTTCAATATCGCTTCGTATGCGCTGCTCACTCATATGGTTGCGCAACAGTGCGATCTGATTCCTGGCGATTTCGTCTGGACCGGTGGTGATTGTCACCTTTATCTGAACCACCTCGAGCAGGCCCGCACCCAACTGGCTCGCGAACCTTATCCCCTGCCCTCGCTCAACATCGTCCGTCGCCCGCCCAGCATCTTCGACTATCGCTACGACGACTTCGAAATCGTCGGTTATCAGTCGCACCCGCACATCAAGGCGCCGGTTGCGATATGACGCGGGCTCACCGCGTCGGTCCATCGGGCCCACGTGTCACGCTGATCGTCGCACGCGCAGCCAACGGGGTGATCGGGTACCGCAACACACTGCCTTGGCGACTACCGGAAGACCTGCAGCATTTCAAAGCCACCACCCTTGGGCATGTGCTCGTCATGGGGCGGCGCACATTCGAATCGATCGGCCGCCCCCTGCCCGGGCGTCGCACGATTGTTCTCACGCGCGACGCCAACTGGTCACACCCTGGTTGTGAGCGGGCAAGCTCGCTCGAAAACGCCATTGCGCTTGCCGGCAACGTGCCCGAAGTGTTCATCGCAGGCGGTGGTGAGGTGTATCGCGAAGCGCTTTCATGTGGCCTTGTCGACCGTGCCATCGTCACCGAAATCGAGCTCATGCCGGAGGGCGACGCGTTTTTTCCTGCGCTCGATCCAGTAAGCTGGCTGCCCGTCGAAAGAACTGCGTGTCAATCTGCGACGGGCATTGCCTACACCATCGCGACCTATCGCAACCAGAGTCGAGATACGGGCTCGGCTACAATCTCTACGACGCCCCCGTAGCTCAGTGGATAGAGCATCCCCCTCCTAAGGGGAGGGTCACACGTTCGATTCGTGTCGGGGGCGCCAATGTCTCTCCATGCAGCGCGTCGGGATATCCCCCGCTCCTATGCCGCATCCAGAATCCGGTTCGGTCATACAAACCGCGCGCCCAGGCCGCGCGTTTGCCTTTCTCTTCGTCGGCCTCATTTTTTTTGTGCTGATGGACTCATTTGGCAAGGCACTTGCCGCACAAATGGGCACACCGCTGATCTCTTTCGCCCGGCATGCAGTCCATGCGGTCTTAATGGTGTTGATATTCGGCCCAGGGATGGGAGCAGCCCTCCTGCGAACCGATCGTCCCTGGCTGCAAATTATCCGCGGGCTATCGCTGGCAGGCTTCACGCTTAGTTTTTTCAGCGCGCTGGGCCATCTGCCGCAGGCAGAGGCCACAGCAATCGCGTTCATCACGCCCTTCTTCGTGATGCTGCTGGCCGGGCCCGTGCTTGGCGAGCGTGTCACACGCTGGCGCTGGCTCGGGGCCGCGGGAGGCTTTCTGGGCATGCTCCTTATCCTACGGCCCGGCGCTGCGCTCAGTTCAACAGGAGTCGCTTTCGCACTGGTCACTGTGGCCTGCAGCATCGTGTTTCAACTGCTCACCCGAAAACTCTCTGCGTCGCCCGGCGAGGGCACCGCGGCAACGGTATTGATTACCGCGCTGGTCGGCACCGCGGTTTCGGTGCTCACGCTGCCCCTGATGCCTGTCTGGGGTGGATGGCCGGACACTCTCACACCGCTGATGACGGCACAGCTGATCGGAATCGGGGTCTGCGGTTTAGTGTGTCAGGTTTGTCTGGTAAGAGCCTACTACTGGTCGAGCGCCTCTTTCATAGCGCCACTGACCTTCCTGCAAATCGCCTGGGCCGCGATTGCAGGCTGGGTGTTCTTTGGTGACCTGCCCGATGCGCTGGGTGGCCTAGGCATGGCCATCATCTGTGTCAGCGGTATCGCATCGATGATGGCTGAAACCAGACAGGCTACTCCTGTGAAGCAATCGTGACCGACATTTCGCCGATGCCCTCGGCAAAGATAGTCACCACGTCGCCGGCGGTCAGTCGCTCTCCACGGGGCAGTCCAACACCCGCAGGCGACCCGGTGTACATCACATCCCCAGGTTCAATGGTGACCGACTGTGACACCCCCGCGATCTGCTCGGCCACCGAATAAATCATGTCGCCGGTAGACCCCCATTGCTTGCGTACGCCATTGACCGATAGACCAAACCAAGTTTGAGTGATGTCGATGAACGGCGCGGGAACCATCACGGGTCCGAGCGGGCTCATCGTGTCCTGGCCCTTACCCAGCGTGAAGTTAAACCGGAAAAAACTGGTGGGCTGATCGAACAGGTCTCGTGCGGTGAAATCGATACCGATTGAGTAGCCCGCCACATGCGACATCGCGTCGGCTTCAGCGATGTCGCGTCCGCCGCGGCCAAACACCACCACGAACTCCACCTCCCAATCGAAATACTGACAGCCGCGCGGAATTCGAACCGACTCGCCAGGCCCCACGATGCAGGTGGAGGCGGGCTTCATGAAGAAGAACGGCGGCCGCCCAGGCACCTTGGCGATCGATGCGTTCATCTCGGCGAGATGGTCGGCATAGTTCGCGCCGACACAAAATAACTTACGCGGAAAGCGAAGCGGCGCGAGCAATCGCGCGCGCGACGCCGCAACTGAGCGCGCCGGATCGATCTTGCCGGCGCGGATCGCCGCCGCATAACGCTCGAGTGCGCGCAGCGAACGCGGCCAGTTGTCGAACAGCCGCATGGCGTCGTCGGGCAGCCCCGTTAAAGACAGGGGCCAGAACCGCCCATCAACGCGTAACGCTGCTTCGCTACGGCCGCGCGCTCGCCCGAGCGTCGCGACCGCAAAGCTCGACTCCGAACTCACTGGGTGGTCTTGATATTGAGCTCTTTCAGCTCACCGACTTTGGCGCCATCTTCCATTGAGAAGCGATCGCCGAAGTCGTACAGGTCATCATGCTGGAAGCCATTGGCAAACTGCACTTCCCACCAGTTGTGATCAAGGTCTTCCAGATAAAACGAATAGACACCGTGCTGCAGGACCGGCTTAAGCACCTGTTTGATGCCATAAGTGTCCTTGTGCTTCAAAGCGTTCTCATAGGCCTCGTCGACCTTTTCTTTTGACTCGACGTCAATCCCCCAGTGATTGAGAACATTGACGGGATGAACCTTGTCACCCACTTCGACGCAGACAATATGGAACTTCAGGCCACAGCGGATCACCATCGCGGGCAGCGCGTGACGCACACACTCCAGGCCAAGAAACTCTTCGTAAAAACGACGTGAGGCCTTCAGGTTATGGCATTCGAGCGTGCCATGCGACATCACATAGGGCTTGATGATCGAGTTGCGCGGCTTGGGCTCAACCACGCCCTCGGAAATCATTTCAAGTGTGGAAACCATGGTGTGTTCTCCTCCGTAATGGTCTCAGGGATCAATTTGCCGACATCGCGCCAGCGCGATCGGCTTCGCTTAGAAACGAGTCTGCAAAAAATGCCTCGAGCGGTAAACCGCATGCCTGCGTGAAATCACGACGTGCGGCATCCACCATCACAGGCGCACCACAGGCGTAGACCTCGACGCCGCTCATGTCGGGGAAATCTGCCATCACAGCCTGATGAACCAGCCCGGTGCGACCGCTCCAGCCGCATTCGGCAGTAGGCTCAGACAGCACTGGCACAAAACGAAAACCCGGGTGCTCGGCTGCCCACCGTGTGGGCAGATCAAGCTCATAGAGGTCGATCCGACGACGACAGCCCCAGTAAAGCGTTATGGGCTGCTCGGGCGATACCCCGCGACGAAAGACCTCTTCGCAGATCGCTTTGATGGGCGCAAAGCCAGTACCGCTTGCCACCATCACGGCGGGCCTACCACTTGCCGGACGCAGATGGAAAGTGCCCAGTGGGCCTTCGAAGCGCAACAGCTCGCGCTCCTTCATCTTTGCGAACACATGGTCGGTGAACAGCCCACCAGGCATGTGCCGAATATGGAGCTCGATCATGGTGACGCCGTCTGGGCTTGGTGCCGATGCGATGGAGTAGCTGCGTCGCTTGCCGTCTGCCAGCAGCAGATCGACATACTGCCCCGCCACAAACAGCATGTTCTCGTTCATCGGAAGCTTCAGCGTCAGCACCGCCACATCGGGCGCAGGCCGCTGAATTTTCACCACGCGACAGGGCACAATCTGCGGCCGGATGTTCTCAAGCCCACCCACTTCCTTGACCTCGATCACCAGGTCGGACAGGGGCGAGGCCTGACAAAGCAGCGCATAGCCCTGCGCCTTGTCGGAGTCGGTCAGGTAGGTAGGGTGCACCATGCCGTAGTCGACCTGCCCCTCGACGATTCGGCCACGGCATGTGCGACATACACCCGTCTGACAGCTGTAAGGCATCGAATGGCCAGCATTGAGCCCAGAGCGCAAAATGGGCTCACCCGGCTCCACCTGAAAGCTGTGCCCGCTTGGTTTGAGTTCGACGCGATACGCCATGATCGGCCCCCGGGGGTCAGCCTCGAATCTGCGCACCCGGCGCAGCACTGTCGCGCGGCCAGACCACGACCCAGTTTCCGTCCTGCAGCTGTTTGACCTTGTACAAATCGGAGCCGCTTACATAGTTATTGGGACCGGCCCAGCGCAGCGGCCCAATGATTGCGTTCACCGTATTGTTGCGCAGCCACTGGGCAATCGCCTTGTCATCGAGCGAGTTGGCCCCCGTCACAGCGGCCTCGATCACCTGCCAGCAGGAGTACGAAATCGCCGACTGCAAATCCACCGCGGGGAACGGCAAATTGACCTTGGCCGCACGCTCGGCAAACGCCCTGACGAACGCGGCCGCGCGCGGGTTGTTCGTGTAAGGGGCATGCGCTTCAAAGTTGGTCATTGCAAAGCTGTTCCTGGATTCCGGCAGCTTCATCATTGGCCCGGGCGCCGGAAACATATGGAACTGCATGGGCGGCTGATAGTTGATGCGCTTCATCGCCTCCAGCATCAACACCGGGTCAATGCCGCCCGCGCCCACCCACAGAAAATCGGCATTGGCATCTTTGATGCGACTGGCAATCGCGCCGAAATCGCGTGTGCCAAATTCATACTCAAGGAACGCCACCTCTTTCAGGCCGCGCTTCTTGGCGATCTCACGCGCATTGAGCGAGATGTAATGCAGCGAGGGGAACTTGCTGGCCGCGATCGTGATGGTCTTGGGCGGGTTCGGAGCAGCCGCCATCGCATCAAACACCAGGTTCGGCCACACGTTGTCGGGGTCTCCAGCGACACCGCCCGTCTGAAACTGCATGTCGTACTTGGCGAGATTCGGGATGCCGAACGAATGATGCGGGATGAATTTGCCGTAGCGCTGAGCCACCCCCATTGCCGCGAGAATCGCGGCGGTGCCATACGGGCCGATCAGCAGATCCACTTTTTCGGTGGTAACCAGCTGCTCGTACAGCGTGCGCGCCAGTTCGGGCTTGGACTGGTCGTCCTTTAGCACCCATTCCACCGGGCGCCCCAGAAGACCACCGCGCTGGTTGATTTCTTCAACCGCCACCTCGCCTGCCACCTTGTGAATGATGCCCAACGAGGCCAGGGGCCCGGTAAGGGTCAGCGTGCCGCCGATCCGGATGGGACGGCCCTGCGCACGGGCAAGCGATGGGAGAGTTGCTGCACCCAGCATTCCAGCGGTGAGCGCACGACGGCGGGCAGATTTCATGCATTGTCTCCTTGGTATTGGTATGAGAATGTTGACTGGGATGTTCGTCGCGCGCCATCCGCTTGTCAACCGCCCTCGTACCGTCTATCAAGCGGTGTTGATACCATGCGCTGCAAAAAGGAGGAGACACCTATGAAGCTCGTTACCTTTGCAAGCCCGGCCGGCGCGCAGGCCGGCCTGCAAACCCCAGCCGGCGTGATCGACCTGAGCCAGGTCGACCCCTCACTTCCTCGCTCAGTTCGTGGAATTCTGGAGGCGGGCCAGAGCGCACTCGAGCGTCTGCGCCATATCGAGGGGACCGCGCCTCGTGGAGCCCTGATCGCGCAGCCCAAACTGCTTGCGCCCATTCCAGATCCGCGAATCGTGTTGTCCTGCGGCATGAACTATCGCGAGCATCTGCATGAGATGAACACGCCGGTACCCAAAACACCCACTTCTTTTACCAAGAGCGTGGCGAGCATCATCGGCACGGGCGAGGCCATTCAGCTGCCCGCGGCGCATCCGGACATGGTGGATTGGGAAGGCGAGTTCAGCGTGGTCATCGGCCGCCCGTGCCATCGGGTGAGCGAAGCTCAGGCGCTCGACTTCGTGGCCGGCTACACCATCGTGAACGATGTGTCGGCACGCGACTGGGTGGCGCCGTTCTTTGGCGCCGAAGGCCGAATGGAAGCCATCAACACGTGGGAGCACAACCTGCTGGGCAAGATGCTTCCCACCTTTTGCCCGATGGGCCCGGTGCTGGTCACAACTGATGAAATCGGCGACCCCGGCAATCTGCCGATTCAGACCCGGGTCAATGACGAAGTGATGCAGTCATCCAACACCAATGATCTGGTGTTCGGCGTGCCCAAACTGATCTCCTACTACTCACAGTTCTATCAGTTGATGCCGGGTGATGTCATTACCACCGGTTCACCCAGCGGTGTGGGCTACGGCATGAAGCCCAAGCGCTTCTTAAAAGCGGGCGATGTCGTAGAGGTGGAAGTAAAAGGCATCGGTATTCTGCGCAACCCCGTGCAGCGCTAGCGCGCGACTTCACGGACCGGCAGGAAGACGATGACCGGGCACCGGGCGACGCGGCCCGGGCTCGGTCATTGAGCGCTGCAGGCGCGCGATCAGCGCAGGAAGTCGGACACGGTCTTCCAGCGACCGCCCTGAATCTGCGACAGCCGCGCCTGGTCGTTACCCAGCCGCTTGTTAGGCCCGAATGCGAATTCCGGGTTGCCAAGGAAGCCGCGCGGATACGGATGCTCCTCGAGCGCTTTCACCAGCGAGTCAGAGGTGAGCTTGGGCCCCGCGCGGTCAGCGGCACGGACGAAGACATCGATCATCATCCAACCAGTGGCCGCCCACAGTTCAGCGTCTTCCTTAAAGCGCGCTTTGAATGCATCCATCCACTCATTGAGCGCGCGCGTGTTCGACGGGTCATCGCGGTAAGGCACCGGCGTCTCGCTAATCGCAAACAGGCCTTCCACCGCCGCGCCGCCCGCTTTGGGTACGGCCGGCATGTAGGCAGCCTGGCTGCCAAAGAACTGGCCGCTGTAGCCGAGCCGGCGAGCGGTTGCCATGGCACCGATGGTTTCGCGAACGATGGTGCCCAGCACGATCAGATCGGGGTTGGCGGCCCGCAGTCGCTGCATCTGCGAAGCGAAATCGGTGGCGCCACGCTTATAGGTGGTGCGCTCGACCAGCGACAGGTTCAGTTCCTTGAGCGCGGTTTCGGTGCCTCGCAAAACTTCGAGGCCGTATTCATCGTCCTGGTAGAGGATACCGACGCGCTTGGCGCCGGTGATCTTGATGACCTCTTTCAGCCCCAGCGCCGTGCTGTTCGGATAAGGCGTACTGATTGCGAACTTCAGCTTGTGGAAGGGGTCGAAATTGCCGTGGTGCGCAGTGGTGGGAAACAGATGCGCCACATTTTTTTCGAGTACCAGCGGAATGGTGGCAAGCGACACAACCGACCCCAGCGTGCCGATCATCGCGAAAATACGGTCTTGGGTAAGCAGCTTCTGCGCCGCCAGCACGCCCTTGCGCGGGTCGTAACCCGAGTCTTCAACGACTAGCCGAATTTTTCGGCCATGGATTCCGCCATCAGCGTTGATCTGCTCAACCCGCATGATCATGCCGTTCTGGATGGGCTTACCCAGGGTGACCAGTGGCCCGGACAGATCCTGGATCGATCCGATCACGATCTGGTCGCGCGTGACGCCCTGATCAGCCCAGGCCTGCGAGGCGGGCACCGCAGCGAGCACGCCGCCCGCCGCACCGAGTTCAAGAAACTGTCTGCGTGAATTCATCGCTGTCTCCTTCAGGAATTTGCAGAGTACATGGATTCGATCAGATCTCGATACTTTTCATTGACCAGCTTGCGCTTCAATTTCATCGTGGGGGTCAGCTCCTCGTCCTCCGCGGTGAGCTTGTGCTCGATCAGCCGGAACTTCTTCACCTGCTCGACGCGCGCAAATTTCGCATTCACGCGGTCGATCTCAGCCTGGATCAGCTCCTGAACCTCATGGGCACGGCACAGGCTCTGAAAATTTGTGAACGGAATGTTCAGTTCCTGCGCGTAGCGTTCAACGTTTTCATGGTCGATCATCACCAGCGCGGTGAGGTACGCGCGCCGGTCGCCAATCACGACTGCGTCTGTGATGTAAGGCGAAAACTTCAGTTCATTCTCAATTTCAGACGGGGTAATGTTTTTACCACCCGCCGTGATGATGATGTCCTTCATCCGGTCAGTGATTCTGAAAAACCCCTGCTCGTCCACGGTTCCGACATCACCCGTATGCAGCCAGCCCTCGGCGTCAATGGCTTCCGCAGTTTTTTCCGGAAGGTTCAGATAACCCATGAAGATATTGTCACCGCGAATCAGAATCTCGCCCTCGGGCGACACCTTCATTTCGATGCCAGGCTGAGGGCGGCCGATTGATCCCAAACGCATCGCACCCGGCAGGTTGATGGCTCCGCCCACTGCGGTTTCCGACATTCCCCAGCCCTCATACAGGGGTACGCCCAGCGCGTGATACCAGCGGATCAGCTCGGGAGAAATCGGTGCCGCGCCACTGATTGCCCAGCGCATACGGTTCACGCCAATGGCCTTGCGCACATTGTCGAGTACCAGAAAGCGCGCGAGCCTGAACGCTGCAGTGAGCGCTAGTCCAACAGGTTGCCCAGCAAATCGGCGGTCAGCGATGCGATAACCGATGGCGAGCGCGGCACCATAAGCCCAGCGCTGCAGCGGCGTGGCCTCGCGTAACCGAATCGACACTGCGGAAAAAAACTTCTCCCAAACCCGTGGCACGCAGAGAATGATGGTGGGCGCGATTTCGCGAATATTTTCGGCGATCGTTTCCGGGTTTTCGACGTAGTTGAGCCTGGCGCCGGTTTCAAGCGACAGAAACTGTCCGATCATTCTCTCGGCAATGTGGCAGAGCGGCAGAAACGCCATCTTGTCGTCGTTTTCATCGGCCGACAGCTCGGGCGCGAACCGCTCCATCACCGACCGAAGATTCCAGTTCGAGAGCATCGCGCCCTTGGGCTTGCCTGTGGTGCCAGAGGTGTAGATCAGAATCGCCAGATCCCGTTCAGTCCGCGAAGCGAGTCGGCGCTCAAATTCCTGCGGGTGGGCCTGGTCGAATGCTGCGCCCCGAGCTTCGAACGCCTCGAGGCTTAACACCATCGGATCGTTCAGCCGTTGAAGCCCCTCGGTGTCGAACACCACGATGCGACGTAGCAGGGGCAGCCGCTCGCGCACTTCGAGAACCTTATCAAGCTGCTCGTCGTCTTCGACGAACAGCACCCGCGATCCCGAGTCAGCGCACAGGTATTCCACCTGGGGCGCCGCGTCGGTGGGATAGATGCCGCTGGAGACGCCGCCGGCAAGCAGGATGCCGTAGTCGGTGTAACTCCACTCACGGCGGGTATTGGCCAGAATCGATGCAACTTCGCCCGGCTGAAAACCATCCGCTGCAAGCGCCATCGCGATTCGCCTGGCATGTCCGCCCAGATCGCGCCACGACTGCTCTTCCCAGATACCGAGCACTTTCTGGCGCAGAGCGATTCGGTCGCCACGCAGCTGCACCGCATGCCAGAACTTGCGCGCCACGGTGTCGCCCTGAGGGCGGGTTGTCAGCGCTGCGCTCATCGCCATTGCTTCTTCTTTTTCCAGCGGCGCTCACCGCGCGCAGATTCTGCCTTGATACCCAGGTAGAACTCGCGGATATCGTCTTTGCGCAGCAGCGCCTCGCAGCTGTCTTCCATCACCACCCGCCCAACCTCGAGCACATAACCGAAATCTGCCGTGGCGAGCGCGATGCTTGCGTTCTGTTCAACCAGAAGCATCGTCGTGCCTTCTTCGCGATTGACACGCTTGACGATGGCAAAAATCTCTTTGGTGAGTTTCGGGCTCAGGCCAAGACTGGGCTCGTCCAGCAGCAGCAGGCGCGGCCGCGACATGAGCGCCCGCGCAATCGCCAGCATCTGCTGCTGACCACCCGACAACTGCCCGGCCTCCTGCGCCGCGCGTTCACGCAGAATGGGGAAGTACCCATACATACGCTCGATGTCGGCCGCTACGCCCGCGGAATCGCGGCGAGTGAATGCGCCCATCAGCAGGTTGTCGCGAACCGACAGCATCGGGAACACTTCGCGCCCCTCGGGTACATGGCTGATGCCACGCCGCACCACCCAATCCGGATCACGACACTGAATCTCCTCACCATCGAACCACACCGTGCCTTTCTGCGGGTCGATGATGCCGGAAATGGTCTTCAGGATCGTAGTCTTGCCAGCACCGTTTGCGCCCAGCACGGTGACGATCGACCCCCGGCGAACCTCAAGGCTCACGCCGCGAATCGCCTGCACCGGGCCATAACTTGACTCGATGTTGGACAGGCGCAGGATCACATCGTCGGTCACGCGATCAATCTCCGAGATACGCTGCGATCACATCAGGATGCGACTGCACCTGCGAGGGCGAGCCTTCCGCAAGCACCTTGCCGTAGTTGACCGCCAGCACGCGGTCTGACACGCGCGACACCAGGCTCATGTCATGTTCAACCATCAGCACCGTGATGCCCAGCAGGTCGCGAATGTCCTGAATCCAATAGGCCATGCCGTCGGTTTCCTCGACATTCAAACCTGACGACGGCTCATCGAGCAGCAGCAGTTTGGGTTGCGCACACAGCGCACGTGCCAGCTCCACCACCTTGCGCACACCATAAGGCAGGCCGGCAACCCGGCTGTCGCGATGCACCTGAAGATCGAGAAAGTCGATGATCGTTTCGACCCGGCGACGATGCTCGACTTCCCGCCGCTTGACCGAGGGCAGAAACAGCATTTCAGCAACAAAGTTTGACTTTGCCTGCGCGTGGCAGCCGATCAGAAGGTTCTGGAGCACGGTCGCATGCTCAAACAGCTCAATGTTCTGAAAAGTTCGACCAATGCCGCGCGTGACCACCTTGTCGGGAGGCAGACCCGTGAGGTCTTCGCCGCGATACACAATCCGTCCTGCACTCGCAGGGTAGATGAGGCTCACCAGGTTGAAGATAGTCGTTTTACCTGCGCCATTGGGCCCGATGATCGTGTAGATCTCACCTTCACGAACGCTAAAACTCACGTCGTCCACCGCGGTGAGTCCACCGAATCGTTTGGTCAGTTGCTCAACGCGCAGCAGCTCCATCAGTGCACCCGCTCCGACTTCTGATAGGCCTTCTGGCGGCGGAACATACCTGCCTTATAAAGCGGAAACAGCGAGAACCAGGTGCGTATCTTGACCCATCGGCCATACAGGCCAAGGGGCTCAAAAAGCACAAAAAGAATCATCAGGGCGCCAAATACGGTGGACTTCAGCCCGGTCTGCTCGGCGATCGCCTGGGGCAGATAGTCTTTGGTGATCGCAATCAGTTCGGGAAGCACAATCATGAAGATCGCCCCGAAGACCGCGCCGTGCAGAGACCCCATACCGCCGATCACGATCATCATCAGGAATTCAATCGACAGGAACAGCGTGAACTGCTCCGGGCTGATGAAGCGAATTTGATGCGCATATAGAGCGCCAGCAAGGCCTGTGATGCCCGCAGACAGCGCAAAGCTCAGCGTCTTGTAGCGAGCGAGGTTCACGCCCATGCTTTGCGCTGAGATTTCTGAATCGCGAATCGCAATAAATGCGCGCCCAGTGGGTGCGCGCAACAGGTTACGCACTGCCACGCCGACTAGAAGAATGCAGGCCAGGCAGACGTAATAAAACGAGTGGGATCCGGTAATTGGCGCACCGGCAAGATTAAGCGGCGGCACCATCAGCCCAGAGTTTCCCGCCGTGAGCGACTCCCAGCGTGCGAGTACCTCTTCAACGATGAATCCGAACGCGAGCGTAGCAATCGCCAGGTAGATTCCAGTAAGCCGGAGCGCTGGCAGCCCGATCAATATCCCGGCTGCCGCCGCCAGCAACATCGCTGCGGGTGCGCTGAGCAAAAACGGCCAGCCGGCAATCTGCAGGAGGGTCTCGGCGTAGGCGCCAATTGCCAGAAAGGCCGCGTGGCCCATCGAGATCTGGCCGGTGAACCCGCTGAGCAGCATTAGCCCGAATCCGACGATTCCCCAGATGTAAATGAACACCAACTGCGCCCGCCAGTATTCCGGCACAAAAAAAGGCGCAGCGAGCAGCACGAGCAGAAGCAGGCCGTACCACCCCGCTTCAGTGCGATCGCGAAACAGCTGCAGGTCTTGCTCGTACCGGGTCTTGAAAACGAATCGCATGGTGGGCTCGCCTCAGACCTTTTTGCGCCGCATCTCGGCAAAAATGCCTGATGGACGTACGACCAGTACGATCAGCACCACGATGTAGGCGGCGACATTCTTGAATCCTTCGGGCAGGTAAAAGCCCGCGAAAGCCTCCACCAGGCCAATGATCAATCCGCCCACAATTGCGCCGGGAATGCTGCCAAATCCGCCCACGACCGCCGCCGGGAAGGCTTTCAAGCCCACGAAGCCCATGTTGGAGTGAACGAACGTGACTGGCGCAAGCAGCACCGCGGCAAAGGCGGCGATACCCGCCGAAATGCCCCAGATGAGCGTGTTGATGCGCCTTACGGGAATTCCCATGTAATACGCCGCCAGCTGATTCTGCGAGCTCGCCTGCATCGCAATGCCGATGCGGGTTCGGCTGAAAAAGAGCCAAAGCACCAGGCAGAGCGCGGCGGTCAGCACAATAATCGCCAGGTCATCGGTGGAGATCACCAGGCTCCCCAGCCTGATCGTGCCATCCGACCAGGGCGCTTTCAGCGCGTGGGTGTCAGTGCCCCAGCCGGGCACCATCGTGGCAATGCCGCGCGCAACGAATCCGATGCCAATCGTGACCATGACCGCCGAAAACGTGGGTTGTCCGATGATCGGCCGAAGAAGAAAACGATCGAAAAGCGCCCCCACGGCAACCAACGCAATCAGCGCAAGCACAACCGCAGCCGCAAACGGGAACTGCCACAGACTGGCAAAGGTGAACGCCACAAACGCCCCCAGCATCATCACATCGCCCTGGGCGAAGTTGACGACTTCGGTGGCCTTGTAGATCAGGACGAAGCCGAGCGCGATCAGGGCGTAGATGCAGCCCATCGCGACGCCCCCGATCGCTAGTTGCAGAAACTCCATGTCTCCGGATCCCGCGACGACTGCCGGTTCAACGAACGGCGCCCCGCTGTGGTTTGGCATTCATCCAGCACCCACTGTGCTGGATCGAGTAGTCGGCGGCGAGTCTATCGACGGGTCTGCCAGGCGTCAAAGATTCCCGTGCTCACTTCGGTGCTGCCAACCCCATCGAGCGCGTGATCAGCTCTTTCATGATTTCGTTGGTGCCCCCGTAAATACGCTGCACACGGGCATCGGCCCAGGCACGCGCGATCGGGTACTCCCACATGAAGCCATAGCCGCCGTGCAACTGAACACACTCGTCGAGCACCTTACCCTGCAGATCGCTGCACCAGTACTTGGCCATCGATGCGGTGGCGGTATCGAGCTTTTCTTCGAGCAGGGCTTCGATGCAACGGTCAACGAATACGCGGGCAATCTGTACCTCGGTCTGGAGCTCGGCAAGTCGGAAGCGCGTGTTCTGAAAGCTCGCAACCGTGGTGCCAAACACCTTGCGGTTCTTCACATAGTCGACCGTCCAGTCGATTGCCGCCTGCGCGCCTTCGACCGCGGCAATGGCAATCTGCATGCGCTCCCAGGGCAATTCCTGCATCAGGTAGATGAACCCCTGGTTTTCCTTACCGAGCAGTTGCGTTGCCGGAACCCGCAGGTCGTTAAAGAACAGCTCGGAGGTGTCCTGCGCCTTGAGACCCACTTTTTTCAGCCGCTGGCCCTTTTCGAAACCGGGCATGCCGCGCTCGATCAAGAACAGGCTGGTGCCTTTCGCGCCCGCTGAGGGGTCTGTTTTCGCAACCACCACCACCAGATCCGCATGCCAGCCGTTCGTGATGAAGGTTTTGGAGCCATTCAGCACGTAATGATCGCCATCGCGCAATGCGGTGGTGCGGACGCCCTGCAGATCGGAGCCGGCGGCCGGTTCGCTCATCGCGATGGCGCCGATCATGTCGCCCGAAGCCATTCTGGGCAGATACCGGGATTTCTGCTCGTCGGTACCGTAGCGAACCAGGTAGGGCGCCACGATCTCTGAGTGAAGCACAAAGCCAAGGCCCGTTGCATTGACCCGGGCGATTTCCTCCATGACGATGACCGAGTAAAGACGATCAGCGCCCGGACCGCCCCATTCTTCGGGAACCGAGCTGCACAGCAGGCCATTGGCCCCCGCCTTGCGCCACACTTCGCGATCAACATAGCCCTGCTCTTCCCACGCCGAGTGGAAGGGCGTCACCTCTTTTTCGAGAAAGCGGCGTACCGCGTCACGAAAGATTGCGTGGTCTTCGTTGAACAGCTTTCGCTCCAGCATCAGAGACTCCGGGAACAACGGTTGTAAGATTGAACCAATCAACGGGCCAGCATTGCGCCCGATCTGTCTGCTTACGTCAACCATGGAGCGCCGTCATGTCAGAAGCCTTTGTCTTCGACGCAATCCGTACGCCCCGCGGCCGAGGGAAGTCCACCGGGTCGCTGCATGAGGTCAAGCCGGTCAAGCTGCTCACTACCTTGATGCGCGAACTGCAGACCCGCCACGACCTCGATACCGCCATGGTAGAGGACGTCGTGCTGGGCTGCGTTTCCCCTGTCGGCGACCAGGGCTCAGTCATCCCCAAAACCGCAGCACTTGCCGCTGGCTGGGACCTGCGCGTGTCCGGTGTTCAGATCAACCGCTTCTGCGCCTCTGGCCTGGAGGCCGTGAACCTGGCCGCACAAAAGGTGCGGTCCGGCTGGGAAGACCTGATTGTCGCGGGCGGCGTCGAATCGATGTCACGAGTGCCTATGGGCAGCGACGGTGGCGCCTGGATGATGGATCCGGAAACCAACATTGATACGGCGTTCATGCCGCAGGGCATCGGCGCCGATCTGATCGCCACGCTCGATGACTGGTCGCGCGAGCAGGTGGACGCCTGGGGGGTTCGGTCGCACCGACTCGCTGCCGCGGCCCGCGCTGACGGCCGCTTTAAGCGCTCAATTATTCCGGTGCGCGATGAAATCGGGCTAACGGTTCTCGATCATGACGAAACCATCCGTCCCGATGCGTCACTCGAGGCGATGGCGCAGCTGAAGCCATCGTTCGAGAAAATCGGCGAGATGGGATTCGACACCATCGCGCTCCGAAAGTACCCGCAGGTCGAACGAATCCGCCATGTTCATCATGCCGGTAACTCGTCGGGAATCGTCGACGGCGCGGCACTGGTCCTCATCGGCAATGAATCGGCTGCCAAGTCGCTGGGCCTCGCGCCACGCGCACGCATCGTCGCCACGGCCCTCACCGGCACCGATCCCACCATCATGCTTACCGGGCCTATGCCAGCCACCCGCAAAGCGCTCGCTAAAGCCGGCCTCACCATTGATGACATCGATTTGTTCGAAGTCAACGAAGCGTTTGCAGCAGTGCCGCTTCGGTACATGCAGGAGCTTGGCGTGCCCGAAGAGAAAATCAACGTCAATGGCGGCTCAATCGCAATGGGACACCCGCTTGGCGCAACCGGTGCGATGCTGCTTGGCACGCTGATCGATGAACTCGAGCGGCGATCACTGCGCCGCGGACTGATCACGCTGTGTGTCGGCGGCGGTATGGGTATTGCCACCATCGTCGAGCGGATCTGAGCCACCTGCCGCCCGGCGCGGGCGATCCGCCGCCGGCGCGGCTTGCAGGTCCACCGGTCGGAATGGCGGCAGCGCAGTAGCTGGCCACGCCTAACATCAGCACCCGTTTTTGTGCTGGGTTCGTGTGCAATGTCCGATGATCAGGTTCTGCGTCCACGGTTTGCCGACCGCCGACAGTCAAGTCGTCAGCGTGACTCAGGGCTTCCTGATGCTGGTCCACTCGGAATGTTTTCAGCAAGCGCGAGTGGGCAATTGCTTCGGTTTGATCCAGTCTTCGCGCAATTGCTGGGCCTGCCGCTGCGGCCCATCCCTACGCGCCCCCTCACGCTTCGTCGACTATTTGGGGAAGCCGCCAGCCGAGCGGTCTCGCAGGCTTTGATCGACGGTTTCGCCTCGGCCGACTGCGAGCTATCGGGCCACCGGGTGCTTCTGATTCGAGTTCGCCCCAGCGCCGATGGCGTTCTGGGTTGGATCGAAGACGTGAGCGCGATCCGGCGGAGCGCGTCGCAGCTGCACTTTGCCGCCTGGCATGACCCGCTCACTGGACTACTCAATCGCCGGGCGCTCCACGGCCGTCTGGCAGAGGTGCTCGCGGACAACGCGGGGCGCACCGGAAGCCTCGTCTACCTCGACCTTGACGGCTTCAAACAAATTAACGACGTCTTTGGACACGCCGCCGGAGACTCGGTCTTACGGCAGTTTGCGACCCGTCTGCGCTTAGCGCTCGAGCCTGGCCAGATTGCTGCGCGACTTGGCGGCGATGAGTTCGTGATCGTCTTTCCAGAGTGGGGCGTGAGCGAGTCAAAGCGCTGGATCGGAAGTTTCAGGCACGCGATTGCGAACCGGCCATTCACGCACTTCGACCACGAGTTTTCGCTCAGCTTCAGTGCCGGCCATGCCCGACTGACCCCAGCGCTCACACCGGAAGCCGCGCTTGAGGCAGCCGATGGCGACTGCTCGCAGCAGAAAACGGGCGCACCACCGACCGCGCCTGCTCATGCCGGCAGCCGTTCGAGCAGCACGTCCGATGACGTAAAACCGCAACTGGGCGTTCGCCGAGCCCCAGGCGAATCCCCTCGCCCGTCGCCGACTCAGGCCGATATTGAGGTCGCACTCAGTCTTGCGCTCGACCTGCGGCGATCTAGCCTGGAATCTGGGCCACTCGAGATTCGCGTGCAACCGATCTTCTCAGCAGGCCCCATGCTGCAACAGGTTGGGTTGGAATGGCTGCTGCGACTGCGCGATGCAACGGGGCGAGTTCTGCTGCCCGCTGACTTTCTGCCCGCTGCAAGGCGGCGCGGCATGGCTGCCAAGATTGACCTCTGGGTGATTCGCGAGGCGCTGAGCTGGCTTGAGCGGCAAAGCGCGTTTCCTCCGCCAAGCGAATTTTGCCTGGTCAAGCTGAACGCAGAGTCACTGCATGATCACCGATTCCAGCGGGAGACCTTTGACCTGCTGCAGGCGCATCCTGCGGCCGCCCGCCGGCTTCGCATCGAATTGAACGGCCGCTATGCACTCAGACTGTCAGGCCCCATTTTGGATTTTGTCGACCACCTACAGCAGTGCGGGTCCCGAGTCGTGCTGACCGGGTGGATGGCGTTACCTGTGTGGATGCCCGATGTGGTCGGCTTGCGGCCTGCTGCGATGAAAATTGACGCATCAACGCTTGCGCCAGGGCCCCATCGCGCCGAAAGCATGCGCTGCATTCAGACAGTGGTGGATGCCTGCCGCGATCTGGGAATCGACACCTGTGCGGCTCGGGTGGAGTCACAGGAAACGCTGGCGCTCGCTCGCCAGACCGGATTTGATCAGGTTCAAGGCTATCTGTTCGGCAGACCCGAGTCTCTCGAAGCTGGCCGCATCGGACTCCGACAGACCGCTTCAAGCTAAAGGCCGGGTCTACCGAAGCTTTGCGCTTGCCCGCGCCACGGTCTGCGGGGTTTATCATCCTCGGTTGATCATTGCCCAGCCCGCCAGGCTTCGGCTGACCCGACCCCCTTTCATACGACCGACATCATGTCCAGCATCCGCTTCGAATATGCCTCCGACCGCACCGTTACCCTGATCCTCGATGCCCCAGGGCAGGCGGTCAACATGATGAGCACGGCATTCATGGCTGAGCTCGCCGACGCTGTCTCAAGGTTGGAGGGCGAGCGAGATACGCTCTCTGGTGTCATTCTCACGTCAGCGAAAAACACCTTCTTCGCGGGAGGCGATCTCCATGCGCTCGCCTCGGTGCAACCGGAAGATGGCCCGGCGTTCTATGAGTCGATTCAAGCGCTGAAGTCCACGTTCAGAAGGCTGGAAAAGCTCGGGCGACCTGTGGTCGCAGCAATCGGCGGCAGTGCGCTGGGTGGCGGCATGGAACTCGCACTCGCCTGCCACCATCGAGTGTGCGTCGATGATCCCCGTATCCAGTTGGGCTTTCCCGAGGTCACATTGGGCCTGTTGCCTGGCGCAGGTGGCGTCACGAAGACGGTCAGGCTCGTCGGGTTGCAGGCTGCACTTCCCATCTTGAGCGAGGGCAAGCGCTATAAGCCATCAGAAGCGCTGGCGGCTGGCCTGATTCACGCAACCGTACCCAGTGCCGACCAGCTATTGCCAGCCGCACACGCTTGGATCGCGGCAAACCCGTCCGCGCGACAGCCCTGGGATGATCCGAAGTGGCGCATCCCGGGCGGCACACCCGCCAGCCCTGCAATCGCGTCGGTTCTTCCCATCGCGCCGGCAATGCTGCAGCAGAAAACGCAGGGCAACTATCCCGCACCCGGCGCGATCATGGCCTGCGCGGTTGAGGGCGCCCAGGTTGATTTCGATACCGCGATGCGAATCGAATCACGCTGGCTGGCAAGGCTTGCCACCGGACAGGTCGCAAAGAACATGATCGGTACGCTGTTCTTTCAGATGAATGAGATCAAGGCTGGCGCAAGCCGTCCAAGTGGCCCGCCCCGCTGGAAGCCCAGCCGAGTAGGCGTACTGGGAGCCGGCATGATGGGTGCGGGCATTGCCTGGGCCTGCGCAAATCGCGGGATTGCCTGCGTGCTGAAAGACGTCACGATGGACAAGGCGCAGGCGGGTCGCGAGGTGAGCGCGCGGTTGCTCGCCCGACGGGTAGAGAAGGGCCGGATGACCGCTGCGGAAGCCGACGCGGTGCTGGCCCGGATTACACCGACCGCCACAGTCACTGACCTGGCCAACTGCGACCTGGTGATTGAAGCGGTGTTCGAAAACCGCGAATTGAAAGCGCAGGTCACGCGGGAAGCCGAGGCGGTGCTCCGGCCCGATGCGATCTTCGCTTCGAACACCTCTACGCTGCCTATCTCAGGGCTTGCCCGTGCAAGCAGCCGGCCCGACCGTTTCATTGGACTGCATTTCTTTTCTCCAGTCGATCGTATGGAGCTGGTCGAAATCATCAAAGGCGACAAGACCTCGGAGGAAACACTCGCGCAGGCGTTTGATTTCGTGCAGGCCATTGCCAAAACGCCGATTGTGGTGAACGACTCTCGCGGCTTCTACACCAGTCGCGTGTTCGGCAGCTTCGTCAACGAGGGGCTCGCACTGCTTGGCGAGGGCGTACCGCCCGCCATGATCGAAAACATTGCCGTCCAGGCGGGCATGCCAGTGGGTCCACTCGCGGTGCTCGATGAGGTCTCGCTAAAGCTGGCCGACGATGTTCTGCATCAGGAGCTGGCTGATCTCGAGCGTGAGGCCGCGGGCCATTCGCATGATCATGATCATGATCATGAGCATGGTCCTGGCTGCGGTCACGATCATGGTCATGATCACGATCACAGCCACGCGCACAGCCATGCTCACGATCATGGGCATGGACATTCACATGACCACGGGCACTCCCATGACCCTGCGCACGATCATGCCCATGACCATGCCCACGATCACGCCCATGATCATGCGCACGATCATTCACACGACCACAGCCACTCGCACGGCCATGACCACTCGCACGCCCCGGCGCAGGCAAAGCCCGCCGCCGCAGGCACTCCACCCAAAGCGATCGTCCGCGTTCAACGGCATGTTCATCGCGTCAAATCGCGGCGCATGCCCGAATCGGCTGTGTACGTGCTCGAGAAAATGTCGCACGGATACAAGCGCCTGGGCCGTGCCTGGGGCGCGGGCTTTTATGACTACCCAGCCGATGGCCCGAAAACGCTCTGGAGCGGGCTCAGCGTGTTTGCCCGCGGGGCCAAGCGTCAGCCGTCTGCCGACGATATCCGAGAACGACTGCTCACCATCCAGGCGCTCGAGACCGTACGTTGTCTCGATGAACGTGTGCTCGAATCCGCACGCGACGCCAACATCGGATCGATTCTGGGCTGGGGCTTCCCGGCATGGACGGGTGGCGCTATCCAGTACATCAATCACGTGGGTTTGCAACGCTTCACTGAGCGAGCCGCGGAACTGGCCGCGCAATACGGAGAGCGCTTCCAACCACCAGAGTCGTTGCTCGCTCGCGCCCGCGAAGGCAAACCATTCTGAGCAGCGCAATCGATCTGCCCGCTGAGGAAAAGCCGTTATGGTGAGACCCGTGCAGTATCTTCATGAATGGCGTGAACCGGCGCCGCTGCGGCCTGCCGCGACGATTCTGTTGCTGCGCGATGGCGTCAACGGCCTCGAAGTCCTCATGACCCGTCGGTCTGAGAAGGCGAGTTTTGCGCCGGGGGCCTATGTGTTTCCTGGCGGCGCGCTTGATGCAGCTGATGAATCCCCGCAGGCTAGGGCCGCGAGCCGCTATCGGCCTGACCAGCATGACGAAATCCTGAGCTATGCCGCCGCAGCGGTACGCGAAGCCTTCGAAGAGCTTGGTGTGCTACTGGCTAACCAGGCCGACGGAGAGCCTGTTGCAGCGTCGGCTTTGCACGCGCTTAACCGGACCCATGATGGCGATCTGATCGCGCAGCTCAGCACCCGTGGCTGGACCCTGGCGCTGGATCGGGTCTGGTGGTTCAGCCACTGGATCGCCGATCGCGACCTTCCACGGCGCTTTGATGCCCGATTTTTCATCGCCCGTATGCCCGCAGACCAGCAGCCATCGGCTGACGGGCATGAGCAGTTCGAACCCACCTGGGTGATTCCGGCGCATGCGCTGGAACAACACGAACGCGGCGAGTTCGAGATGATTTTTCCAACCATCCGAACGCTACGCCAGCTGTCCCGGTTCAGCACGGTTGCCCATGCGATCGACCACTGCCGCAACCAGTCAACCGTCTGGACCAGCTCGCCGCGCGCCGGGCTGCTAGGCGGCCGCATCGAGCGCTTCTGCGAAGACGAGCCACCTTATGGCGAGCTTGAACTGGTCGTGCCAGACGGCCGGCCGCTGCATAGCCTCGATTGGCAACACGAGCAGCCAGTTCAGCTGCTAAAAAACCTTTGGCGGCTCACTGCACCGAACCCAGGCCGGATGACGGGCCCTGGCACTAACTGCTACATCATCGGCGGACCCGATGAATATCTGGTGGTCGACCCAGGCCCCGAAGACTTCGCACACGTTGCGCGGATTCATGCCTTTGTCGGAAAGAAACTGAAAGCGATCTTCTGCACGCATGCGCACCAGGACCACGTGCCAGGCGCGGCTGTGCTGCAGTCACTCACTGGAGCTCCCACGTTCGGGCGACCCACGGGCCCAGACTTCGCGCCCGAATGGAAATGGGTTCCAGACCAGACGCTCCATGACGGGGACCGCATCACGGTAGGTAACACCACTGTTCGCGCAATCCACACACCGGGGCATACCGAGCATCACCTCTGCCTGCTGATGGAAGAGGATGCGTTACTGCTGTCCGGCGATCACATTCTTAACGGCTCAACAACGGTCATCACGCCGCCTGATGGCAATATGCGCGACTACCTGGCGTCACTCGAACGTTTAAAGGGTGAGCGCTTCGACACTATTTTGCCCGCGCATGGCCACGTGCTCGGCCGTGCCAAGCACGAAATCGACCGGCTGATTGCCCATCGACTGAAGCGCGAGAGCAAGGTATTTGGGGCGCTGCACGCGCGCCCTCATGGGTCGCTCGACGATCTGGTAGAGGTCGCCTACGACGACACACCCAAGATTTTGTGGGGCGCCGCGAAGCGCTCGTTACTCGCGCATTTACTTAAGCTGAGAGAGGACGGCCGCGCCGAGCAGAGCGACAACGGCCGTTGGTATCCGCGCGATTAACGAACCGCGCGGGTCTCCTCAACCTGCAGGCTGCTGCGGCGCTGCCGCGGCGGCTGCATCATCGGCGGCGGCAGCCTTCATTGACAGGCGCAGACGGCCTTTGTCATCGGCTTCGATGACCTTGACGCGAACCACCTGCCCTTCCTTCACATAGTCGGATACCTGATTGACCCGCTCGTTGGCGATCTGCGACACATGCAGCAGCCCATCGCGGCCAGGCATCACCTGAACGATGGCGCCGAAGTCGAGAATCTTGAGCACGGTTCCTTCGTAGATGCGGCCGATCTCGACCTCTGCGGTGAGGTCTTCGATCATTTTGCGCGCGCGTGCTGCGGCAGCCCCATCGACCGCTGCGATGGTAATGGCGCCGTCATCCTGAATGTCGATCTGCGTGCCGGTAGTCTCAGTAATCTGACGAATCGTGGCGCCACCCTTCCCGATCACGTCGCGGATCCGCTCGGGGTTGATCTTCATGGTGTACATGCGCGGCGCGAAGTCGGAAAGCTCGGTACGCGCCCCCCCCATCGACTCACGCATCTTGCCCAGGATATGCAGCCGGCCTTCGCGCGCCTGCGCCAGCGCCACCTGCATGATTTCGCGGGTGATGCCCTGGATCTTGATGTCCATCTGCAGCGCCGTGACACCGGTTTCGGTGCCCGCCACTTTGAAGTCCATGTCGCCAAGGTGATCTTCGTCGCCAAGGATGTCGGTGAGCACTGCGAACCGCCCGCCTTCCTTGAT
>CAZORB010000019.1:0-34933 GCA_964581825.1 uncultured Bordetella sp.
ATGCGCCGCCAATGTTCGCGCCTTTCCGCCTGCGCGAGCTGTGGTTACCCAATCGGGTGGTGGTGTCGCCGATGGCGCAGTACTCGGCGGTGGATGGTGTACCCAACGACTGGCATCTGGTGCACTACGGCGCGCGCGCGCAGGGTGGTGCGGGACTGGTGTTCGTCGAGATGACCTGCGTGTCCCCGGAAGGCCGTATCACGCCGGGGTGCACAGGCCTTTGGAACTCGGAGCAGGCGCGGGGCTTCCGTCGAATCGCTGATTTCGTACACGCTCACACCGCCTCCAAACTCTGCATGCAGCTCGGGCACGCCGGTCGAAAGGGCTCCACGCAGGTTGGCTGGGAAGAGATGGACATGCCGCTTGCCGATGTTCATCGCAACTGGCCACTCATCGCGCCCTCGCCCATCCCCTATCGCGAGGGCGTCAACCAGGTGCCGCGTGAAATGAATCGCGCCGATATGGACGCAGTCATTGCAGAGTTTGTCCGCGCCACCGAACTGACCATCGAAACCGACTTCGACATGATCGAAGTCCACATGGCGCATGGCTATCTGCTGGCCAGCTTCCTGTCGCCGATTACCAACCGCAGAACTGATCGCTACGGCGGATCGCTCAAGAACCGCATGCGCTTTCCGCTCGAGGTGTTTGAAGCGGTTCGCGCAGCCTGGCCGCGCGAGCGCCCGATCAGTGTACGGATCTCGGCCACCGACTGGATTGAGGGCGGGCAGACCGCAGCCGACTCGGTCCAGGTGGCGCGCGCGCTGAAGTCTGCCGGCTGCGATCTGATGGACGTTTCAACCGGACAAACCGACCCCGCCGCGCGCCCGGTGTACGGGCGCATGTACCAGGCGGGTTTTTCGGAGCAGATTCGGCTGGAGGTCGGCATGCCGACGATGGCAGTTGGCGCGATCACCTCGGGCGACCAGGTGAACACGCTGCTGCTGTCGGGCCGCGCGGATCTGGTGGCGCTTGCCCGTCCGCACCTGGCCGATCCTTACTTCACGCTGCGTGCCGCGGCCGAGCAGGATTACCGCGGCGCAGCCTGGCCGGTTCAATACCACACAGGCGCCACCCAACTGCACAGCACGCTCGGGCGTGGTCGCACCGATGCCGGCAAGCGCCAGCGCGCGGCGTCTGCAAAATAAGGAGCATGCAATGATCCGGCAGGCGGTTCTGGGCGGTGGTTGTTTCTGGTGCCTCGAAGCGGTGTTTCTCGAGGTGAAAGGTGTGACAGCGGTCGAGTCAGGCTATTGCGGCGGGCATGTTCAGTCACCCACCTATGAACAGGTGTGCGACGGCAATACGGGCCATGTCGAGGTTGTGCGCATTGAGTTCGACGACGCGATCATCAGTTTCCGCGAACTGCTGGAAATCTTCTTCGTGATTCATGACCCGACCACGCCGGATCGGCAGGGTAACGATGAGGGACCGCAGTATCGTTCGGCCATCTTCACGATCGATGATGCCCAGCGATCGGAAGCGCAGGCAGTCATGGATCAGCTGTCTCGTGAGCGCGTGTTCAGCGCCCCCATCGTGACCGAGGTCACGCCGCTGTCCAACTACTTTGCGGCAGAGCCCTACCACCAGCGTTACTTCGAACGCAATCCCTGGCAGGGCTATTGCCGGATGGTGGTGGCCCCTAAGGTAGCGAAGTATCGCAAGACCTTCGGGGCGCGGTTCGCGCGCGGCTGATCAGCGCGCCAGCGCCTCGGCAATGGCGCCCGCGAGTTTGTTAAGCGTCAGCGGCGCGCTGCCTTCGGCCTTGTTGTTCGCAATCACGGTAACAGGCTGGCCCGCCAGCAGGGTGTCGGCTGCGCGTCTGGCAAGGGCCATGCGGGTGGGTAGATCTTCATCCACCAGCCTGTTAAAGGGCGCGTATTGTTCGCGGGCGGCGTTATAGCGCAGACCCTGGTGCAGATTCCACCGTACGATCAGGGCACCGGGTCGAAGCGCGTTCAGGGCATCGAGTGCGCGCAGTTGTCGGTCAATTGGCGGCATCCGGTCATGCAGGCTCAGGCAGTAGCGGGCACCGGTTTCGGCAAGCGTGCGCATCAGCCTGGGCGTGATCAGCTCAGGATCCCGCAGTTCCACCGCGTAGCAGGGCCCTTGCGGAAGTTGCTTCAGAAACTCGCCCAGCCGCGCGATCCACGCGGCGGTGTCCGATAACCACGCGCGGGGCAGCGGTGAGACCTGAAACACCAGCACGCCTGCTTTCGCGACCAGACCCTCCATGCAGGGCGTAATGAACTGCGAAATTGCCGTGGCTGCATCAAGGTGGGTGGGATTGAGCGCGCCGGGTTTTCCGTTTTCGTCGCGCACGGTGGCGTCAGTGATCAGCTGAGGCGCTTTCACCAGGAATCGAAAGTGGTCCGGTACCTGGCTGGCGTAATGTTCGAACTGCGCGCGTGTCAGCGCTGCGTAAAACCCGCGGTCGATGCCGACCGCGTTCAGGAGGGGATGTTGGGAGTAGGCGATCAAGCCCTGCTTGGACAGCTTCGATTCAGGAAGCGCCTTGGCATAGACCAGCCCCTCCCAGCCTGGAAACGACCAGGATGACGTGCCAAGAAACAGTTGCCGCGCGTATTGATTGAGCGTTGCGGGACGATCCAGACGCGTGGGGCTGGGTGCGGGATCGCCCCGTCGAGGTGCAACGGAGGATCCGAGAAGGTCGAGAGACAGGTCGGCGTCGCTCATCGGAAACTCAGCAATCGTTCAAGCGTCCATGACCGATTGGGGCGGCACTTCGATCAGGCTCATAGGTTACGGGGAAATATGCTGGCTGGTTGGCTGCGTGCGATGCGACAATGGAGGGCCGTCCAGGAAGGAAGCGACGCCGTGATCACCGAACAACCGCTGAACGTGTTGGGTAGCCCGCTGCAGGCTTGCTCCTACGATCCGCTCACCGGCTTTATGCGCACAGGCTGTTGCGATACGGGTCCAGAGGATACCGGTAGCCACACGGTGTGCGCACGTGTCACCAGCGAGTTCCTCGATTTTTCGATGCTCCGCGGCAATGACCTGGTGACGCCTCGGCCGCAATGGCGTTTTGCCGGATTGAAGCCGGGCGATCGCTGGTGTCTGTGCGCCAGTCGCTGGCTCGAAGCCTGTCTGGCAGGGGTTGCGCCGCCTGTCGTCCTGGAAGCCACGCATGAGAATGCGTTGCGAATCGTACCTTTTGAGCTGCTGCGCGAACATGCCTGGCAACCCAATCATCCGGCCGCGCCGCGCGACTGAGCCCTGTTCATGACCCTGAAACTTCTGATCGTCCCTGTGACACCGTTCGAGCAGAACTGCTCGGTCCTCATCTGCGAAACGACACGGCGTGCGGCGGCGATTGATCCGGGTGGTGACCTTGACCGGATTGAGCGTGCGTTGGCCTCGGAAGGCGCCACGCTCGAGAAAGTGTTTCTCACACACGGTCACATTGATCACTGCGGGCAGTCGGCGCAGTTTGCGCGCAGCCACCATGTACCGCTTGAGGGCCCGCACCCAGACGATCGTTTCTGGATTGACCAGTTGCCGGAGCAGGGTGTGCGCTTTGGCTTTGCGCGCCTCGAGGCCTTCGAGCCCGATCGCTGGCTTGCCGACGGCGATACCGTGTCGTTTGGCGAGCAGACCCTTGAGGTTCGTCATTGCCCGGGCCATACGCCGGGCCACGTCATCTTCTTTCACGCGCCGAGCAGGCTCGCCATTGTGGGCGACGTGCTGTTTCAGGGCTCGATCGGCCGCACCGATTTTCCGCGCGGCAACTACGACACGCTGATCCACTCCATCACCGACCGGCTTTGGCCGCTTGGCAATGATGTGGCCTTCGTGCCTGGGCATGGACCGATGTCCACATTTGGTGACGAGCGCCAGCACAATCCGTTTGTGGCGGATTCCGTGCTGAGACGCTAGCCGCGCACACCGCCTCCCCAGGAGTCTTTCAGTCCTACGGCACGGTTGAACACCGGCGCGCCAGGTTTTGAGTCGATTCGGTCGGCGACGAAATAGCCGTGCCGCTCGAACTGAAACCGGTCCTCGGGGGCCGCGTGGGCAAGCGCCGGTTCAAGCATCGCTTCAATCGTGCGTAGCGACTCGGGGTTCAACGACTGCAGGGGATCGCGTCCGCCCGCATCGGGTTGCGGGTCGCGATACAGCCTGTCGTAGAGCCGAACCTGCGCCTTTAGCGCATGGCTAGCTGACACCCAGTGAATATTGCCCTTGACCTTGTACAGGTCGGCGCCTGGCGTGCCCGACTTGGAATCGTCGAAGTGGCGGGCGCGAACCGCGCAGATCTGACCGGAGGCATCGCGGTCAAAGCCCGTGCACTCGATGACATAGCCGTAGCGAAGCCGCACCCGGTTACCGGGGAACAGGCGAAAGAAACCTTTGGGCGGCGTTTCCGCAAAGTCTTCGCGCTCAATGAAGAGCTCGCGAGTAAACGGAAAGCTTCGCCGGCCGCGCTCAGGTTGCTGCGGATGCACGGGTGCGCTGCACGCCTCTTCGCGGTCCTCGGGCCAGGACTCAATGACGAGCTTCAGCGGATCGAGCACTGCCACGGCGCGCGCGGCACTTGCCTCCAGATCGTCGCGCAGCGCCTGTTCGAGCACGCTCATGTCGATCCAGGAATCTGCTTTTGCAACCCCGATCCGTTCTGCGAACAGCTGAATGGATGCGGGCGTATAGCCACGCCTGCGAAGCCCTACGATGGTGGGCATCCTGGGGTCATCCCAGCCACTGACCAGGCCGCGTTGAACCAGGTCCTGGAGCTTGCGTTTGCTGGTGATCGCATAGCTGAGATTGAGTCGTGCGAACTCAATCTGCTGCGGCAGCGGCTTGTCGAAGAAGCCGCCCTCGGCCAGCCGCTCGAGCAGCCAGTCGTAAAGGGGGCGGTGGTCGGCGAACTCGAGCGTGCAGATCGAGTGCGTAATGTTCTCAAGCGCATCTGAAATCGGATGCGCATAGTCATACATGGGATACACGCACCACTTGTCGCCCGTGCGATGGTGCTCAGCGAAGCGGATCCGATACAACGCCGGATCGCGCATATTCATATTGGGCGAGGCCATATCGATGCGCGCGCGCACCACATGGCTGCCTTCTGGATGTTTGCCGTCACGCATGTCGCGCATCAGGCGAAGACTTTCCTCGGGGCTGCGATCGCGGTAGGGCGAGTTGCGGCCAGGTTCGGTGAGGGTGCCGCGCCCCGCACGCATGTCGTCGGCGCTTTGTGAATCGACATAGGCGTGGCCCGCCTGCACCAGCCACTCTGCGAATTCCCACAAGCGGTCGAAGTAGTCGCTTGCGTAGTAAAGATTGCTTTCGCCTTCGACGTCCCAATTAAAGCCCAGCCAGCGCACCGCGTCGAGGATCGAATCGACGTATTCCTGGTCTTCTTTGACCGGGTTGGTATCGTCAAAGCGCATATGGCATCGGCCGCCATAGTCACGAGCCAATCCGAAGTTCAGGCAGATGGATTTGGCGTGTCCGACGTGCAGGTATCCGTTGGGTTCGGGCGGGAAGCGGGTACGGATTTTGGCGGGATCAGGAGCCCCCGCCCGATGCTCGCTTGCAATACCCGGATGCCCCGCCCAGCGGCGGTTGGCATGACGCCCCGCCGCGAGATCGGATTCGATCAGCCCGCGAAGAAAATTCGACGGGCGGTCTGCTTGCTCAGACACCGAGGAGCTCCACTTCGAACAGCAGCGTGGCATTGGGAGGAATGACACCGCCGGCGCCACGTGCGCCGTAGCCGAGTTGCGGCGGAATGATCAGTTTGCGGGTACCACCAATCTTCATGCCCGCCACGCCTTCATCCCAACCCCGGATCACATGGCCGGCGCCCAGCGGAAAGCTGAAAGGGTCGTTGCGGTCTTTGCTTGAGTCGAACTTGCGCCCTGTTTCGCCGTTCTCATAAAGCCAGCCGGTGTAGTGCACTGTGACGTAGGCGCCGCTTTTGGCTTCGTCGCCGCTGCCTTCGACGACATCCTGATATTGCAGACCCGATTCGGTGGTGTGGGTGGTCATGACGGATTCTCCGTGAGTGGCACGCAAGGTGCCGGTGGCAGATGAGGAAGACAGTGCGCTGGAAGCCGCTGCGTTCACAGCATTCAGGCGCGCGCGAAGATGTTCGATTCGGCGGCGGTTGACGCCAAGATCGCTGTAACCCAGGCGCGAGGCTGATCGGACATGAATTGTCGCATTCGGGGCGTCGAGCAGAAACTCGACGTCATCGACGAACCTTAGCCACCGGCTTCGAAACTCGGCGTACAGATAACCGGGCCGCTGGTCGATCACTCGAACACGGGGCTCGGCTGCCACCAGTGTGACCAGCCGGTCGAAGGTTCGCTGAGGGTCGGGGCCTGCGGCAATGGGGTCAATCCGGTGGTACGCGGTATCGGCGAAGCTGGATACCGCGTTTTGGCGTTCAGCCGCGATAGGCTGAAGCCGCCCACCCGCGATACCCAAACGATCAGGCGGATGTCCGCTGAACAGACCCATGCAGCCTCCGGTAAGCGACAGCGTGGCAAAACAGGCCAAGGCGATGACGAGGGAGCGAATCAGTCGGCGCATGACAAAGACGATGACGCATCAACGGCGTGGCGGGTGCCAGTGCGCTGTGTCTCAGGCCTTGCCGCCACGACGGCCATCCAGCCTGCAGATCAGGCTTGAGGTATCGAAGCGGCTGCCGCCCATGCGCTGGACGTCGCCGTAAAACTGATCGACCAGCGCGGTCACCGGCAGCGCTGCGCCGTTGCGGCGCGACTCGTCGATGCACAGGCCAAGGTCCTTGCGCATCCAGTCAACCGCAAAGCCAAAATCAAATTTGTTGTCGACCATGGTGCCGCCGCGATTGTCCATCTGCCAGGACTGCGCAGCGCCTTTGCCGATTACCTCGAGCACGAGCTTCATATCGAGCCCTGCTTTCATGCCAAAGGCGACCCCTTCGGAGAGGCCCTGCACCAGTCCCGCGATACAGATCTGATTCACCATCTTGGCGAGCTGCCCTGCGCCGCTATCGCCAATGCGGGTGAAAGCCCGCGCGAACGCCATGCCCGTTGGCCGGACCGCATCGAAAGCCGCCTGATCGCCACCGCACATCACCGTCAGCAGCCCGTTGACCGCGCCTGCCTGACCGCCAGAGACCGGCGCATCAACGAAATGAAGGCCAAGTGATTGGGCTGCCGCGTAGAGTTCGCGGGCCACCAGCGCCGAGGCTGTGGTGTGATCGACGAAGATGGCGCCTGCCTTCATGCCCGCGAAGGCGCCCTGGTCACCCAGCACGACCGAGCGCAGATCATCGTCGTTACCGACGCACGCAAACACGATGTCGGCATCGCGCGCAGCGTCGCGAGGCGTGGGCGCCGCGGCGCCGCCGTATTCCGCCACCCACTGGCTGGCCTTGGGAGCGGTGCGGTTGTACACCGTCACCGAGTGACCTGCACGCTTCAGGTGACCCGCCATGGGATAGCCCATGACACCGAGGCCAATGAAGGCGACTTTTTTGGCGGGCACGGGATCGTAGGTTTTGGTGGTCATGTTCGTGTGCTCCTCAGAATCCGACGGCAGCGCCGTCGCGACGGCTGTCGCTGGCTGCGACATAGCCGTCCTCAAGGTTATCGCTCAGTTTCCAGATGAACTGGCCAGCGCCAAAGTCCATATAAGGATCGTCGATGCGGGAGATGGCGTGACCGCGCGCAGCCAGCGATTCAACTACCGCAGGTTCCATCGTGTCCTCAACATCCACTGCAAGTCCGCGATTGACTTTCCAGCGGGGTGCATCGCAGGCGGCCTGCGGATGCTGGCCGTAATCGACCATTCGAACCAGCGTCTGCAAATGCCCCTGCGGCTGCATATTGCCGCCCATGACGCCGAAGCTCATTTGCGGTTGGTTATCGCGCATCAGGAAAGCAGGAATGATGGTGTGGAAGGGCCGCTTGCCGGGGGCCACGCAGTTGGCATGATGGGGATCCATGGTGAAGCCGTAGCCGCGGTTCTGCAGCGAGACGCCGACGCCGGGTACCACCACGCCTGAGCCGAACCCCATGTAGTTCGACTGGATAAACGACACCATCATGCCGCGCTCATCCGCGGCAGTAAGGTAAATGGTGCCACCGGCGGGCGGCAGCGCATGTTCAAAGTCGGTGGCGCGGTCAGTGCGGATTCGGGCCGCCAGCGCAGCGAGTCGTCCGTCATCGAGCAGATCGGAAGGCGTGACGCGGGTCATCGCGCGTGCATCGGCCACATGCCGATACACCTCGCTAAAGGCTGCTTTCATCGCTTCGATCTGAAGGTGGCGGCTGTCGGCCGAGTCCACCGGTAACGACTTCAGATCGAAGTGCGACAGAATGCCAAGCGCCATCAACGCTGCGATGCCCTGCCCGTTGGGCGGTATCTCATGGAGCGTGTAGCCGTGATAGTCCCGCGACAGCGTGCCAACCCACTCAGGCCGCCAGTCGCGCAAATCGGCCTGCGTGATGGCGCCGCCGTGTTCGCGGGCGTGGCGAGCGATGGCCTCGGCCGTTTCGCCTTCGTAGAAATCGCGGCCGCCGGTGGCGGCGATGCGCTCGAGCGAGCGGGCTGCGTCTTCAAATACGAACCGCTCGCCAATCGCGGGGGCGCGACCGTACGGCATGAAGGCCTGCTCAAAACCGGGCTGCGAGCGGAGCTTGTCGATTTGCGCAGCCCACTTACGCTGCACGACTGGCGTCACGTTGTAGCCACGCCGTGCGATGTCAATCGCCGGCTCGAGCAGATCGGAAAAAGGCAGCGACCCAAACTTCTGATGCAAAGCCTGCCAGGCGCCGACCGCCCCAGGAATGGTGACCGAGCCCCAGCCGCGCATCGGGATTGCACCGCCATGGTGGCGATCGAACCAGGCGCGATCCCATGCGGCAGGCGCAGTGCCCGAGGCATTGAGCCCATGCAGTGCCGAGCCATCCCAGACAATGGCGAATGCATCACTGCCCAGGCCATTGGACACCGGTTCTGCGATCGTGATTGCAGCGGCTGCAGCAATCACTGCGTCGACCGCGTTGCCGCCGCGCATCAGCATGCGCAAACCCGCCTGGGCCGCGAGCGACTGCGAGGTGGCCACGACGTTACGCGCGAACTGTGGCGTGCGCGGCGCCGGATAGTGGTGATGCCAGTTGAACGGGGCATGAATCAAGGCGAACACTCCAGCTGTCGTGCGAGGTCGAGAAAATCGGTGGCGTGGAAGTCGAGGTCGGGTGAGCGGGACAGATCTTTCAAACCCCGCGCCACACCGTCGGCGCCAAACTCCATCGGCCGTTCAATGTACGCAGTGCGCAGCCCACAGGCTGCAGCCGCACGAAGGTCATCTTTGTGCGCGGCCACCAGCATCACCTGAGACGGATCAACACCGAAAACATTGGCCACGCCCAGGTAGGTCTGCGGGTCAGGCTTGTAGTGCTGAAACACTTCGGCCGAAAGAATCAGATCCCAGCGCAGGTCCCCATGCCTCGCCAGATCGGCAAGGAGGCTCAGGTTGCCGTTGGAGAGCGTGCACACCTGAAAACGCTTGCGCAGCGCGACCAGGCCCTGTGCGGCGTCAGGCCAGGGATCGAGACGATGCCAGGCGAGATTGAGCGCGCCACGCTCGGCTGAGCTGAGATGCTCAAGACCAAATCGGGGCAGGATGCCATCCAGGATCATTCGATGCAGATCGTCGATTCGGGTCCAGCCCAGTTCGCCGCTTCGCACGCGTTGCATCGCGGGGCGATAGCCCTCGCGCCAGGCGAGTGCGAAAGCCTGCGCCTGCTCGCGCGACAGGCCCACCGGCGACGCCATTGCCTCGCGTGCAATCGACCCATACCAATCGACGACGGTTCCGAACACGTCGAAGGCGAGGACTTTAAGGTTGGAAGAATCGGTTGGGGTCACGGGCAAGCTGCCGTCGCGGGGCGTGGTCGCGACCGCTGCGCTGGCCCGATCGCGAAAAGCCTGAAAGCTTAGCAGAGGCCCCGCTGAAAGCCCCTCGATAGCCTTGGCCTGCGCCCCAACTCGGTGCGCCGGGCAAGCGGAGGCGAAGGGATACGAGGCCGGCACTGCTTTTTGCACCCCTTCGGTGCGCATTGGATCGGCACACGTTTTGCGCGGTCGAGAAAAGTAAACGGGCATCCGATTGCAGCGGTGGGCAACCCGATATGCTTCGAGTAAACGTGACTCCGCATCGCGCGGAACGCAGCGCCGTGGCTCCTCTGGTGAACTTGATTGAACGCCCCTGAACTCGGAAGACCCCAAAGTATCGGCCTGGATTCGGCGGGCGTTACCGCATCGGCCTCACCAGGCTGGCACGCCCGTCTTGATCTCGCCTTTGCCCAGCGTGGCGAAGCCACTATCCCGGTGGTTCGCTCACACCGCGGGCCGCTGCGCGTGCAGAAAGGCTTCACACCGGAGGGGCCAGGCCTGTGGCATCAGGTGGTCGTCCATCCTCCGGGTGGAATCGCATCCGGCGATCAGCTTGCCATCGCGATCGACGCGCGTGAGGGTGCGCGAGCGCTTATCACGTCGCCCGGTGCGGCGAAGTGGTACCGGGCCAACGCCGAGGCGGCTGACCCGCGCGCCTGGCAATCGATCTCACTGTCAGTAGCCGACCGGGCAAGCCTGGAGTGGCTGCCACTCGAGACCATCGTTTTTGATGGCGCGGTGGCCGACTGGCGAACCCGGATCGACCTTCAGGGTTCGGGGTCGGTGATGGCTGCCGATCTGGTGTGCCTGGGACGACCCGCCAGCGATCTTCGTTTTGCCAGCGGCGAGATCCGCTCGCAACTCGAGATCACGCACGATGGACGCCTGATTTTTTTCGAACAGGCCCACATTGAAGGTGGCTCGCCGATTCTTTCCGCCCAGGCAGGACTGGCGGGACTTCCGGCCTTTGCCACGATGGTCATTGCGTCGAACCCCGACGGGCGTTCTGCGATCATCGAGCGCATCCGCGCACTGCATCAGCACTTGCCTGGCGATTGGGCGGTGAGCGCGCTGCCGGGCCTGGTGGTACTTCGCTGGCGCGGGCCTGGCGCTGAAGCAGGATGGCGGGTGTTACGCGCTGCCTGGGCAGCGTGCCGCCCGATCGTAATCGGGCGCGAGGCTTGCCCGCCCAGAATCTGGGCGACCTGATGCGGATCGTGGCCATGATCGACAATCAAATTATCGTGCCCGACGGCTTATCGTTCAGGCACTTGTGGAGAGCCTATCCATGGAACTGACACCGCGTGAACGCGACAAACTGCTGATCTTCACGGCAGCCCTCCTGGCTGAACGCCGCAGGGCGCGAGGCTTGAAGCTCAACTATCCCGAGGCAGTCGCGTTTCTGAGCGCAGCCATCATGGAGGGCGCGCGCGACGGTCGCACGGTTGCCGAGCTGATGCATGCCGGCACCACGCTGCTGTCGCGCGACGATGTCATGGAAGGGGTGGCCGAAATGATTCCGGAAATTCAGGTTGAAGCCACCTTTCCCGACGGAACCAAGCTGGTCACTGTGCATCAGCCCATCGTCTGAATCGAGGATCCATGCCATGACAGTTAATGCATCACCGGGCCACGAGCCGCTTGTTCCAGGCGCCATCGACACGCTCGAAGGCGATATCGAATTAAACGTGGGGCGGCCTGTGATCTCGCTGCAGGTTGCCAACCGCGGAGACCGTCCGGTGCAGGTGGGTTCGCACTATCACTTCGCTGAAACCAATGATGCGCTCGAGTTTGATCGTGCTGCAGCGCTCGGGTTTCGGCTGAACATTGCCGCGGGCACTGCGGTTCGTTTTGAGCCCGGACAGTCGCGCACCGTAGAACTGGTGGCTTTGTCGGGCGCACGGATCGTCTATGGCTTCCAGGGCCGCGTCAATGGCCCGCTGCCGGAGATCAAACGATGAAAATCAGTCGACGCGCGTATGCGGAAATGTTTGGCCCAACAGTGGGCGATCGGGTTCGACTGGCTGACACGGGTCTCTGGATCGAGGTTGAACAAGATCGCACGGTTTACGGCGAAGAAGTGAAGTTCGGCGGCGGCAAGGTGATTCGTGACGGCATGGGCCAGAGCCAGCGACTCGCAGCGGAAGTGGCCGATACCGTGATCACCAATGCGCTGATCCTCGATCACTGGGGCATCATCAAGGCCGATATCGCTATCAAGAATGGTCGGATTGCTGCGATCGGCAAAGCGGGTAACCCCGATATTCAGCCGGGCGTTGATATCGTGATTGGCGCTTCAACCGAGGTGATTGCGGGCGAGGGCTCCATCATCACGGCGGGTGGCATCGACACCCATATTCATTTCATCTGTCCGCAGCAGATTGACGAAGCGCTTGCCTCGGGTGTCACCACCATGATCGGCGGTGGCACGGGGCCCGCTACCGGAACCAATGCCACCACCTGTACGCCAGGCCCCTGGCATATGGCCAACATGTTGAAGGCGGCCGAAGGGTTCCCGATGAACCTGGGGTTCACGGGCAAAGGTAACGCTTCGAACCCTGAGGCGCTTGCCGAGCAGGTGCGCGCAGGCGCCATCGGCTTGAAGCTTCATGAAGACTGGGGCACGACGCCCGCGGCCATCGATACCTGTTTGGCTGTGGCCGACCGGTTCGATGTGCAGGTGGCGATTCATACCGATACGCTGAACGAATCGGGCTTCGTGGAAACCACCATCGCGGCCTTCAAAGACCGCACGATTCACACCTATCACACCGAGGGCGCAGGTGGCGGTCATGCGCCAGACATCATTCGCGTGTGTGGCTTACCCAACGTGCTGCCGTCTTCCACCAACCCGACGCGGCCGTACACGGTCAACACGATCGACGAGCATCTGGACATGCTGATGGTCTGCCATCACCTTGATGCGAACATCGCCGAAGATGTGGCCTTCGCCGAGAGTCGCATCCGGCGCGAAACCATTGCTGCCGAAGACATCCTGCATGACATCGGTGCCTTCTCAATGATGTCATCGGATTCGCAGGCAATGGGTAGGGTCGGCGAAGTGATTCTTCGCTGCTGGCAAACCGCACACAAGATGAAGGCGCAGCGTGGCGGCCTGCCGGGCGACAGCGCGCGTCATGACAACGCACGCGCCAAACGCTACATCGCCAAGTACACCATCAATCCAGCGATCACACATGGCATTGCGCATGAGGTGGGGTCGGTAGAGGTTGGGAAGTTCGCCGACCTCGTGCTCTGGAAGCCAGCGTTCTTCGGCGTCAAGCCTTCCATGGTGATCAAGGGCGGGCAGATTGTGCTCGCAGCCATGGGTGACCCCAATGCATCGATTCCCACGCCGCAGCCCGTTCACTACCGCCCGCAGTTCGGCGCGTTCGGCCGTGCGCTCGCTGACAGCTCGCTCACCTTTGTATCGCAGGCTGCGCTCGAGGCGGGGCTACCAGCGCAACTGGGGCTGGCGCGTCGTGCCGTGGCGGTGCGCGGTATGCGCTCATTGCGCAAAACCGATCTGATCCACAACACCGCCATGCCAAACATCGAGGTGGACCCGCAGACCTATCAGGTGCGCGCCGATGGTGTGTTGCTTACCTGCGAGCCCGCCACCGTGCTGCCCATGGCGCAGCGCTACTTCCTGTTCTGAGCGGGGCCTGTCATGCTGATCTTTCGAAAACTGGGTGGTTTGCCTGAGCAGCTCGTCGGTGAGATCGATCTGGCGTTTGAATGGCGCCAGAAGTCGAGGATGCGAACCGTCATCCGAAGCGGTGCGCGTGCCGGTGAGTCGGTGGGCTTCGATCTGCCGCGTGGCACGGTATTGCGCGAGGGCGATCTGATTGCGACCGATTCGGGCGAGGCGCTTCGGGTACACGCCGCGCCAGAAGAGCTGATTCACGTGACCGCCCAGAGCGCCACCGCACTCTCCCGAATCGCCTACCACCTGGGCAACCGACATGTGCCGGTGCAGGTTGGCGACGGCTGGCTCCGACTGCAGTACGACCATGTGCTGGAAGGCATGGTGCGAGGCTTAGGGGGCAGCATCACGCTGGTTGATGACAGTTTTGATCCCGAGGGCGGCGCTTATGCGGGGGGCGCGCATGCGCATTCGCATTCCCACGGATCAGAGCATGACCCTGCGCATGATCATGGCCATTCACATGACGCGTCGCATCACCATGAGCCAGAGCTTGCGCGGGCGTCGGGCCAGCATGCCGATGCCCGGCACTCGCCGCGCATTCACGACTTTCTCACCGACCCTCTTAAGCGCTAACCCACGCCGCTGCTCACGCCTGCTGTGTCTGATCCTACTACCCCCACCGTTTCGCTCGACCCCGCAGCGCTCTTGTCGCTCATGCGGCTGTCAAGCCCGGCATTGCCGATTGGCGGTTTCAGTTATTCGCAGGGGCTTGAGTCAGCCATTGATGCGGGGTGGGTGCAGTCGGAAAGCGATGTCCGGCACTGGATTGCCAGTCTGCTCGAGGCCAATATCGGTCGATTTGACGCCCCGCTTGCGATTGCCTTGTTTCGCGCGGTCGCCGAAGGCGATGATGCGAGCGTCGATCGCCTGCATCAGCGCTGGCTCGCGTCGCGCGAAACCGCTGAATTAAGAGCAGAAACGCTGCAGATGGGGCAGTCGCTATTGCAGATGCTCGCAGGACTCGAACTCGAGCCTGCACTGCGTAGCCAGGTCGACTCGCTTCGTTCAGAAGAGGCCGAATGTGGGTTACCGCTTGCCTGGGCGTTTGCCGCCCGTGCGTTCCAGCTTGAACCGCTTGCCGCGCTGTCGGCATGGCTGTGGGCGTGGCTCGAGAATCAGGTGATGGCCGCCATCAAGGCGGTTCCGCTTGGCCAGCAGGCTGGACAGCGGCTGTTTAGTGCGCTGCATCCCGCGCTCGCTCAGGTGATCGCGCGCTGTGCCGACTGCACCAGGGGTAACGGTCACCCCATCCATGCAAGTAATTTCGCGCCAGGTTTTGCCATTGCCAGCGCACAACACGAAACCCAGTATTCACGGCTGTTCCGTTCATAGACAGCCCAATGCCCTCCAGGAGTCACATCACGATGCAAACCTCAGCACCCGCAATGTCAACGCCTGCTGCCGTGCCGTCGGGTAATCATCCGGCGCTTCGGGTGGGAATTGGCGGTCCAGTCGGATCCGGCAAAACCGCGCTGACCCTCTCACTGTGCCGACAGCTTCGCGACCGTTACAACATGGCGGTGGTCACCAACGACATTTACACCCGCGAGGACGCTGAGTTTCTGGCGCGCCACGATGCGTTGCCACTTGAGCGCATCCTGGGTGTCGAAACTGGAGGCTGCCCGCATACGGCGATTCGCGAAGACGCATCGATCAATCTCGAAGCGGTCGAGCGTCTGCAGCGTCGGCTATCCGGCCTTCAGCTCGTATTGGTTGAAAGTGGCGGCGACAACCTGGCCGCCACCTTCAGCCCCGAGCTGTCTGATTTCACGATTTATGTCATCGACGTGGCAGCTGGCGACAAGATTCCCCGCAAAGGTGGCCCAGGCATCATGAAGTCCGACCTGCTGGTCATTAACAAAATCGACCTGGCCCCGTACGTAGGCGCCTCGCTCGAAGTGATGGCGCAGGATGCCCGCAAGATGCGGGGTGAGCGGCCTTTTGTGTTTACCAACCTCAAGACTGGGCAGGGCTTGGACGAAGTGGTTCGTCACATCGAAACCCGTGGCCTGCTGGTTCACTGATTTTTCTGAGAGGATCATCATGACAATCCCAACGCTCCAGTTACCCCGTGCGGGCGCCTTCCTGCATCGATTGATCGCCGGCCTACTTGCAGTCGGAGTTCCGGTCACGGCGCTTGCCCATCCAGGTCATCACGGCTCAGACTGGCTGCAGGCGGTGATGCATCTGCTGACCGAGCCCGATCATCTGGGCATGATCCTGCTCGCGATTGTCGCGGCCGCATGGGGCGTACGCCAGCTGCGGCGCAGAAACCAGCGCGATCGGGCTTCCAGCGATCGTTAACCGTCTCGCTCAGGCCAGCCTGAAAACAAAAAGCCCGCGATCAACGCGGGCTTTTTGTTGGGCGGAGCGTTCCGCCCGGGGGCGATGAGCGTCGCTACTTCTCTTCTTCGGCGAACGCCTGTTCTCGTTTCTTGGCCACTGCCGGTAAGAACACGATGATCAGAAGCACCGCTGCGATTGCGAGCATGGTGGCCGACAGCGGACGGGTGACGAACACCATCGGGTCGCCTCGCGAGATCGTCATGGCCCGTCGCAGATATTCCTCCATCAGCTTACCCAGCACGAAGCCAAGCAGGAGCGGCGCTGGCTCGCAATTGAGCTTCACGCACACGTAGCCCAGGATCGCAAACGGTATCGTCATGTAAATGTCGAACACCGAGTTGTTGAGCGAGTAGGCGCCGATACAGCAGAACATCAGAATGGCGGGATACAGGATTCGATAAGGAATCGTGAGCAGCTTGATCCACAAGCCCACCAGCGGCAGGTTGAGAATCAGCAGCATCAGGTTACCGATCCACATCGAGGCGATCAGACCCCAGAACAGCTTGGGATTGGCTGTCATCACCTGCGGGCCGGGCTGGATGTTGTGAATCATCATGCCCGCCACCATCAGCGCCATCACGGCGTTGGTGGGAATGCCCAGCGTCAGCATCGGAATAAACGAGGTTTGAGCACCTGCGTTGTTGGCCGCTTCGGGGGCCGCAACCCCTTCGATCATGCCGGTGCCGAATTTCTCGGGCGTCTTCGAGATTTTCTTCTCGATTGCATAGGCCGAAAACGCCGACAGCACCGATCCACCGCCAGGCAGAATGCCCAGCGCACCGCCCAGTACCGTGCCGCGCACGATCGGGAAGACGATCCGCCGGAAATCTTCCTTCGACGGCATCAGTCGACCGACCTTGCTGGTGAACACCTGCCGGTTGTCGCGCTGCTCGAGATTGGCAATGATTTCGCCAAAGCCGAACATGCCCATCGCCACTGCAGCGAACTCGATACCGTCTGTAAGTTCAGGGATCTCGAACGAGAACCGCGCAACGCCAGAGTTCACGTCAGTGCCGATCATGCCCAGCAGCAGGCCCAGTACCACCATGGCCAGCGCTTTGACGATCGAGCCCTGCGCCAGCACGACCGCCGCGATCAGGCCCAGCACCATCAGCGAGAAGTACTCTGCCGGGCCGAACTTGAAAGCAACCTCAGCCAGTGGTGGGGCGAAGGCCGCGATGGCCAGCGTGGAGACGGTGCCTGCGAAGAATGAGGCGATTGCAGCGGTGGCCAGCGCAGGTCCGGCTCGACCCACCCGCGCCATCTGGTAGCCGTCCAGCGTGGTTACCACCGAGGATGTTTCCCCTGGCAGCTTCACGAGAATGGCCGTGGTGGAGCCGCCGTACTGCGCGCCGTAGTAGATGCCCGCCAGCAGGATGAGCGCCGTGGTGGGGTCGGTCATCTTGTAGGTAATGGGCAGCAGCATCGCGATGGTGGCAAGCGGTCCAATGCCTGGCAATACGCCCACCAGCGTGCCGAACAGCACGCCAACGAAGCAGTAAAACAGGTTGGTAACCGTTGCCGCGACCGAGAAGCCGAGCGAGAGATTTGTAATAAGACTATCCATCGTCGCGCTCCGGTCACTGCGTGAGGAACTTGGGCCAAACCGCGAGTTGCAGTTCAAGACCCTTGGCGAACACGCCCCATCCCAGCACGCTCAGCACGATTGCCGAAAGGAAGGTTTCCTTCAGGTTGAACTCGTGACTGCCCAGCGCCGAGACGAAGATCAGAACCCATAGCGACACGATTAGCCCAAGCTTGGGCAACAGGATCGCGAACAAAAGAACGCCCAGCAGCAGCAAGAAAAGTTCTCGCCAGCCCACCGGGGAGAGCTTCGCTTCGGGGTTGGATTTGGAGAATGCGCTGGCGACGATCATGAGACCGAGCACCGTGAGGATGCCACCCAGGACCGTGGGGAAATATCCCGGGCCCATCTTGGCCGCGGTACCAAGCTGATACTGGCGCGACAACACCATGAACAAAACGCCGAGGACGACAAACATCATCCCCGACCAAAAATCCTGATGATTACGAAGCTTCACCAGTGGTCTCCTTTCGCTGCGCTTGCTGGCGTCGGTCTTGGCTGAACGAGGCGTCCCGTTCAGCCGGTCTTTGGTTATGGCGAGCCGCGATGGTAGCCGAAGGGGGGGGCTGCGTAAACGGGGCCTGTATCGGGGATCCGAGTGTGGCGAGGGTTTTCACCAGGGTCAGACCGCTCAGCGTTGGCGATGTACCAGGCCCTCGATGCTGTCCGAGGTGTAACCGAGCACGTCACGAAGCACCTCTTCCGTGTGTTCGCCCAGACGAGGCGGTGGGCGTCTCAAGGTGGTTGGCGTTTCGCTGAAGCGGACCGGGTTGGTCACCAACTCGATAGGCCCCGAGTCTTCACGCTCGATCGACTGGCGCATGCCGCGCGCTTTCACCTGCGGATTCTCAAACACCTGGGCCAGATTGTTGATGGGCCCGCAGGGCACGCCAGCCGCCTCGAGACCGTTGATCCACTGCTCTCCGGTGCGCTGCGCAATGATCTCTCCCAGAATCGGTACCAGCTGATCCCGGTTACGGATCCGATCGGGAACATGAACAAAGCGCGGGTCGCGGGTGAGCTCCAGGCAATTGCCCACTTCGCAGAAACGGCGGAACTGATCGTCGTTACCGACTGCGAGAATGATCCACATGTCTGAGGCCTTGAAAGCCTGATACGGCACCAGATTCGGGTGCGCATTACCCCAGCGCTTGGGTGGTTGGCCGCTCACGAGGTAGTTGGTGTTCATGTTGGCCATCATGGCAACCTGCACATCGAGCAATGCCGCGTCGATGTACTGGCCCTCACCGGTGCGTTCGCGGTGAAACAGTGCGGCGAGAATGGCCTGGGTTGCGTACATCCCAGTAAATAGATCCACCACCGCAACGCCTGCTTTTTGCGGGCCGCCACCGGGTCGGTCATCGGCCTCGCCAGTCACCGACATCAGGCCGCCAATGCCCTGGATGATGAAGTCATATCCGGCACGGTGCGACCACGGGCCCGTCTGGCCAAACCCGGTGATCGAGCAATACACCAGACGGGGATTGATTGCCTTCAGGCTTTCATAGTCGAGCCCGTACTTGCGCAGTTGCCCAACTTTGAAATTCTCAGCGACCACATCGCTGACTCGCGCCAGGTCGCGGATGACCTGCTGCCCCTCGGGCGACGCGATATCCACCGCAATCGATCGTTTGTTGCGATTTGCCGACAGAAAATACGCGGCGTCGCGAGTTTCGCTGCCGTCGCGGTTCTTTAGAAACGGTGGCCCCCAGCTGCGGGTGTCGTCACCGTCGCCTGGCTTTTCCACCTTGATCACGTCGGCGCCCAGGTCAGCCAGATTTTGCGTGCACCACGGGCCAGCCAGAACCCGGGTCAGGTCAAGAACACGAATGCCGTCGAGAATCGCCTTCATGAGAATGTCCGATAGCAAGGTGGAGGAAGCGGGCGCTGTGCCTGTCCGAGGGGCCGAAAATTACAGGATTCCATGGCGCGACGTAAAATGAAGGGTTGCGCATTTCTAACCGGGCTCCCCATGAAGTCGGCCGATATTCGAGAAAAATTCCTGCGATTCTTTGAATCCAAAGGTCACACCATCGTGGCTTCGAGCCCGCTGGTGCCTGGCAACGATCCCACGCTGCTGTTCACCAACAGTGGCATGGTGCAGTTCAAAGACGTGTTCCTGGGTAAGGAGCAGCGCAACTACCGGCGCGCAACCACTTCGCAGCGCAGCGTCCGCGCAGGCGGCAAGCACAACGACCTTGAAAACGTCGGTTACACCGCCAGGCATCACACTTTTTTCGAGATGCTCGGCAACTTCTCGTTTGGCGATTACTTCAAACGCGATGCGATCCGTTATGCCTGGGAATTGCTCACCGGGGTCTATGCGCTGCCTAAAGAGCGACTCTGGATCACCGTCTATGCGGAAGATGACGAGGCCTACGACATCTGGGCCAAGGAAATCGGCGTGCCAGCCGAGCGTATTGTGCGCATCGGCGACAACAAGGGTGCCCGCTACGCATCCGACAATTTCTGGCAAATGGCCGACACCGGGCCGTGCGGCCCGTGTTCCGAAATTTTTTACGACCATGGCCCCGGCATCTGGGGCGGCCCTCCCGGGTCGCCTGAGGCCGATGGCGATCGGTACATCGAAATCTGGAATCTCGTGTTCATGCAGTTTGAGCGCGATGAATCCGGCACGCTAACGCCGCTGCCCAAACCCTGTGTCGATACCGGCATGGGGTTGGAACGCATTGCGGCAGTGCTGCAGCACGTTCACAGCAATTACGAAATCGATCTGTTTCAAGACCTGATTCGAGCCGCCGCGCGCGAGACCGCGTGTACCGATCTGGCCAACCCATCGCTTCGAGTCATTGCCGATCACATTCGGGCCTGCTCGTTTCTAATTGTTGACGGCGTCATTCCAGGCAATGAAGGGCGCGGTTATGTGCTTCGCCGGATCATTCGTCGCGCCCTGCGGCACGGGCACAAGCTGGGCCAATCCAACCCGTTCTTTTTCCGCCTGGTGGCTGAACTCGATGCGGTGATGGGCGGCGCCTATCCCGAGCTCACTGCAGCCCGCGATCGGGTGGCAGACGTGCTGCGCCAGGAAGAAGAGCGCTTTGGCGAAACGCTTGCGCACGGCATGGCAATCCTCGAGCAGGCCCTCGGCTCAGGCACCAAGCTTCTCGACGGCGACACCGCTTTCAGGCTCTATGACACCTACGGCTTTCCGCTCGATCTAACCGCCGATGTCTGCCGCGAGCGCGGCGTCACGGTGGATGAAGCAGGCTTCGATGTAGCCATGGAGCGCCAGCGCGATCAGGCGCGGGCGGCAGGCAAGTTCCGGATGGCGGCAGGGCTTGACTACAGCGGTGACCACACACGCTTTGATGGCTATGACCATCTAGTTGTCGAGCAGGCCCGCGTGCTGGCGCTGTATGTCGACGGCGTGGCGACGTCATCGGTTTCTGCAGGTCGTGAGGCGGTGGTGGTTCTGGATCGCACGCCGTTCTACGCTGAATCGGGCGGCCAGGTCGGTGATGCAGGACAGCTGCAGTCTGCAAACAGCGCGACGCGCTTTGCGGTGGAAGACACGCGCAAGATTCAGGCGGATGTGTTCGGTCACCATGGGACGCTGCTGGCTGGCGAGCTAAGCGTCGGTGATGCGCTCAACGCAGAGGTCGATGCCGTAAGGCGGGCTCGCACGATGCGCAACCACTCTGCCACCCACCTGATGCACAAGGCACTTCGCGAAGTACTGGGCGCGCATGTGCAGCAGAAAGGTTCGCTGGTGGATGCCGAGCGTACGCGCTTCGATTTCTCGCATCACGCTCCCGTCACCGATGATGAAATCCGGCAGGTCGAGGCCCGTGTCAACACCGAGATTCTCGCGAATGCGGCCACTGAAGCGCGCGTCATGGGGTTCGATGATGCGGTTCGGGGGGGCGCGATGGCGCTCTTTGGCGAAAAATACGGCGACTCGGTCCGGGTGCTCGATATCGGTTCGTCGCGCGAACTCTGCGGCGGCACGCACGTGAGCCGCACCGGCGATATCGGCGCATTCAAAATCGTTGCCGAGTCGGGCGTGGCAGCAGGCATTCGACGGGTGGAGGCGGTCACGGGCGATAACGCCATTGCCTGGATCCAGGGTGTTTCAGCAACCTTAAGCGACACCGCTGGCGCCCTGAAGGTTTCTGCGGCAGAGGTACCGGCAAAGCTTGCTCAATTGCTTGATTCCGTGCGCGCGCTTGAAAAGGAAGTTGCAAGGCTTAAGTCCAAACTCGCGTCTTCCCAAGGCGATGATCTGGCTGCCAGCGCGGTCGAGGTCAACGGTATCCGAGTGCTTGCTGCCCGACTCGAAGGCGCTGACGCGAAAGTGCTGCGCGAAACGGTAGACCAGCTGAAGGCCAAGCTTCGCACCGCGGCAATCGTGCTGGCCGCCGTTGATGGCGGCAAGGTTAGCCTGATCGCGGGTGTTACCGCTGACGCCACCCACCGCGTCAAGGCGGGAGACCTCGTCAATCATGTTGCCCAGCAGGTGGGCGGCAAGGGCGGCGGTCGACCCGACATGGCGCAGGCCGGGGGCACGCAGCCCGATCAGTTGCCAGCTGCGCTGGCCAGTGTTGCGGGCTGGGTGGCTGCCCGCGCCGGATGACCGAAGGCACAGCATCCGACCTGGACGCAGGGCACCGGCGGGTGCTCCTGACGCTGGTCGGAATGTCAGTGCTGTCTCACGCGGCGCTGGTCGGCTGCCGCATTGCCGTGACGCTGGGCGGAATCGAACTGGGCGCGTCGGCATTTACCATCGGCCTCCTGATGGCGTTTTTCGGTTTGCTGCCCATGATTCTGTCGGTGCCAGCAGGTCGGTTCATCGATCGAATCGGAACCCGCAAGCCGATGTTCTGGGGGTTGGCTACATTGACGGTAGCCATTCTTGCGCCAGCTCTGTCCTGGGAGGTGGGTTCGCTCTTCCTGGCAAGCACCGCGACTGGGCTCGGTTTTATGGGCGTGAATGTCGCCATCCAGAAGCTCGGTGGCGAACTGGGCGGCCCGGCAGCGCGGTCAACCAACTTTGGCATGCTGGCGGTGGGTTTTTCGGTGTCCTCATTCATCGGCCCCTTGTTGGTGGGCCCGATCATTGACTACGCAGGGTTTCGCGCCGCGTTTGTTGCGTTACTCGTGCTGCCATTGGGCACTGCCTGGTGGCTCAGCCGAGTGAAGTTTCAGGAGCGGCCCAGAATTCCGCAGCAGTCGCGTGAAACGTCGTCCGAACAAAGCGTGTTTGACCTGTTGCGCGATCCCGCGTTGCGTCGGGTTTATCTGTCTGTGGGCGTGGTGTCTGCCGCCTGGGACGTTCACCAGTTCGTCGTTCCAATCTATGGCTCTGCGATAGGCCTGTCGGCGTCCGCGATCGGCATTCTGTTGGCATCGTACTCAGCGGCGACCTTCGTCATTCGGGTCGCGATTCCCTGGCTCGCGCGGCGAGTGTCTGAATGGCCGATGATCCTGGCCTCGCATGTTGTGGGATGCGTGATTTATTTTCTGTACCCGCTCACAGAATCGCTGCCTGTGATGATGATCCTGTCGTTTGTGCTGGGTATGGGGCTTGGCATTTCGCAGCCGCTGGTGCTTGCGCTGCTTCACAGGCTTGCGCCGCCCGACCGAACCGGAGAGGCGGTGGGCTTGCGAATGGTGCTGGTCAACGGAACACAAACGCTGCTGCCGGGGGCCTTTGGCGCAATCGGCGGCATATTTGGCGTGGCAACGCTTTTTTGGGGAATGGCGCTGATGCTGGGCGGAAGCCTGTTTTACGTGGCTCGGGGTGCAGACATGCGAGAGCCGAAATGAACCCGGATGCCGATCGGCCGGCGCCACGTTCGATCACCGACGTCTTTATTGCGTTCACGTCGCTCGCGCTGCATGGTTTCGGTGGGGTGCTGCCCTGGGCACAGCGCACGCTGGTTGAACAGCGACGCTGGTTGAGCCGTGAAGAATTTACCGAATTGCTTGCCTTTGGTCAGCTGCTGCCCGGGCCCAACATCATCAATCTGGGAATCATTGTCGGACACCGCTATTTCGGTTGGCGCGGCTCCGTGGCAGCGGTAAGCGGATTGGTGCTTTGCCCAGCCATATTGGTTGTCGCCGCAGGCATGGTCTACTCACAGCTGGTTGCGATTCCTGAGGTGCAGAAAGCGCTCTCAGGCATGGCGGCGGTGGCTGCGGGTCTGCTCATTGCGACCGCGCTCAAACTCGGTTGGGCGCAGCGTAAGCGGTGGCCGTGGCTTGTCTTTGGTCTGGCAGGCTTTGTGTGCCTGGGATTACTGCGCTGGCCGCTGTTACAGGTGTTGGCGCTCATCGTGCCTGTGGCCGTGCTGCTGGCTTGGTGGAAAGAGGGTCCCTCGCAATGACGCTTTGGGACCAGATCGAAATCCTGGCGCATTTCGCCATGTTGTCGGCGATTGCAGTGGGTGGCGCCGTATCGATGGTGCCCGATATCAGCCGCTACATGGTCGACGAAAAGGGTCTGCTCACCGCCGCGCAGTTCAGCGAGGCGGTCGCTTTGGCACAAGCGGTGCCGGGGCCCAACGTGTTATTCGTGACCTTGCTTGGCTGGCAGAGCGCGGGCATGGCGGGTGCCGTGCTGGCAACGCTGGGATTACTCGTTCCATCCAGCGTCATCACCTATCATGCGAACCGTTGGCGCAGCGGCAATCTCGATACCCGCGCGGTGCGTGCAATCCGGCGCGGACTCTCCCCGCTTGCAGTCGGCCTCACCCTGTCTGCTGGCTGGGTGATTGCCGAGGGTGCGGTGACCCATTGGACGCTGGCGGTATTTTGCGCAGTCACAACCGTGGTGTGTCTTGCCACCTCGATCAACCCACTGTGGCTGATCGGGCTGGGTGCGGTACTGGGGCCGCTGCTGCTGCCCTGAAATCAATGACTCCTGTTGACGAGGAAACGTTATGGCCGATCAAGCAATTGCCAGCGATCGCGAGGTAGACGCCCGCGGGTTGAACTGTCCTTTGCCGATTCTCCGTGCAAAAAAAGCGTTGACCGACCTTGGAAGCGGTCAGGTCCTGAAAGTGATCTCAACGGACCCCGGTTCAAAGCGCGACTTTGAAGCTTTCGCCAGGCAAACCGGTCACACGCTGCTGAGGGTCGATGAACAAGACCGCCAGTGGACATTCTTCCTTCAGCGGCGCTAGACCATGAAGGCGAGCTTCGACTTCAGCGGTCGCAAGGTGCTGGTCACAGGCGGTACGTCAGGTATCGGTGCGGCGACCGCGGTGGCATTTCGCCGTGCAGGCGCAGCGGTGGTGGCCTGCGGGCTCACGGACCAGGAAATCGCTGCAGCCCGCGCGCGACCTGATTTTGAGGGCATTGAGCTGCACCAGCTCGATGTCACGGACCGCGCCGCCGTGGATGCGCTGGTGGGCTCGCTGGGGTCGTTGGATGCGGTCATCAACAGCGCCGGCCTGATCCGTCGTGATGCTGAGCACGATCCGGATGTGTTTGCGCAGGTGATGGACGTGAACGTCAATGGCGGCATGCGGGTATCGGCCGCGGCGCGGCCTTTGCTCGCGAAAAGCCGCGGCGCCATCGTATTCATTGGCTCGGTGATGTCGTTCTTCGGCGGCCCCAAGCAGCCTGCCTACTCAGCCTCGAAAGGCGCGGTACGCAACCTCACCATGTCACTCGCCGCCGCGTATGCGGCCGACGGCATTCGGGTCAATGCGGTAGCGCCCGGCTGGGTGGTCACCGAACTGTCGCGCGGCGCTCGCGAGAATCCCGAACGCAATGCCATGATCATGTCGCGTACGCCGATTGGCCGATGGGCTGATCCCGCCGAAATCGCCGATCCGATTCTGTTTCTGTGCTCGGATGCGGCCCGCTACATGACCGGAACGGTCATGGCGGTGGATGGCGGGTATATGTCGGTGGGCTAGCGAGAAGGCTTGGTGGAAAGTTTTCAGCCAAGCTTCGCGCGCTGCTCCTGAAGTCGCGCAAGTGAGGCTTCGAAGCCTCCCAGACGTTCACGCTCCTGCGCCACCACATTAGCGGGTGCGCGCTCGACGAAGCTTGCATTGCCAAGCTTCGCACTGGCGCGTTGTACTTCACCCTGCACCCGGGCGATTTCCCGATCAAGGCGTGCGCGCTCGGCATCTACATCAATCTCGAGATGCAGCATCAGCCGGAAATCACCCACGATCTGCACAGGTGCGATGGATCCGGCGGGTAACGCATCAACGATTTCAACCGCCTCGAGGCGAGCGAGCGCCTTCAGATACGGAGCGAACTCGGCCAGCTGGTCGCGCGCGCCTTGTGCGATCAGCGGCAATTTTTGCGCCGGTGAAACATTCATTTCGCCGCGTAGTGCGCGACAGGCGTCGATCAGTCGTTTCAACTGATCAACGAAGGCCTCGCTCTTCAGATCGATTTTGCCGGGCTCGCTCTTGGGATAGGGCTGCAGCATCAGCAGGTGTCGCTGTTCGGCAACAGCCTGCGCAAGTGCGTCGCCCGATAACTTCTGCACACCGCGGTCGCCGTAGCGCTGCGCGATAGGTGCGATTTTTTGCCACAGCTCTTCGGTGATGAACGGAATAATGGGGTGCGCGAGCCTCAACACGGCTTCGAGAACGCGCAACAGGGTTCGACGCGTGGCACGGACCACCGCCTGATCGTCTGACTGCAGATTGACTTTGGCAAGCTCGAGATACCAGTCGCAGTACTGATCCCAGACAAATTCGTACAGCGAGCGCGCGGCCAGGTCAAAGCGATATTCAGATAGCGCGCGCTCAATGTCGGCCTCTGTGCGCTGCAGGGCCGAAACAATCCAACGATCCACCGCATTGAAATGCAGGTAGCCGCCTGGTACGCAGGCGCCCGCCTCATGGGGCTCGAAGCCACAGTCGCGCCCCTCGGTTTGCATCAGTACAAACCGCGAGGCGTTCCAGAGCTTGTTGCAGAAATTGCGATAGCCCTCGCAGCGACTGAGATCGAAATTAAGCGTACGGGCAAATGTTGCGAGCGAAGCAAAGGTGAAGCGGACCGCGTCAGCGCCAAACGCAGGAATGCCTTCCGGGAAATTTCCGCGTATGTAGCGATCAATACGCTGCTTGTGGTCCGCGCGCAGCAGCCCAACCGTTGATTTTTCAAGAAGGACATCCAGCGTGATGCCGTCCACCAGATCGATCGGGTCGATGGTGTTGCCCTTCGACTTCGACATTTTCTGGCCTTCGGAATCACGCACGATCGCATTGATGTAGACGTGATGAAAAGGCACCTTGCCGGTGAAGAAGGTGGTCATCATCACCATCCGGGCTACCCAGAAGAAGATGATGTCAAAGCCTGTCACCAGCACGTTCGATGGCAGGTATCGATCAAGATCAGTGGTCTCTTTAGGCCAGCCTAGCGAGGTGAAGGGCACCAGTGCCGAGGAGAACCAGGTGTCGAGCACGTCGTCGTCGCGCACCAGCGCGCCCTGGTAGCCCGTAGCCCGTGCACGGGCCTGGGCGTCGCTTTCGCTGCGTGCAACAAATACGGTGCCGTCGTGAATCGGCTGGCCATTTGCATCGGCTTTGTACCAGGCGGGAATACGGTGTCCCCACCAAAGTTGTCGCGAAATACACCAGTCTTGAATGTTCTCGAGCCAATGGTTGTAAGTGCTCGTCCAGTGGTCAGGATAGAAACGGATTTGCCCGTCCCGAACCACCTGCAGACAAACCTCGGCGATGGACTGGCCTGGAAAGAACGTATTGCCATGATCGCGACGGCTCATGGCGACGAACCACTGGTCGGTGAGCATCGGCTCGACCACCACCTGGGTACGCGCCGAGCGCGGCACCATCAGCGTGTGCGGCTTCTCCGATACCAGCAGATCCGCTGCCTTCAGATCGTCGAGTACTTTCTTTCGGGCCTCATAACGATCAAGGCCCTGGTAGGCGGCAGGCGCCTGGTCGTTGATGCGAGCCTCGAGCGTCAGCACGCTGATGGCGGGTAGCCCATGACGCTCGCCCACCTTCCAGTCGTTGAAGTCATGCGCTGGCGTGATCTTGACGCAGCCTGTACCGAAGGCCGGGTCGACATAATCGTCAGCGATGATCGGGATTTCACGATCGCAGAGCGGCAGACGCACATGCTTGCCGATCAGCGCGCGGTAGCGTTCATCGGCAGGATGCACCGCGACGGCGGTGTCGCCCAGCATGGTTTCCGGTCGTGTAGTGGCCACGGTGAGCGATCCGCTGCCGTCGGCGAGCGGGTACCGGATCTCCCACAAATGGCCTTTCTCTTCTTCGCTATCGACTTCAAGATCAGACACAGCGGTCATCAGGACTGGGTCCCAATTGACCAGGCGTTTGCCTCGGTAAATGAGCCCCTGCTCGTGGAGCTGTACGAACACCTCGAGGACGGCTGCACTCATGGTGTCGTCCATGGTGAAGTAACCGGCGCGATCCCCCTCGGTATCGGCGTATTCCCAGTTGCCTGATGCGCCCAGGCGGCGCATTTGTCGGGTGATCGTGGCACCCGACTGACGCTTCCATTTCCAGACACGCTCGAGGAAAGGTCCGCGACCCAGATCGTGACGCGTGAGCCCTTCGCCCTGCAGCTGTCGTTCTACGACCACCTGCGTGGCGATGCCCGCATGGTCTGTGCCGACCACCCAGTTGGTGTCGAGACCCTTCATGCGGTGATAGCGGATGAGCGCATCCATCAGGGTCTGCTGGAACGCATGACCCATATGCAAGGTGCCCGTGACGTTGGGAGGCGGCAGCTGAATGCAGTAGCTGCCCTGAGTGGCCGCGGATTCGTTATGTCGAAAGCAGCCGCGGCTTTCCCAGAGCGGATACCAGCGCGCTTCGATATCGGTGGGCTCGAAGCTTTTGGCGAGCGAGGGCTGCGGAGCGGTTTGGGCAGTCGTCATTGTTGAACCTTATTCAGGCGGCACGCGCCAGATCGTGCGCGTTGAGGGGGTAGCCTCGGTCCTTGTAGAAGCGCCAGCGCTCGCGTGCAAGCGACCGATCGCCGTCGTCGCCGCTGACAACCTCAATCAGCCGGTCGAAGCGGCTGAACATAGGAGGCGTTTGTCGACCGAGGTTAACCAGCACTTCATGATGCGGCAACTCAACGGCTTCGGCCGCCAGGAGTACGGGCGTTTCCGCCGCTAGCGGGTCGCTGGCCACCACATGGGGGATGAAGTCAGCGTCGGAGAATGTCCATAGCAACTGATCGAAGCGCTGAAGTTCAACCGCGTCTTCGCACCAGACGAGAATACGTGCGCCGCTTCGGTGGATCTTGCGCACCAGCCGGCATCCGTACTGCAGCCGGTCTGGTGCATTGAAATGAAAGTCGACCCGCGTCATCCCTCGGCACGCGAGATCAGAAAGCGGGTTAACAGCGGCACAGGGCGCGCGCTGGCGCCTTTAGCCGCACCCGATTTCCAGGCGGTTCCTGCGATGTCAAGATGTGCCCAGTCGTATTTCTTGGTGAAGCGCGCCAGGAAGCAGGCCGCGGTAATGGCGCCGCCGTCGCGGCCGCCCACATTGGCGAAGTCGGCAAAACGTGACTTGAGCGCGTCCTGGTAGGCGTCATCGAGCGGCATTCGCCAGCAGGTGTCGCTTGAATCGCGTCCCGCATCGATCAGTTCCGCCGCCAGCGCATCCTGCGGGGTGAATAGGCCTGAGTGGTGATGACCCAGCGCCACCACGCAGGCGCCAGTGAGGGTGGCAATGTCAATGACGGTACGCGGCTTGAAGCGTTCAACATAAGTGAGCGCGTCGCAAAGAATCAGCCGGCCTTCGGCGTCAGTGTTCAGGATCTCAACGGTTTGCCCCGACATCGACGTGACGATATCGCCCGGACGGGTGGCCCGGCCGCTTGGCATGTTCTCGCAGGCGGGAACCACACCAATCACGTTGATCTTGAGCTTCATTTCGGCCACCGCGCGCAGGGTGCCGAGAACCGAGGCTGCGCCGCACATGTCGAATTTCATTTCGTCCATGCCAGCAGCAGGCTTGATCGAAATACCCCCGGTATCAAAGGTGATGCCTTTGCCGACCAGCGCAACCGGCTGCTGACGGCTCGATGCCCCGTTGTATTGCAACACGATCATCTTGGGTGGCTGGTCAGAGCCCTGCGCCACCGCCAGAAGCGCGCCCATTTTGAGTGCCTGCATCTGCTTGGTGTCGAGCACCTCGAGCTTCAGACCGAATTCACGTGCAAGCTTTTTCGCCTGGTCGGCGAGATACGTTGGCGTGCATACATTGGGTGGGAGATTACCCAGATCGCGGGTGAAATCCATTCCGTTGGCGAGCGCCTGCGCGCGTGACACGGAGACGGCGGCCGCAGCCTGTTGCGCGCGGGGCACCGCGAACACGACCTGGCGTGGCCGTTTGGGCGTTGACTCCTTGCGGCTTTTCATGGCCTCGAAGCGATAGGCGGAGTCGCGGCCGCTTAGCACCTGAACCTGCAGTTTCCAGTCAAGTGAACGCTGTGCCACCGTCGCTTCGTGAAGGAAAGACACCACATCCTCCGCGGCAGCGCTGGAGAGCGCACGCCAGGCGGCAGCGCTGGCATCGCGGAAGCTCTTTTCCGCTACTTCGGCAGTGCTGCCTAGCGATACCAGCAGCACCCGCTGTAGTGCCCCCTCAAGGTGCACCATCACTGTGGAACCCGGCTTTTTCTGGAGATCACCGCGCGCAATGACGGCGGACAGCCGCCCGCCCTGCGCCTGATCAAGCGCCCGCGCATCGCCTGAAAGCGGTTCGCCAACAATGACTGGCACGATTGCGCAGCTGGCCTTCAGTCGGTCGGCTGACAGGGGCTTTGTGCTAAATTGCATTGAGTCTTCCTCGGCCTGTGCTCATAACCGATCGATTATAGCGAGGGGTTCGCGCGATGCTCTTCAAGACAGCGTTGCGGCGCGACCTGTCGAATCTGGCTGGTGTGGTCTTCGCCACGCTGTTTACAGTGATGGTGACCACCTCCCTGATCCGCTGGCTGGGGCGTGCCGCCAACGGACTCACCGACACCGCAAGCGTGTTGCCAATGATCGCTTTTGCAGCGATCAACCTGCTGCCTGTGCTGCTGGTTCTCACGGTGTACGTGTCCGTGTTGATGGCGCTCACCCGCGCATACCGCGACTCCGAGATGGTCATTTGGTTTTCAAGTGGCCGCAGCCTGCTTGATTGGATCCTGCCGGTGCTGGGTTTTGTCACGCCGGTCGCGGTCCTGGTTGCCCTGGTCGCGTTTGTCGGCGGCCCCTGGGCCACGCGCCAATCCAACGAATACCAGGCACGCTTTTCCCAGCGCGAGGATATTTCCCGCGTCTCGGCCGGACAGTTTCGTGAGTCTGCTTCCGCTGGCAGGGTGTTTTATGTTGAGTCGCTCACTGACGACAACACCGAAGTCAGGAACGTGTTTGTGTCGCAGTTCGATGCCCAGCGGGAACTGATCGTGGTCTCCCAGAAGGGGCAAATTGAAGTCATGCCTAATGGTGATCGCTACCTGGTGCTTGAGAAGGGTCGTCGTTACGACGGCGAGCCGGGGTCGTCCAGCCTCCGGTTGATGGAGTTCGAGCGCTATGGGCTACTCCTCGAAGGTCGGGCGGATGTTTCCGGGTCAGGCGCAAGTGCGCGCACCATGGGCCTGCTGGACCTGCTAGCCGACCCCAGCCGTACCAATCTGGCTGAACTGAATTGGCGCCTCAGTCTGCCTATTTCAGCGTTCCTGATGGCCCTTCTCGCGATTCCGCTGTCAGCGGTCAACCCACGGCTGGGCCGCTCGGTCAATCTCATTCTTGCGTTGCTGATCTACGTTGTTTACAACAACATGCTGTCGGTGGTGAGCGCCTGGATCGGTCAGGGGCGCCTGCCGTTTTTGGTGGGTGTCTGGGTGGTGCATGCGGCGCTTGCAGTGGTCATTGCATTTCTCTTCTGGCGTCGCATCCGCTTACCGCGTCGCTGGATTCGCAAGGCGCTTTCGCCTTCGTCGGCGGGGTCTGCGTGATGATCATCGGCAGTTCAACCCTGGGGCGTTATCTGGCTCGGGAAATCGCCACTGCGGTCGCGTTCGTACTGGTGGCGTTTCTTGCGCTCTTCGCATTTTTCGATTTCATCAACGAGCTTGATGATGTGGGTCGGGCGGGCTACAGCCTTGCCGCTGCTGCCATCTATGTGCTTCTGACGCTCCCCTCGCGCACCTACGAGGTGATGCCGATCGCAGCGCTGATCGGCAGCGTCTACGCACTTGCGCAGCTTGCTGCGCACTCTGAGTTCACCGCCATGCGTGCCTCGGGGCTCAGCCGCACCCGTGCCCTGGGAGAGCTGGTGCGTCTGGGCGCCTGGCTCGCGGTATTCACGGCATTGGTTGGCGAAGCACTGGCGCCGCCTGCCGAGCGGCTTGCGCAGGAGCTGCGCTTGTCTTCGCTCGGCAGCGCTGTGGGCGGCCAGCTTCGATCCGGGCTCTGGATTCGTGACTCGGTGCGCGATACCGCCGGTGATGTGCAGCGCATTCGCTTTGTGAATGTCGGAGAGCTGATGCCCGACGCCACGCTGAGGCGGGTTCGCATTCTCGAATTCGATCAGCAGATGCGTCTGTCTGAGGTGGTCAGGGCAGAGCGTGGCGTGTTCTCGGGACCGGGCGCCTGGCAGCTAAGTGGCGTTACGACGACGCTCTACCACCAGGTGGAATCCGATGAGCCGCTGCCACTGCTGCGAACCGAGCGTGAGTCGGCGGCCACCCGCACCTGGACCTCGGAGCTCACGCCCGCGCTCCTGTCGGTGCTGATGGTGATGCCCGAGCGAATGTCGGCCATCAACCTGTTCAACTACATTCGGCATCTGCGCGAAAACCAGCAAAACACCGAGCTCCACGAAATCGCGTTCTGGAAAAAAGTGGTCTATCCGTTGGCTGTCATTGTGATGATGGCTCTGGCGCTGCCCTTTGCTTACCTGCAGAGCCGGGCGGGCGGCATCGGTTACAAGGTGTTCGCCGGCATCATGCTGGGCGTGGCTTTTCACTTCCTGAACGGGCTGTTCAGCCACCTAGGGCTGCTCAATACCTGGCCACCCCTGGTGGCAGTCAGCATTCCCAGCGTGGTTGCTTTTTTCTGCGCGGTCGCGCTGCTGCGCTGGGTGGACCGTACCCGCTAGACGCGTTTCGGCCGCCGTCCAGCTGGTTCAGGGGGCGGGGTTTACCCTTGGTTACTTCAGGGGGATTGTGCACTACAGCATTGATGGTAAAAGGGATTTAAGGGATTTACGCTGCATCGCAGCATTTCTGGGCCCCTCCCAGGGATCTGTAACGACTTGTAATCGTCAGGTTTTTCGTGGAGCATCCGTCTCGTCGGATTCGGTCAGATTCGATCGAATCCTCAGGTGTATCGAGGAGGAGGAGAGGCAGCAGTGCTGCCGTTGGAGCGCACAGCGATGTGCGCTTTTTTTTTGAGCCGGTCGCGGACATATAATCAACGCGCTTCACGGCCTTGAATTACCGACACATAAACCATGGGAGACGCCCGATGTTTTCAGCACGTCATGCTCTGGCGGCCGGTTCGTTCCTTTTTGCTGCGGCGGCTTCCGCCCAGGTAACCCTGACCACCTCGAGCTGGGTGCCCCCCACTCATGCGCTCACGGTGACACAGGCCGAGTGGTGTACGCAGGTTACCGACGCCACGGCCGGTCGGGTGCGCTGTAATGCGCTCGCCAAGCCGGTTACCGCCCCACCGGGAACCTTCGATGCGGTGCGCGATGGGCTCACCGATCTGTCGTTTTCGGTTCACGGCTATACCCCGGGCCGGTACATCCTTACTCAAGTCGCCGAGCTGCCCTTCCTGGGCGACTCTGCTGAATCAACCTCGGTTGCTTACCAGCGCATTTACGAGAAGCACCTTGCCAAGCTGGGTGAGCACAAGGGCATGCGGGTCATCACGGTGTTTACGCACGGGCCGGGCATGATCATTAACACCAAGCGCGCGGTCAATTCACTTACCGACATGGACGGCCTGAAGTTTCGCGTGGGCGGCGGCATGGTCAATGAGATCGGCAAGATCATGGGAATCAACGTCACGCTTCGTCCTGCACCGCAGTCCTATGAGCTGCTTTCCTCGGGCGTGATGGATGGCGTGTTCTTCCCCGCGGAATCGGTTGAGTCATTCAAGCTTGAGAAGCTGGTGAAGCACCGCACAACCTTCGCAGGCGGCCTCTACAACACGAGCTTTGCTTTCGTGATGAACGAAGCAGCCTGGAAGAAAATTTCGCCAGCCGACCAGGCAGCGATCACCAAGCTGTCAGGTGAATACGCTGCGCGCCTGTTCGGACGCGCCTGGGATAAGGCAGACCGGCTGGGTGCAGCCTTCATGCAGGCCAACGGCGTGCAACATACGGTGGCAAACAAGGCGTTCATCGAGCAGGTACGCTCGAAAACCGACGCGCTCGAGCGCAAGTGGGTCGCTGAAGCGAAGGCCAAGGGACTTCCCGACGGTGATCAGGTCATCCGCGAATTCCGGGCCGAGATCACCAAGCTTCAGTAACTCGCCCCGAAACGCTGCTGCGCACTGGCTTGTCACAGCCAGTGCGCGTCACAACCGATGAACACTTTCAAGAAGCTGCTGGGCGCGGGTGCGGCGTCCGCGCTCTTTCTCATGATGTTGCTTACCTTCGCCGATGTGGTCGGTCGAAAGGTATTGAACGAATCCATCACCGGCAGCGTCGAACTTACCGAGCTTTGCATGCTCGGAACCATCTTTATTGCCATGCCGCTCGTTTCGCTTGCGGGCGAGCATGTGATCTTTGATTTGCTTGACCCCATTCTCCCAGCGTCGCTACAGAGGTGGCAGCGCGTTGTTTCCAACGCGTTCTGTTCCGTGCTGGTTCTGGGGGGCGCATGGCTGATTCATGGACGCGCCAGTCGCGTGTTCGAAGACGGTGACACCACCGCACAGCTTCAGATTCCCACCGGACCCTTTATTCAGGCGGCGGCGGTGATGCTGCTGTGTACCGCGATCATGCATGCCGTGGTTGCCTGGATCGCGTTTCGCGACAACGCGGCTGCTACGCCAGACTCAGAAGAGCCCAAGTCGTGATCGAGGCGCTATTCGGGTTCGCAGCGATGTTCGCGCTGATGGCGCTTCGCGTACCCATCGCGTTCTCGATGGCTGCTGTGGGTGTGGTGGGCATTGCTCTCATGCGATCGGTTCCCGCGGCGTTTTCATCGGCGGCCACCGAAATCATGGATGTGGCGAGTTACACGCTGTCCGTGGTGCCGCTGTTTGTGCTGATGGGTAATCTGGTAACCCGTGCAGGCATGTCCACCGAACTCTATCAGGCGGCCTACTCCTTCATTGGTCATCGCCGCGGCGGGCTCGCAATGTCAACGATCGTCGCCTGCGCAGGTTTTGGCGCGATCTGCGGTTCGTCGATTGCAACGGCGGCCACGATGGC
>CAZORB010000019.1:35033-38639 GCA_964581825.1 uncultured Bordetella sp.
GCGCTCGGCCCACGCGGTGAGCGCACTAGCTGGGCGGGGCGTCTGCTTGCGTTAAAGCACATCTGGGGCGTCATCGTTTTGTTCGTGATTGTGATGGGCGGCATGTATGGCGGCCTGTTCACACCGACCGAGGCTGCAGGGGTCGGGGCGATGGGCGGGTTTCTGTTTGCACTGCTGCGCGGACGCCTTACCTTCAAAGTGCTTCTGGAAGTGTTGACCGAATCAGCGCAGATGACAGCCATGCTGTTCACCATTCTGATCGGCGCATCGATCTTCGCGAACTTCGTGAATTTCACGTCGTTGCCGCAGGACCTCCAAGCCTTCGTGTCGCATTTCAATGTGCACCCGATGATGGTGGTCGTTGCAATCTGCGCGATCTACGTGATTCTTGGCACCGCAATGGAAGAGCTGTCAATGATTCTTCTGACAGTGCCGATTTTCTTTCCGCTCATTGTCCACCTCGGACTCGACCCAATCTGGTTCGGTGTGCTGATTGTCTGCGTGGTTGAAATCGGCATGATCAGCCCGCCAGTCGGTATGAACATTTTCGTGATCAGTAGCCTGCTGCCGGATGTGCCCACCAGTTCTATCTGGAAGGGCGTGATGCCGTTTCTGCTTGCAGATATCCTCAGGCTCGCACTGCTCATTGCTTTCCCTTCCATAACGCTGTGGCTACCCAAATTTCTCAATCTATGAAGCCTGTCGTGGGCTTTGCAGGCGTCGGTGCGATGGGGGCACCGATGATCGGTCATCTGCTGGCTGCCGGGTATCCGGTTCGTGTGTTTGCTCGCCGTCCGGAAGCCGCCTCAGAACTGGTTGCGCGCGGGGCGGTGTTTGCATCCACTGCTGCACAGGCCGCGCAAGGTGCGCATATTTTCTGTACCAATGTCACGCGTACCGAAGATGTCGAACAGGTGCTGTTCGGCGAAACAGGTGCAGCGCTGTCGCTTGAGCCTGGTGCAACGGTTGTTGATTTTTCAACTATTTCGGCGGTAGCCACGCGTGAATTCGCAGCGCGTTTAGCGCAGCAGCAGGTGCGTATGCTCGACTGCCCGGTATCGGGTGGCGAGAAGGGTGCGAGAGACGCGACGCTTTCGATTATGGTGGGTGGCGACGAGTCGGTTCTTGAAGCGCTGCGCCCGATGCTTCAATGCCTCGGGCGCGTTATCACCCATATCGGCGGGCATGGTGATGGCCAGGTTGCCAAGGCTTGCAACCAGATCGTGCAGGTCATCAACATTCAAGGCATCGCCGAGGCGATGCTGTTTGCCACGCGCAATGGGGCTAACGTCGAGCGCGTGTTGGGTGCGTTGCAGTCAGGCTTTGCCGGAAGCAAGATGCTGGACCTGATGGGGCCCAAGATGACCTCTCGCGATTTCGCGGCTGGCATTGAGGCGCGTTTGCATCAGAAAGATTTTGCGCTGGTGATTGCAATGACCCAGGCGCTGGGGCTGTCGTTACCGGCAGCTGCAGTCACCTCTCAGCAGTTAAATGCGCTGGTCGGGCAGGGATGGGGCCGGGACGACACGTCGTCGCTGTTGCGGGTGCTCGAGTCACTTAACGGATCGGGCCCACCCGACGAGCCTCGCTAAAGGATTACCGCCGGCGGGCGGTGTTCTCGCACAGCCGCGCGGCGGCCTCGAAGAGCCGATTACCGGGCTCAGCGAGCGCGTCACAGAGGGTCAGGTGGTTATAGCCTGGCATGGGAATGTCGCCCGCAAATGACTGGGCCCACCGGCTGGCAACCAGCCCATTCTGGCGATGGAACTCGCTGCTTTCGTCGCCCCCCACCGTGGTCATGATGGGCGCGCGCGTTGCAGGGGTCATCAGCGCGGGGCTCAGTTTTCGCGCCAGCGCGTCGTCAAGTCGGAAATCGTTGTTGAAGAATGGCGACTTGATTAACGGGCGCAAATCGAAAAGCGCGCTCATTGCCAGGCCCGCTTTTACAAGATCTTTCGGCAAATCAGGTTCCCATTTCGGCCAGCGGGCTGCAAGCGCCATCCCGGTGAGATGACCGCCTGCGGAGTGGCCGCTCACGACGATTCGGTTACGGTCGAACCCGAGGGATTCGCCGTTACGCCACAGCCAGGCGAGGGCTCGAAGAATTTGTCGAACGATCTCTTCGATTGTCACCTTCGGGACCAGCGTGTAGTTGGGCAGAGCGACGCTGATGCCGCGCTTGGCGAACTCTGGCGCAACCCACGAAAAATCCGCTTTATCCATGCTGCGCCAGTAGCCACCATGGATGAACACCAGCAGTGGCGCACCGGGCTGCGCGGCGGGGAACAAATCCAGTCGCTCGCCATCGGCTGTGCCATAGACAAGGTCAAGCTTGGCATGCGGTGAGGCGCTTCGCGCGGCTTTGCCCTGCTCGACCCAACGCGCGAAAATCTCAGGCACGTTCGGAATCGACAATCGAGGGTTGTATTCGCGGGTGACGAGGTCGGCTTCCTGGTCGGGCGTCATAGCGGGCAATCCTGTCAGTCGTTCGGTGGGTCGGTTCAGGGGGCATGGCGGTGGCCCGCCGCCCCCTTAAGCACGGTGTGTTGCCATGATATAGTTTGAGGCTGTGGGGCGGTAGCTCAGCTGGGAGAGCGTCGCGTTCGCAATGCGAAGGTCGGGAGTTCGATCCTCCTCCGCTCCACCACTATTCAGCGCCCAACCCTCCTCGGTTGGGCGTTGTCGTTTCTGCGAAACCCGCACCAGGCGGGGCTCTCCGCAATTCTGCGTGTGTAACTGCTCCGCGCTGTGGCCTTCGAAGGTGCGCAGTTCGAACCTCCTTTGCTCTCTGTCCTCTCCCCGACCTTTCGAACCGCTCTATTTTGCACACGCAGAACGCCTGCAAAATCAGGGGCTTATGCGTGTGTAACTTGAAGAGGTTCGCCAGGGCGATTGGTGGAGCGGAGGATGGGGAAAACTAAGGGGTGCGGTGGTGCGGGCGGGTGAACGCACTGGGAAGCCGCCTACCTCGGCAAGCCGGTCACCCCTGGACCAAGAAAGCTTCCCGGGTCTTTCCAGCGGCAATTTCTGCTGCAAGCCACTTCGGCGGCTTTCCTCGGCCTGTCCATGTCTCATTCGTCGAGGGATGCCGGTACTTGATAGCTACCGGCTTAGCCGATCCTGAACCGGTTATCTTCTTTGTCGCCCTAGGGGCACGCTTCGACGTTCCCTTCGCCCCGCTTGCCTCTAAATCAGCCGTTGATACTCCCAGTTTTTTCATCAACGCTGTTACTTTTGCGACTGAGCGCTTCTTTGCGACCGATTCGGCGGCCTCCATTTTGGCAGCCTGCGCTTTCAGTTTGCTCAGCTGCTTTTTTATACTGTCGTAGGACATTTTGGGCATCAGTCGCTCTCCGTTTTTTTTGGCGCTACATTTGTACGTCGGGTATCCAATTAATTCTGTAGAAACTACACTGGCTTTATCGTAAGCGCTTCCTTGATCGCCTCAGGCACTGACCTTCCGCGCATGATGAGTTTGACGGCGGCTTCCTTAATGTACCGGTCGACCCCCGCGGTCTGCTCGGAATGATCTTTGCTAAAGACCCACAGCAAGTGCCGAGCCTCTATTTCCGATACACGCTTGCGTCGGTCTACTTGCTTGGCGTC
>CAZORB010000020.1:0-21167 GCA_964581825.1 uncultured Bordetella sp.
GAATACCATGCGTCGATCGTGCTGTCGATTCAAATCGCCCTCGCGTGTCTGGTGTGCAACCTTCTCATCGGCGTACCAGCCGCATACGCGCTCTTCAAAAGTCAATCGCGTACAGGCCGCATGATTGAGGAGCTGATGGTGATGCCCGTTGCAGTACCTGGGCTTGCGACCTCACTCGCCCTCATCATCACCTTCGGGGGCTGGGGAGATCTTCGCCAAAGCTGGGTTTTCATCCTTATCGGGCATCTTTTGTTCACGCTTCCTTTCATGGTGAGAAGCGTGCTGGCGGTGATGAGCTCAATCGACCTCAATGCCTTTGAAGAGGCGGCACGTAGCCTCGGAGCAAGCTTCTGGCAGCGGATGTTCCAGATCGTATTGCCCAACTGCGCGAGCGGGATCATCGCCGGATCCCTGATGGTCGTAACTCTTTCGCTCGGCGAGTTCAACATGACATTACTGCTGCACACCCCCCTTACCAAGACACTGCCAATTGGACTGGCTGACGCGTACGCCTCGCTTCGAATCGAGGTTGGCAGCGCCTACACCATAGTGTTCTTCGTGCTGATCGTGCCTCTATTGATCGCTCTTCAAAGAACCTCGGGGAGAGGACAATGACCTCCCCAGGAATCTCGGTCAGTCTGATGAACTGTGCGCGCACGTTTCCTGATGGCACTCGCGCCCTTCAGGGTTGCAATCTGGAAATCGCGCCGGGCGAAACGATCGCACTGCTGGGTCCTTCAGGTTGCGGTAAGACCACGCTGCTCAGAATCATCGCAGGTCTCGACTATCCGGACGCGGGAGGCCGTGTCCTGTTCGAAGGCATTGACGTGACGTTAAACCCCGTCGAGCAGCGTGGCGTCGGAATGGTGTTTCAAAGTTATGCGCTGTTCCCGAACATGGACGTCAAGGGCAATATCGAATACGGGCTCAGGGTCCGCAAAATTGCAAGCGCCGAGCGCGAACAGCGGGTAAGCGAAATGCTGGCTTTAATGCGAATCGAAGCGCTTCGAAATCGACGCATTGATCAGCTCTCAGGTGGGCAGCGGCAACGTGTCGCGCTGGCGCGCGCGATCGCCGCGCGGCCGCGACTGCTGCTGCTCGACGAGCCCTTAACTGCACTTGACGCTCGGCTTCGAGATGATCTGAGAATTGAGATTGATCAGCTACTGCGTGCGCTTCGAATCACAGCGATATACGTCACGCACGATCAGGCCGAGGCCATGGCGCTCGCGGACCGGATCGTGGTAATGAGCCAGGGTCACATCGAGCAGATCGGAACGCCTCGCGAGATTTATGAATCGCCCGAAACCCCGTTTGTCACCGACTTCATCGGCACCATGAATCGACTTTCGGGGCGTGTTCTCGACGGCACGCTGACGTTCGGCACAGACAGTATCCCGGTCGATGCGCCAAACGGCCCAGCTTCGGTACTTTTCAGACCCGAGGATCTCCCTCTGGTGACCGAACAGGATGCCCAGTTCTGCGCAACCGTGGTGAGCGCTTTTTATTTTGGAGACCACATTCGTCTCACCTTGGCGCTTTCGGACGGTCAGGTTCTGACCGCGAAGATTCCGCCCCGTCAGATGGTGGCAGTAGGCCAACGGGTCGGCTGCACAATTACCGCATGCCATCTTCGGGCGCTCGAGGCCCCAGCCGCATTTTCCTGATTCGGAGACCGCGATGCTCCTTTGCCAGATCAGTGATCTTCACATTCGAGCCGAGGGTAGCCTTGCCTACGGGATCGTCGATACCGCAGCCATGTTAGGTCGTTGCGTAAGTCAGATTCTCGCGCTTCCCCAGCGGCCTGCTGCTGTGATCGCCACCGGTGACCTCGTAGACTTCGGCAGGCAAGAAGAGTACCGGCGGCTTCGTGAGTTGCTGGCCCCGCTTACGATGCCCATTTACCTGTTACCCGGCAACCATGACGACAGGGTCGAGATGATTCGGGCCTTTCCCGATCACGCGTACCTTGCCCAGGGGTCAGACTATGTCCAGTTTGCGATTGACTCGCTTCCGGTCAGACTCGTAGCGCTTGATACCGTCGTACCAGGCGAGAGCGGCGGTGCGCTTTGCGGCAGCAGGCTTGAGTGGCTGGATCGAGCACTTTCCGCAGCACCACAGCGACCAACGATTGTCGCCATGCACCACCCGCCGTTTTTAACCGGTATTGGACACATGGACCGGATCGGTTTCGCTGATCGTGACGCTCTCGCACGCGTGATTGCCCGACACCCGCAGGTGGAGCGAATCATTTGCGGGCACCTGCACCGCTCGATAACAACGCGATTCGCGGGCACGCTGGCAAGCACCTGTCCCAGCCCCGCTCACCAGGTAGCCTTGGATATCGACAGCAACGCAGCCGACTGCTTCGTCATGGAACCACCCGGCTTCCACTTGCATTGGTGGAGTGGCGGCCGCCTGGTATCGCACGTTGCAGTGGTTGGACAATACCCTGGGCCCTATCCCTTCCGAAAAAACGGCCAACTGATCGACGGTTGACTCACGCAGCCAGCGCCTCGGTCGTCAAACCCCGAGAGCCCGCCTCAAAGCGGCGAGCAAACCGCGTTGAGATCGCATCGATATCCAAAAGCATCAGGAAATCAGCGGTATTGAACTCTGGGTCGACTGCAGGTATGCCGCATATCCTGGCACCAACACGTAAATAGCCTCGAATTAAAGTTGGCGCACGGGCGGTCTCGCCAGTAGCCAGCCGATGCACATCAAGGCCAACCCGAGGTTGCACCCGAAACGCCGGTTCGACCATGTTGGGCCGCAGCGAATCGTAGAGATTTGCGGCGTAGACGCCACCATCGCCCATAGGCACGGACGCGCACCCCATCAGATAGGACAACCCCCGCTCTCGTGCATACTCGATGAGCGCTGACCACATCAGCGCAAGCACAGCGCTACCACGCCATGCAGGGTCGACACACGACCTGCCCACTTCTGCTGCGCGGGGTCTGAGCACAGAGAGCGGGGTGAGGTCGAATTCGCGCTCGGAATAACAGGTACCCAGCCGCGCTGCGCCCTCTGGGGTCAGGATTCTGTAGGTTCCTATCACCCTACCCTCCTGCGCTTCAAACGCGAGCAGATGATCGCAGTGGTCATCGAAGATATCCCAATCGACGCCGGAACGTTCGCTGTTCAGCTTTGCGCCCATTTCATCCGCGAAGACGCGCCATCTGAGGCGCTGCGCCGCCTCCACCTCAGACCAGCTGCGTGCGAGCCTGACATAGAAGCGACGACCTGATGTGAGGTCAGCGGGTCTGTTTACTTCGAACGCTCTGTCAATTCGAATCAGCATTGCGAACCTCCTCGGGCATGTTGGAATAGTTACCCAGCAACATTGCAACCGTGTTTCGGAATGATTGCGGATTCATGTCGATTCGCAGCGGTCTTCGATCTCAATCACACACCTTGATCATGCCCTGCACTGCGCGGATCTCGCCGCACGCGAGGGCTCTCCAGGCTGGTTGATTGCTGCCGCACTTACTCCCGATATCGGGCGCTTGATCCACGCGCCCGGCGACTTATCGGTCGACGCAATTGCTAAAGCGCCTAGATCGCTCGCGTTCCCGAGGCCCGCAGGCGAGGCGCGGAGCGCGGCACCGGCGACAGCTTTTCGCCTTCAATCAGCGCGATCGCCATGGCCTCAAATTGCGACACGATAGAGGCCCACCCCAGCTGGAGTACTGAAGCGCGCGCCTGCTGGCCCATTTCGCGCCGCTGCGCCGCGCAAGCAGCAATCGATCTCGCAGCCGCAATGAAATCAGCGGGTCTCGCCGCATCAGCCAGCATCCCATTCAGCCCATTTTCGATCAGATCGGCCGCAGCCGCGTGCCTGAAAGCCACGGTTGAAAGGCCACTTGCCATCGACTCGGTGACTACATTTCCAAAGGTCTCCGACAGGCTCGGAAACAGGAAAAGGTCTGCGCTTGCGTAGTGACGAGCCAGATCCTCGCCTTCGCGACGCCCGACGAACAGCGCGTCCGAACATGATTGAGCAAGCGTCTGTTGCATCGGACCGCTTCCAACGAAAACCAGCTTGGAGTCGGGCACCGCTTCGCGGATCGCAGCGAACGCTTCGATCGCCAAACCGAGGTTTTTTTCCGCGGCCAGTCGACCCACGCACAGCGCAACCAGCGTCTCAGAACCTGCGCCCCAGCTCTCACGAACCGAGTCGCATCGGCGCTGAGGATCGAACAGTCCCGCATCGACGCCCCTGCCCAACACTCTTAACTTTCGGAAGCCTCGGCTGGTCAATTCTTGCTTGAGCGCGTGGGTGGGAACCGTCGTGAGGTCGGCGCGGTTGTGAAAGGCGCGCAGCCATGCACCGATAGGCTTAGCCATCCAAGCAGCGCCATAATGAGCCGAGTAATGATCGAACTGTGTTCTGAAGTCCGATGACACCGGAATCCCAAGCTCTCTGGCAGCTCGAAGCGCCGACCAGCCAAGTGGCCCTTCCGTGGCGATGTGAATCAGGTCCGGGCGGTTAATCCGCCATTTTGAGGCGAGCAGTCGCCCCGCCGGCAACCCCATCTTAAGTTCGGGATAAGCCGGAATCGGAATACCAGCAAGCGCCGTGACCTTCAGGTTTTCAATCTCGTCAGCGGAGGTCGCTGCAACGGACTGCCCATTTCGAGGCCGGACACGGTACAGGTCTACCCGGTGGCCGCGATCGATCATTCCCGCGACCAACCGCGAAAGACTCATCGCGACACCATTGAGATCCGGGGGGTAGGTTTCAGTGACAACCGCGAGACGGATTGGGTTGGCTGCACGCATGGGTTCCCCGCTTCGTTGAATAACTACCGAAACTCGACGGCGGAACGCTAAGCGCGCTTTGCAACAAATCGATGACAGTTCGAGCCAGCCCCGGTTCACGGTTCACGCAGTCTTCACAATCCGGCGGCATATTTCCGTCGACATGCGACGAGCGCGTCACCACAGGAGACCCGATGAAAACCTTTATCGACGAAGTCAATCGGCAGCGCTGGGACGACCATCGCTTCTATCATCACTGCAGGATCAACCAATCACTACATCTGTTTAGCGCGAGTTGCTTCGTGATTGCGTACGTCCTTCTGCCATTCGCGCCTGCGTGGTCTGCCATCATTGCCTGGTGTCTATCGATGACCAGCCGCCAGGCGGGGCACTTTTTCTTTGAGCCGCGCGGCTATGACGAGATCAATAAAGTCACCGATGAGTACAAGGAAGCTGTCAAGGTTGGCTACAACATTCGCCGGAAGATCGTCCTGATGTCGATCTGGGCAGCGTGCCCGATCGCTTTACTCATTGACCCGTCGCTCGCCGGACTGATTGCGCCCGCGCAGACCGTGGCGCAAACCGTGCATGACACGGGTATCGCCTGGCTGTCACTTGGGATTGCAGGGCTCGCGTTCAGAGTGATTCAGTTGACCGTCCAACAAAGCGCACTGGTGGGATTTGCCTGGGCATTCAAGATTCTCACTGACCCGTTCCACGATATTTCGCTTTACTACCGCGCTCCGATGGCTCTTTTGCGGGGTGAACGCTATGACCCCATGCACGAGGTAACCCGCCGCTAAGCGTCGGGGGCGCCCCCAAGGCGCTCCCGCCTTTAGATCATGACCTTAGGGCGCGCCGCGGCGCAACACACCCCGTCGCAAAACCTCGCCGAAAATCGACTTTCGGATCGCCTGGTTGGTGGTCTCCGGGCCCTGCCACCAACCATCAGCATGCATTCGCTCGCAAGCTATCACGAAGCGCGCGCAGACTTCATCGAAATCGGCTTCGGTGAAGTCAAGACTGAAGATCAATCGACCACTGCCTACCCAACTGAGCGCAAGCCCCTCCGCGCGCAGGTAGAACTGCAGCATCCAGTTGTACCGAGACGGCGTCGTGTAGAGGATCGTCCAGACTGTGGAGAGGTTAGCGACGCGAACCGGCAGGCGAAGCTCCTCAAGACGATGGTTCAGATGAGCAGCGCGCCTGTTCCACTGTTCGTCGAGGTCGGCGTAAAGCGCGCGAATCGGAGGAGATTCGAGCGCGTCGAGGAACGCTTTCATGCTTCCCATCACATAGGGATGCGCGTTAAATGTCCCGCGCGCAAAGCAGATGTCTGCGGGGTGACCGTCGCGAAACCGCTTCATAAGCGAGCCTCGTCCGCACACAACGCCCACCGGCAGTCCGCCTCCCAGCGTCTTGCCATACGTGACCATGTCCGCGCGAACACCGAAGTACTCCTGCGCGCCGCCGGGCGCAAGGCGAAAGCCGAGAAATACTTCGTCGAAGATCAGCACAATCCCCCGGGCGGTACACACGTCTCGCAGCTGCTCAAGCCATCGTGTGTATGCGGCGCGATCAAACCCCGCACGCCGAGCGCTGTCAACCAGAGACGAATCGCCGGGGGCTGGCGAGTTGGGGTGCAGCGCCTGCAGCGGGTTGACGAGCACGCAGGCGATATCTCGACGCGAAGCCAGTACCTTGAGGCTTCGCTGATCCATGTCGCGCAGCGTGTATGTGTCACGCGGCGGCACCGGGTTGCCGGGCCCAGGCTGCACATCCTCCCACCAGCCGTGGTAGGCACCACAGAAGCGCACCAGATGCGATCGCCCTGTGTGATACCGCGCCAGTCGTACCGCCTGCATCACGGCCTCGGTGCCGCTCATGTGAAAAGAAACTTCGTCGAGCCCCGAGATCTCGCGCAGGCGTGCGGCATTTTCCAGAACACACGGGTGATACGAGCCCAGCACGCACCCAAGATCGCGAACCGTTGCCACGCCCGCCTCAATCGTGCCCTTGTAAAAGTCGTTACCCAACAGGTTGACCCCGTACGAGCCAGTGAGGTCAATCAACGCATTGCCGTCAATGTCGATCAGGTGAATACCTTCACTTCGGTCGACGAAGCTGCTGGTTTTGAGGCTCGCAGCGACTCGGTCGGAAAACTGAAAAGGCACCCGGTAACGCGAGGTGAACTGAAGGTCCGAGATCAGTTCGCGAGCCGCGCAAGTCATTGCGTGTCCGTCCGGGTATCGCGCACTGAACTCCGCGCACAGATGAATGAACGCGGCCTCCCGCCTTGCCGCCACATCGGGGCTCGCTCCGTCACAGCTAAAGAACTCGGTGTCGCTGTAGCGGTATCCGGGAAGCAGCTTTGCAATACGCCGCGCGATTCGTGCATGGCCCGCAAGCGATCGGTGTTTGGCGCGCGACAGTTGCAGCCTGCGCCAGGCGGCCGGAGCCGCTGCCGCTGCGAGGCCAGCGGCGAGCGCCGAAAAAACGAGAGTTTCTTGCATGGGGGTTACGCCTCAGCTTGGCGCTCATGCGAGCGAATGCCGACGTTTTATCGCGCGCGCTTGACAATCCGATGAAGGCCCCACGATGCGAAATCCACTCTCTTACCCATCGATCAATTTTTTGCTGACTAATCGACTTCCCAGAGCGCTATGCACCATCGCGTTCGGCAAGCTGAGCCGTATTCGGAGTCGCATGCTCGCGAGCGTGGCGATCTCGGTTTGGAGGCGCTTCTCTGATCTCGACTTGTCCGACGCCGCCAAGCGCGACTTCCACAGCCTGCATGACTGCTTCACCCGCCAACTGTTACCGGGGGCGAGACCCATCAGCCATGTACCCGGCACGCTGTCGAGCCCCTGCGATGCGATCGTTGGCGCTCATGGCGTGATCGAGAACATGACGATGCTGCAGGCAAAGGGGATGCCGTACCGGCTGGACGACCTGCTCGGTAGCGCTGCCACAGCGGAACAGTACCGGGGATTTACCTATGTGACGCTGCGGCTCACCGCACAGATGTACCACCGCTTTCATAGCCCCGCCGACTGCCGGATCAAGCGGGTCGATTATGTGAGCGGCGACTGCTGGAACGTCAATCCGCCGGCGCTCGATCGAGTATCCCGACTGTTCTGTCGAAATGAGCGCGCGATCATCCACTGCGAACAGGCTGAATCAGGGGACCCGGTCGCGCTAGTAGCGGTAGCAGCGATTCTGGTTGCAAGCATAAGACTGCACTTCGCAGATGTGTTGTTACACCTGCGCTATCGCGGCACGAATCCTATTCATTGCCAACACACCGCCAGACGTGGCGACGAACTCGGTTGGTTCGAGCACGGGTCAACCATCATTGTGCTCGCGCCGCCAGGTTGGCGCCTAGCCGAACGCATTTCAAGTGGGAGCCGAATCAGGATGGGGGAGACTTTGCTTCGGGCAACTTCGATTTAGTCGGCCGAGGTGAGTGTTGCCGTCTGCATTAAACCGCTATCGTTAGATTCTGCCGCTTTGGAACACCCGGAATTGGACCACTCAATGATTTCGAGCCGCCCGTCATAGTGTTCAACAAGGGCAGTCAAGCTCTCTACCCAGTCGCCGTCGTTGCAATAAAGGACACCGCCGATATCTCGAATCTCCGCCTGGTGGATATGCCCGCATACAACGCCGTCGAGACCCCGGCGACGTACCTCGCGGGCGACGGCCTCCTCAAACGCGCACACATAACTTACTGCACGCTTGACCTTCAATTTGAGGTAGCGAGACAGGCTCCAGTAAGGCAGCCCGAACCGCGCACGCAAACGATTTAAGTGCCGGTTGAAGCGAAGCGTCGTCTCGTATGCAATATCGCCTGCAACCGCCAGCCAGCGTGCGCATTGAATCACGCCATCGAATAAATCTCCGTGGGTAACCCAAAGTCGACGGCCATCGACAGTCGTGTGAACGCACTCTTCCTGCACATCAACGCCGCCGAAGTTGTGCTCGACGTAGCGGCGCGCAAACTCGTCGTGATTTCCGGGAACAAAGACAACATGGGTGCCTTTGCGCGCCTTGCGCAGGATTTTTTGAACCACATCGTTATGGGTTTGCGGCCAGTACCACGACCGTCTCAGCTGCCACCCATCGATGATGTCGCCGACCAGGTACAGTGTGCGACACTCGTACTGTCTTAAAAACTCGAGAAGTGGCCCAGCCTGGCAACCAGGTGTGCCAAGGTGCAGGTCAGAGATCCACACGGTTCGAACCGAGGCAGATGCCTCCGGATCGCTGAGCGGGACCAGACCGGGACTCATATCCATGAGCTCGATAGTGGGGGAGTCAGATGACCGAGTTGTTAAAAACAGATGACAGCGCCATGACGGAGCTCGAGCTTGAGCTCAAACTCCAGCTCAATGCGGATTCCGCTGCCGCGGTGTCGGCCTGGCTGATCGCGAGGGGCGCGCGGCGTGAGCGCTTACGGGCGCGCTACTTTGATTCTGCGAATCGGGATCTGGCGGCTGCAAATGTCGCCTTGCGACTGCGATACGAGCGCGGCCGCTGGGTTCAGACGCTGAAGGCGGCAACCGCTGGATCCATTGCTCGGCTCGAGCACGAAGTGGCAGTCAAGCGGGGCCAACCCGACATGCCTCCACCTCTAATGCCGTTACTTCATCAGTCATCCGATGCGGCGCCAATGCTCGCGAAAGCGCTTGAAGTGGCCGGCTCAGATGGAGTGTTCGCACAGTTCGACACCGATATCCGGCGTACATCGACGCAATACCGAAGTCGTCGCGGGCAAGTCGAAGTGAGCCTCGATGTCGGAACGATCAGTGCACCTGGTCGAGGCACGCTGCGGGTATGCGAGGTCGAGGTGGAATTGGTGACAGGTTCGCCGCTCGCTGTCACCGATGTCGCCAGGCAGATCGTGCGGCGCTTTGCAGCCTGGGTTGACCCAACCTCCAAGGCCGAGCGCGGTCATTGGCTGGCTGCTGACCGGGTAGGGGGTGCTGCGGTGAGAGCCGAACCGGTGCAGCTCGACCCAAGGACGGGTCTTATCGATTGCACGTTAGTCGCGCTACGCGAGTGTCGGCGCCAGCTGCTTCCAAACCTCGCCGCAATTGCGGCTGAGCACGACCACCAGCCCGAGCATGTGCACCAGGCGCGCGTTGCGCTTCGCAGACTGCGCTCGGCGATTCGTCTGTTCGGTGATGCTCCCCTCACAGCCCTTGACGCACAAGCCCAGGCCCTGGCTCGCGCGCTGGGAGAGAGCCGAAAGCGAGACGTGATGATCGAGTCCGTTTCTCCTGCGCTGGCGAAGGCGGGCGCGCCAACCACTGAGCTGTCGGCGCTGCCACGGGCCGCGAATGCCCGGGATATCGTCCGGCAACGCGATCACCAAAACCTCGTGCTTGCGTTGATGGAGCGGGAACTCGAGCTGGAACGTACGGTACCAAGCGGCGCCGAAGGCGCTGCACCTCAACTGATCGCGCGCCTGGCGGACTGGCATCGAAAGGTACGGCGTGACGCCCGACAGTTCAAGGGCATCGATGACGAACGCCGGCACCGGCTTCGTCGCCGAATGAAGCGACTGCGCTACGCCATCGAGTTCTGCCGAACCCTATGTTCCGACAAGCGATACCGGCGCTTTCTTCGGTCGCTGTCCGAGGCGCAAGAAACACTCGGGCGTTATAACGACCTGGTCGAGGCACTGGCGAGCTACCGTTCGCAGATTGATCAGGATCCGCGCGCCTGGTTCGCAGTCGGCTGGCTTACCGCCGAAGTGCAAGCACAGTCGCTACGCTGTGCTGGGTCGCTCGCAGCATTTCGTCGGTGCGAGGCACCGTGGAAAGCCGATATCGAATGAGCACTGCGCCAACCCCTGAGCCGATCTGGTATCCCAACGCTGAGCGACTTGGACGCGCCCGGATCCTGTCATACCGCACCTCGGTCGAGCGCGCCTACGGGCTAACGCTGCCCGACACCACCGCCCTCTGGCAGTGGTCCGTTTCCAACCTGGACGCATTCTGGGAATCGATCTGGCGGTACTTCGATGTGGCGGGCACGCGTGGCAATGGCCCGGCGCTCGCGAAAGCCGAGATGCCCGGCGCTGTCTGGTTTCCTGGCGCAACGCTTAACTTTGCATCGCAGGCCCTGCGTCATGCGCCGTCTGAATCTGCAGCAATTATTGCCGGCAATGAAAGCGGTGATCTGATCACGCTCTCGTGGACGGAACTCGCGCGCCGCGTCGCGTGTCTGGCGGAAGCGCTTCGTTCTCGTGGTGTCGTGCGTGGCGACCGCGTTGCAGCCCTGCTGCCGAACACCGCCGATTCGGTGGTGGCGTTTCTTGCTTGCGCGTCAGTGGGCGCGATCTGGTCGCAGTGTTCGCCCGATATGGGCGCCCCGAGCGTGCTGGACCGCTTCCAGCAGATCACACCTAAAGTGCTGATTGCGGTAAAGCACTATTCGTATGGCGGTCGTGTGCACGACCGTAGCGCTGTGGTGGCGCAGCTGCTTGATTCGCTCCACTCGCTCACGCTTTACATTGCCGTACCACGCCCCAGCGCAGAACCCAGTCACGAACCTAACGACGCTGTTCCAACCGCACTCGACACACTCGGCTGGGCAGAGGCTATCGAAGGTAACGCAGCGCTACACATCGACCCCGTGCCATTTGAGCATCCGCTCTGGATCGTCTATTCGTCGGGCACCACCGGACTGCCCAAGCCAATCGTCCACGGCCACGGCGGCGTCACGCTTGAAATGCTCAAAGTGCTGGCGCTGCACAATGATCTGCATGCAGGCGATCGCTTTCACTGGTTCACCACCACGGGCTGGATCATGTGGAACTGTCAGGTCAGCGCGTTGCTGCTGGGCAGCACCATCTGTCTGTATGACGGCAGTCCTGGCTGGCCCGATGCCGGCGCGCTGTGGCGCTTTGCCGACCGCGTCGGGCTGAACTTTTTCGGGGCGGGCGCCGCATTTCATACTGGTTGCATGAAAGCGGGTGTGTCGCCCCGCGGCGAGACCCTGCAACGCACGTTGCGCACCGTTGGGTCCACCGGCTCACCGCTCTCGCCGGATGCCTATCGCTGGTTACAGCGCGAGCTGGGCCCCGAGGTCTGGATCGCGCCGATCTCGGGTGGCACCGACCTCTCGAGCGCATTTATCGCAGGCGACTGCACACAGCCCGTCATCGCAGGCGAGATGCAGGCACGTTGCCTGGGCGCCGCGGTTGCCGCCTGGAACGAGCGCGGCGAATCCGTGATTGGCGAAGTCGGCGAACTGGTATGCACTACGCCGATGCCGTCGATGCCGCTGTATTTTTGGGGCGACGATGCACGCCAGAGCCGCTACCGTGACAGCTACTTCGACATGTTTCCGGGCGTCTGGCGCCACGGCGACTGGATCGAGATCACACCGCGCGGCGGCGCAATCGTTTACGGACGCTCCGATGCCACCATCAATCGCCACGGGGTGCGAATGGGCACCAGCGAGCTGTATGCGGCGGTTGAGGCGCTTCCCGAAGTGCTGGACAGCCTGGTCGTGGATCTCGAGTATCTGGGGCGAGAGTCCTACATGCCGCTATTCCTTGTGTTGCGCGATTCGGTCACGCTTGATTCGGCCCTGCGAGAACGGATCGCGGGCGCAATCCGCCAGGCGCTCACGCCGCGTCACGTCCCCAGCGAAATGTTTCAGGTCGCGGCGGTGCCCCGTACACTCACCGGCAAGAAGCTGGAAGTGCCGATCAAGCGGCTGCTGCTGGGCGAGCCGCCCGAGCGGGTGTTCAACCGCGACGCGATCGCCAACCCAGACTGCCTCGACTGGTACCTGCAGTTTGCCAAGCGTCTGGTCAAGCCCGGGGCCTGAAGCCCTGGCCTTGAGTCTGCGGGCTTGCTCAAGCACACTCGCGGTTTTTCTCGTTCGGGGATTCTGATGAGCAATTCGATTGGCTGGATCGGCCTGGGCCGAATGGGCGAAGCGATGGTCGCGCTGCTGCTGAAGGCAGGCCACCGTGTCAGCGTCTGGAACCGCACCGCCGCGAAAGCGCAGCATCTGGCCGACTACGGCGCTACCATCGTTGAATCGAAGCTTGATCTGGTCGACTGCGATGCGGTGTTCACGATGGTCTCCACCACCGATGACCTGATCGAGGTCCTGTTCGGGCAAGGCGGACTGGTCACTGGCCCGCGCAAGCCGCGCGTCGTTATCGACAGCTCCTCCATCTCCCAGGACGGCTCGGCCCAGATTCGCTCACGGCTGGAAGCACTAGGCGTGGCCTACCTGAGCGCGCCGGTATCGGGCAACGCGAAAGTTGCAAAAGCCGGCAAGCTTCTGATTGTGGCCTCTGGCCCCAAAGCGCTCTACGACGAAGCAGCACCCTGGCTGTCGGCAATGGGCCGCAAGCTCATGTGGGTGGGCGAGGGCGAGCTCGCGCGGGTCTGGAAGATTGCCCACAACACCATGTTTGGCGTCGTCATTCAAAGCCTGTGCGAAATCACGGTGCTTGCAGAAAAAGCGGGTATCCCGCGGCATGTGTTCCTGGAGAGCATCAATGATTCTGTGCTCGGGTCCATGTACACACGCTACAAATCGCCAGTGCTCACCCACCTTACCTTCGAGCAGGTCACCTTCACGCCCAAGCTGTTGCTAAAAGATATGGATCTGGGCATGGGGGCCGCCAAGGCCAATGGTGTACCGATGCCGGCTGCGGCCGCCACCCGTGAGTCCATCGCGCGGCTGGTTGGGCGGGGGTACGACGACGTCGATTTTGCAATTCTGCTGAAAGAAATTGCCGCGGATGCCGGGCTTGAGCTTCACCCGGAAGATGCCGCGGTTAGCGACGGACTTCAAAAATAAACACCAGGAGACCTTCCATGCGATTCAATGTCTCTGTTCTGATCGCAACGCTTGCAAGCACCGTTGCGCTCACCAGCGCCTCCGCACAAACCGCATCCTTTCCCTCAAAACCCATCCGTTTCATGGTGCCGTTTACCGCGGGCAGCGGTACCGACATCATCGCGCGTACCGTGGGCGAGGCCATGAGCAAGAGCCTTGGCCAACCGGTAGTGGTTGAAAACCGCCCTGGTGCGGGCGGCACGATCGCAGCCGCTCAGGTAGCCAAAGGCGAAGCCGACGGCCACCTGCTGCTCATCCATTCGTCGGGACATGCGCTCAATCCAGCCATCTATCCCAACCTGTCCTACGACACGCTCAAAGACTTAACTGGCATCACTGCGCTCGCCTCGCTGCCCAATGTCATGGTGGTGTCACCCGCGCGCGGCTGGAAAGGCGTCAACGACGCGATCGCAGCCGCCAAGGCCAAGCCGGGCGCGCTCAACTACGCCTCGGCCGGCACTGGCAGCGCCACGCATCTGAACGCAGAGAAATTCAAACTGCGCGCCGGTATTGATGCAGTGCATATCCCGTTCAAGGGCACGCCGGAAGCGCTCACCGAAATTATCGGCGGACGCATCGACTGGTTCTTCGCGCCGCTGGCCTCTGCGCTGCCGCTCATCCGCGAAGGCAAGCTTCAGGCGCTTGCGGTCAGCACGCCCACTCGCGCGCCCGCTGTGCCCGATATTCCCACCACTATTGAGGCGGGCGTCGCCGATTCGTCGTATGTGTTCTGGGTCGGCATGATCGCGCCTTCGGGCGTACCGGCCGCCATCCAGCAGCGCCTCAATGACGAAGCCCGCAAGGCGCTTGCCAGCCCCGAGGTGCGCGAGCGTATGGCACGCGCCGGCGCCGACGCGCTGCCAATGTCGATCACTGAATTCAATACCTTCATTCGCGCGGAGATGGAATCTGCCGCGCAGATCGCGAAGGCCGCCAACCTCAAGGGCCAATGAGCCGGAGCCACCGATGACCACCGACACCTTGCATGACGAGTTACTGATTCGAAGGATGGTCGAGCGCTGGGCAGTCTGGCGCGACGCCGGTGACTGGGACCGTTTCGCAACCGTCTGGCACCCCGACGGGATGATGATGGCCACCTGGTTCCAGGGCCCCTACAAAGACTTCATCCGCGTCACGCAGGAGGGCTGGGCCAAGGGCGTGAGCATTCTGCATTTTCTCGGTGGATCAGCGATTCAGGTGGCGGGCGACCGCGCGATCGCGCAAACCAAGATGACGATTTCACAGCGCGGGATGGTCGAAGGCACCGCCGGTCCCGTGCTGTGCGATGTGGTGTGCACCGGCCGGTTTCATGACTTCGTCACCAAACATGACGGCGAGTGGAAGCTGCTGCATCGCCAGCCGATCTACGAAAAAGATCGGATCGATCCGCTCGACCCCACCGCGGTGCTGCAGCTTGATCAGGCACTGCTTGCCACCTTCCCCGAAGGCTATCGTCACCTGGCCTACATCCAGACCCGCATCGGCTATAAGGTCAAGATGGACATGCCGATGCTGAAGGGCGAGGCTGTTCAGTCACTCTATGCACGCGCCGCACGCTGGCTGGCTGGCGGCCCGCTTGAACGCTGACGCTCGCGTTGCCTGATCACGCAACGCTGGCAATACACCGACCCGCACGAAGGATCATGAAGCCGATGAATTCCCAACTCGACTCGCGCCGACGGGCGCTCTGCTATCTCGGAGCGCTTTCCGGCGCCACTGCGTTAGGTGCGCCGGCAGGTGCAATGGCTCAGTCTGATTTTCCGAATCGCGCGGTGCGCGTCATTGTTCCGCAACCCCCGGGCGGTGGCTTTGATTTTGTGGCGCGGCAACTCGGCGAACGGCTGTCGCGCCGGCTGGGCCAGAGCGTGGTGGTGGAGAACCGACCTGGGTCGGGAACGCTGGTGGGCACAGACGCTGCGGCCCGCGCAACGCCCGACGGCTACACGCTGCTCATGGGCTCGGTTTCGAACATCGCACTGAACATGGGGCTGTACCAGAAGCTGTCTTACGACAGTCTGCGCGACTTTGAACCGGTAGGCCTCGCGGTCAGCTATGGATACACGTTGGTGGCTCGGCGTGACCTGCAGTTCGCATCGCTGCGGGAGCTCATCGCCTTCGCCCGCGCCAATCCCGGCAAGCTCACTTACGCGTCCGCTGGCAACGGCTCCGGGCAGCATGTGCTTGCCGCAGCGCTCTGGCACCTCGCTGGGGTTGACGTGGTGCATGTTCCGTACAAGGGCGCGCAGGCGGTTTATCCCGACCTGATCGGTGGCAGAGTCGACGTGTTCGTCGATCTGTCGTCCACCGCACGCACACAGATTGCCGCGGGCGCGGTCAAGCCGCTTGCCACATCGGGCGCTGAGCGCAGTCCGCTCCATCCCGACATTCCAACCTTCATTGAAAGCGGCGTCGCGCTCGACCTTGAGTCATGGTTTGGGTATTTCGCGCCTGCCAAAACCCCTGCCGAGACCCAGGACAAACTGCGCCGCGAACTGGCAGCCGTCATCGCCGACAGCGAGCTTCGTGAGGCCTTCACCAAGGCTGGCGGAAAACCGCTGTCACTGGATGCCAGCGCAGAGCGAGCGCTGGTTCGGCGAGACGTTGAACGCTGGACGAAGCTGGTGCGCGAAATCGGCATTAAGGCCGACTGAGCGGACGCTGGCTAGCCCCATCGGGGATACCCCGACAGACCCTACAGAAAAGCCCTGGGGCTTCCGATAGCCCAGACTTTTCGTGTAGGGTTCCGCAATCCGAAATACGTTACTTGACTTCGCGCCCCCAATGACTGCCCCCGGAAGCGCCTCCGACACGATTCTGCAAACGACCGGCCTGGTGAAGGAATTCAAGGGCTTCGTAGCGGTATCTGACGTGAACCTCAGCGTGCGCCGTGGTCAGATTCATGCACTGATCGGGCCGAATGGCGCGGGCAAGACCACCGTCTTTAACCTGCTCACCAAGTTCCTGCCGCCTACACGTGGCTCCATTGTCTTTAACGGCCACGACATCACTCGAGAAAAGCCCGCGCAGATCGCGCGCCGCGGAATCATCCGCTCGTTTCAGATCTCGGCCACGTTCCCGCATCTCACCGTTCTCGAAAACGTGCGCATTGGCTTGCAGCGTCAGTTGGGTAATTCCTTTCACTTCTGGCGCTCAGAGCGTGTGCTCGATTCCTTGAACGGGCGGGCCATGGAACTGCTCGATACCGTCGGCCTGACTGAATTTGCTGACACGATCACGGTTGAACTGTCCTACGGTCGCAAGCGCGCGCTCGAAATTGCCACCACGCTGGCGATGGAGCCCGAGCTGATGCTGCTCGATGAGCCCACGCAGGGTATGGGTCATGAAGACGTTGACCGTGTCACCGAACTGATTCGAAAGGTTAGCGCCAACCGCACCATTCTGATGGTCGAGCACAACATGGGCGTGGTGTCGCGCATCGCGGACACCATCACCGTTCTGCAGCGCGGGCAGGTTATCGCCGAAGGCGCGTACGAGGTGGTCTCGCGTGACCCGCAGGTGCTCGAGGCCTACATGGGTAGCGCCGACACCGAACTGAAGGGCGCTCATGGCTGACACCGGACGCGAACTGCTGCGGCTGACCGACGTACATGCCTGGTACGGTGAGTCGCACATCCTGCACGGCATCAACCTGCATGTGAATCAGGGCGAAGTGGTCACACTGCTCGGCCGCAACGGCGCCGGACGTACCACTACGCTCAAGTCAATCCTGGGGCTGGTTGGGCGTCGGAGCGGTTCCGTCATGGTGAACGGTGTCGAAACCGTTGCAATGCCGCCGCATGCGATTGCTCGGCTGGGCATTGGTTACTGCCCGGAAGAGCGCGGCATTTTTGCCAGTCTGTCCTGCGAAGAAAATCTGCTTTTGCCGCCGGTGGTTGCGCAAGGCGGCATGTCGGTGGACGAGATCTACGCGCTGTTTCCGAACCTGCGCGAGCGCCGGGCAAGTCCGGGCACCCGGTTATCAGGCGGCGAACAGCAGATGCTGTCGGTCGCGCGCATTCTGCGCACCGGTGCAAACCTGCTGCTGCTCGACGAAATTTCTGAGGGCCTTGCCCCAGTCATTGTTCAGGCGCTCGGCCGCGCTATCCGAATGCTGCGCGAAAAAGGCTTCACCACGGTGATGGTTGAGCAGAATTTCCGTTTTGCCGCACCGCTTGCCGACCGCTTCTACATCATCGAGCACGGTCAGGTCGTCGAAACCTTTGCCGCACATGAACTCGAGGCAAAGGCCGATACGCTGAAGACCTACCTGGGTGTCTAAAGGCTTCCCATTACACATCGCTTCGTTCACTGACTTATTCCAAGGAGACAACCGATGAACATTCGACAGGTTCTGCGCAGTTCGATCGCCGCGGCCGCCGTCGCGCTCGCCTGGCCCGCTGCGCAGGCGCAAATTTCCGATGGCGTCATCAAGATTGGTGTGCTGTCCGACATGTCCAGCCTCTACACCGATATCGCAGGCCGCGGCTCCGAGCTTGCAGCGCGGATGGCGGTGGAAGACTTTGGCGCTGCCGCCAAAGGCATGAAAGTCGAAATCATCTCGGCTGACCACCAGAACAAACCTGATATCGGCTCGCAGATTGCCAACCAGTGGTACGACGTTGATAAAGTCGACGTCATTGTTGACGTGCCCACCTCGTCGGTGGCGCTGGCGGTCAACGAAGTCACGCGTAAGAAAGGCAAAGCCTTCCTGGTATCGGGCGCGGCCACGTCCGACCTGACCGGTAAAGCCTGCTCGCCCAATACGATTCACTGGGCCTACGACACCTGGATGCTCGCCAACGGCACGGGTAACGCCATCGTGAAAACCGGCGGCGACAGCTGGTTCTTCCTGACCGCTGACTACGCATTCGGCCACACGCTCGAGCGCGATACCGAGGCGGTGGTGCAGAAAAACGGCGGCAAGGTGGTGGGTAAAGTCCGGCATCCGCTCAACACCCAAGACTTCTCTTCGTTCCTGCTCCAGGCTCAGGCATCCAAGGCCAAGATCATTGGTCTTGCAAACGCGGGCGGCGACACCACCAACTCAATCAAGCAGGCGGCTGAGTTTGGCATCGTGCGGCGCGGTCAGAACCTGGCCGGACTGCTGGTGTTCATCTCCGACGTTCATTCGCTTGGTCTTCAAACCGCTCAGGGACTGATCTTCACCGAGACGTTCTACTGGGACATGAACGACCAGACCCGTGCGTTCGCCAAGCGCTTCGCGCCGGCCAACCGCGGCATTCACCCGACCATGGTGCATGCGGGCGTCTACTCAGCCGTGCTTCACTATCTGAAGGCAGTTGAGTCGGGCAAAACCGATGACGGCACCAAAGTGATCGCCGAAATGAAGCGTCTGCCCACCGACGATCCGTTGTTTGGCAAAGGTTCGGTTCGCGCTGACGGCCGCAAGATTCACCCGGCATATCTGGTCGAAGTGAAGAAGCCTTCCGAGTCCAAGGGCCCGTGGGATTACCACAAGATCCGCGCCACGATCCCGGCTGAAGAAGCTTTCCGGCCCATGGATCAGGGCGGCTGCCCGATGGTCAAGTAAGCCTGTTCCTTAAGCCTCGCAGATCACCGTCGCCCAGCCCTACGCACCATGGAAATCTTCGGAATTCCGATTCAAGCTCTGTTCGGACAGCTGTTGATCGGGCTGATCAACGGCTCGTTCTATGCGCTGCTGTCGCTGGGCCTCGCGGTGATCTTCGGGCTGCTGAACATTATCAACTTCACCCATGGCGCCCAGTACATGCTGGGCGCGTTCTGCTCGTATCTGTTGCTGAACAAGCTGGGTATCGGTTACTGGTGGTCGCTGCTGATCACACCGATCATCGTGGGTGCCAGCGGCATGTTGATCGAGCGGCTGATGCTGGCGCGGCTCTACAAGCTTGATCATCTGTATGGGCTGCTCCTGACCTTTGGCCTCGCCCTGATCATTCAGGGGCTCTTTCGCAATGAATTCGGCTCGTCGGGCCTGCCGTATCGCGTGCCGGCCGAGCTCACAGGCGGTCAGAATCTTGGCTTCATGTTCCTGCCCAACTATCGCGGCTGGGTGGTGGTCACCTCGCTGGTCGTGTGCCTGGTCACCTGGTACGTCATCGAGCGCACCAAACTGGGCGCCTATTTAAGAGCCGCCACCGAGAATCCGCAGCTGGTGCAGGCCTTCGGAATCAATGTGCCCCGAATGATCACGCTCACCTACGGCTTTGGTGTAGCGCTTGCGGCTTTCGCCGGCGTGATGGCCGCCCCCATCTACCAGGTCAATCCCCTCATGGGTGCGGATCTGATCATTGTGGTGTTCGCTGTCGTTGTGATTGGCGGCATGGGCTCCATCATGGGTGCCATCCTCACCGGTTTCGGCCTTGGCATCATCGAAGGTCTGACCAAGGTGTTTTATCCGGAAGCGTCGAACACGGTGATCTTCATCATCATGGCGATCGTGCTGCTGGTGAAACCCGCTGGTTTGTTTGGCACACAGAAGTAACAGGGCATCGCCGATGAGCACTTCGCCCCTCTCCGCAAACCCAGCTTCTGATGGCAGCCGAGCGCAGCTGATTGCGTTCGCCGTCATGGTGGCGGTGCTGCTGATTGCACCGATCTGGGTGTATCCGATCTTCATGATGAAGGTGATGTGCTTTGCGCTGTTCGCCTGCGCATTCAACCTGCTGATCGGCTTTGGCGGCTTGCTGTCCTTCGGTCATGCGATGTTCCTGGGCTCGGCGGGCTACGTGTCGGCCTGGTGCGCAAAAGCGCTGGGCCTCACGCCCGAACTCTCAATTCTTGCCGGTACGCTCGCAGCCACCCTGGTGGCAATCGTGTCGGGCATGCTCGCCATTCGGCGCCAGGGCATTTATTTCGCCATGATCACACTGGCGCTCGCGCAGATGATCTTCTTCTTCTGCCTGCAGGCGCCCTTTACCGGTGGCGAGGACGGGATCCAGGCGGTGCCGCGTGGCAAGCTCTTTGGTCTCATTGACCTCACCAGCAACACCGCCATGTACGGCCTGGTCCTGGTGATTTTTCTGGGCGGATTTCTGCTGATCTGGCGAATCGTGCACTCGCCCTTTGGCCAGGTGCTGAAGGCGGTTCGCGAAAATGAGGCGCGCGCCATATCGCTCGGCTACGACACCGACCGCTACAAACTCTTCGCCTTCATTCTGTCGGGCGCGCTCTCGGGGCTTGCTGGCGCCACCAAGGCGCTGGTGTTTCAGCTGGCGTCCCTCACCGACGTGCACTGGACGATGTCCGGCGAGGTCGTGCTGATGACGCTGGTGGGTGGGCTTGGCACACTGTTTGGTCCGGTGGTCGGTGCGGCCGTCATCATCTCCATGCAGAACTACCTCGCGCAGTTCGGCGCATGGGTCACCGTGATCCAGGGCGTGATCTTCGTGATCTGCGTGCTCGCTTTCCGGCGTGGCATCATCGGCGAGATCGCCCATGCGATCCGCAAACCCCTCTAACCGCGCAGCACCTCGCAGCGTCGATATCCTGATCGCGGGCGCCGGCGTGATGGGCGCCGCCACCGCGTA
>CAZORB010000020.1:21267-38482 GCA_964581825.1 uncultured Bordetella sp.
CAGGTGGCCTTACTGACACCGGCGGCCTTAAACGAGCGGTTCGGCTGGCTGTCAACCGATGGCATTGCATTGGGTTCGCTTGGCCTCTCGGGCGAGGGCTGGTTTGACGGGCCAGCGCTGCACCAAGCTCTGCTTGGCCGCGCCCGCGTGCAAGGTGCGACAGTCATTGCGGCCGAGGTCACTGGCATCGAGCTTGATCAGCGCACAGGCTCCGACTCAAACAAGGTGACCGCAGTGCAACTGTCTAACGGTGAGCGCGTGCACTGCAGCCAGTTTGTGAACGCCGCGGGCCCCTGGTCAGGCGCAATCGCTGCGATGGCGGGCATTGATCTGCCCGTGGTCGCCAGCCGCCGAACAGTGTTTGTGCTGTCATGCCCCTCGCCGCTGAGGGCGTGCCCTCTGCTGATCGACCCCTCGGGCTTCTGGCTTCGCCCCGAAGGTCGGTATCTGATCACGGGCTGTCCACCGTTCGACGAGTCCGACAACCTGCCGCTCGAGCCCGACTGGCGCGAGCTGGACGACGCGGCCTGGGAACGGCTTGCGCACCGTATCCCGGCGCTCGAAGCGATGCGAATCGAGCGGGCCTGGGCCGGGTATTACGAGATGAATCGATTCGACCACAACGCGGTGATCGGGCCACACCCGACAATCAGCAACTTCTGGATGATCTGTGGCTTTTCCGGGCACGGCATGCAGCACGCGCCAGGCGCAGGCCTTGCACTATCCGAATGGATGCTGGAGGGCGCGCCCCGCACGATTGATGTGCGCCCGCTTGGCTATGCGCGGCTCGAGCGGGGCGAGCGGCTTCCGGAACTTAATGTGATCGGCTAAATAGGCCTGCGTTCAGCTCGATCCGATATCGAACACCACGCCCTGCGCTAGCGGCAGACTGGTACCGAAGTTAATGGTGTTGGTGGTGCGTCGCATGTAAGCCTTCCATGCGTCCGAGCCCGACTCGCGACCGCCACCGGTCTGCTTGTCTCCGCCAAATGCGCCGCCAATCTCGGCCCCCGACGTACCCAGGTTGACATTGGCGATGCCGCAGTCGGACCCCAAGGCGCTCAGGAAACGCTCAGCCTCCTGCAGATCGCGCGTAAAAATCGCCGATGACAAACCCTGCGGCACATCGTTGTTGAGCGCAATCGCCTCATCGAGCGTGTCATAGCCCATCGCATACAGAATTGGCGCAAAGGTTTCTTCTCGAACCAGTGCGGTCTGCGCAGGCATGCGCACCAAGGCGGGTTCGGCATACCAGGCATTCGGAAAGCGCTCAGCAAGCCTGCGCTCGCCACCCGACACCACCGCGCCATCGGCACGCGCCTGCGCGAGCGCGCGCTGCATCGCATCGAAGGCGGGCTGATCGACCAGCGGTCCGACCAGCGTGCCGGAATCAAACGGGCTCCCTACCGGAAGACTGCGGCGCGCGCGCTCGAGCCCTTCAAGCAGGCGCTCGCGAACCGAGTGATGGACGATCAGGCGTCGGGTGGTGGTACAGCGCTGACCTGCGGTGCCCCAGGCGCCAAATACCAGGCCGCGAAGGGCCAGATCGAGATCGGCTGATGGCGCCACGATTACCGCGTTGTTACCACCCAGCTCGAGCAGCGATCGGCCAAGCCGTGCAGCCACCCGCGGCGCAAGGTCCCGCCCCATCCGCGTGCTGCCGGTCGCAGAGACCAGCGCAATATCACGGTGCTCGGCCATTGCACGACCCAGCGACGCGCGGCCCAGCCCCACCTGCACCAGATCGCGCAGCATCTGGCGCTCGGCCTCGCCCGACGCACGCGCCGACGCGTAGCGATCGCAGGCCTGGGCAAACAGTGCATTAACCGCCAGTGCTGTGAGCGGTGTCTTTTCAGAAGGCTTCCATAACACCGGGTTGCCACAAACCAGCGCCAGCGCGGCGTTCCAGGACCAGACTGCGACTGGAAAGTTGAACGCCGTGATCACGCCGACTGGCCCGAGCGGCAGCCACTGCTCCATCATCCGATGGTCGGGGCGCTCGGAGGCAATCGTGAGTCCGTGCAACTGCCGCGACAGGCCGACTGCGAAGTCGCAGATATCGATCATTTCCTGAACTTCGCCAGCCGCCTCGCTGGGAATCTTGCCTGCTTCGATGCTGACCAGCTCAGCGAGTGCCGCCTTGTTGGTGCGCAGCACCTCACCCAGGATGCGAACCAGCTCGCCGCGCTGCGGTGCAGGCACGGTTGCCCAGCGCGTAAACGCCCGCTTTGCGCGCGCGGCTGCTTCATCGACCCAGCGGTCTTCATGTATTGCGAGCTCAGCGATGACTGCGCCATCGACGGGAGACCGCACCGTAAGGCGCTCGGAATTAGCTGGCGACGCATGCTGTGGCACGCTCAGCTGGCTGAGTAATGCCGCGGTGCGGCCTGCGATGTCAATCATGGTGTGGAACCTCCTGAACCAGGCTCGCAAAGCGCCGCCTGATAGACAAGCCGGGCGGCAACGGCATCCTCGATTGCGAGCCCAAGCGATTTGAAGATGACGGGCTGACCCGCGGCCGGACGCGGCACGCGGTTCAGCAGAATCTCCCCCAGCTCGGCATAAACGCTTGCGCCTGACAGGATGACATCGCCGGACTCTTTCAGTGCGGCCTCGCGATGGTCTGCAATCACGGGATGACGCATCGCCTCATCATCGAGCTCGCGCCAACTCGATCGCGGTGCGCCCACCGCTGCCACCACAGCATCAGGCTCAAGCCAGCGACCTGCAAGAATTGGCTGGACAGCGTTACTGAGCGTGCAGACGATATGCGCGCCACGGACCGCCTGCTCGGCGCTCTGACAGGCGATCCCGTCGATGTCACTTACGCAGCGCCGCACATTGGCCGGGTCGCGACTCCAGACCCGGATCTCGCGAATGGGTCGCACACGCTTGAGCAGTCGGGCATGGCTGCGAGCCAGCACGCCGCTGCCAAGGAAGGCCACCACCGACGCATCAGACCTTGCTAAGGCATCTACCGCAACCGCAGTGGCCGCGGCGGTCCGCAGCGCCGTCAGTGCAGAGGCCTCGATGACGGCAAGCACGGCACCCGTGTCCGGCGCCATCAGCAGCACGGTGGCCATCAACGTCGGCTGGCCACGCGCGGCGTTATCAGGCACCAGCGTGATCAGCTTGGTGGCGAGCGCATCGCCGATTTGCGCTGGCTTCAGAAACAACAAACCTGGCGGCTCAGACGGATCGATTTCCGGCGAAGGCCCAAACGGCATCACGGCTCGCAACGGCTGTATCACACGCCCGGCGGACAGCTGCTTCAACGCCTCTGATACCGCAGCGATCAGCGCATCCGGGTCGAGCAATCGCTCGACCTGAGCCTCGGTGATCATCAACGGCATATCAGCCTCCCAGCTTCACGGAGGCAGGCGCAGCGCGGGCTGCGCCACCGACCCCCACAATGATGCCTAGCGTGACGCAGAAGAGCCCCGCGCCCAGCATCCAGGTAAACGGTTCGTCCAGGAAAAGCACCGCCGACCCGGCTGAGATGGCCGGCACCATCGCCGTCAGCATGGTGGCCCGGACCGGGCCGAAGACCTGCACCATTTTCATGAATCCGATCCCTGAAACGATCGCCCCCATCACGCCCTGAAGCAGCGCCTGGGTCAGAATTTCTGACGCAGGCGCGATGGCAAGACCTGACTGAATCCATCCCGCCGACACGGCGAGCAGATACGGCAGGCCCAGTGCCACGGCGGAAAACAATGACACGGCAGTCGTTGCCTCAACCGGTCCGATCTCCCAGCGCCGACACAGCGACGTGAAGATTGCCCACGTAAACGGCGCGAACAGATAGAGCAGGTCACCGATCCACACCCTACCGCCTTCGAGCGCCGAGCTCAGTGCTAACCCTCCAACCAGCAGGGCACCTGCGATGATCAGCGCGAGCCCAACCAGACGCTGCAGGCCCGCCCGTTCACCGTTGATAAGCCAGGCGAAGAGCGTGGCCCATAGCGGCAGCAACCCCGGCATCAGCACCGCACTGTGCGAGGCAGGCGCAAGCGAAAAGCCGTGATAAGCGAGCAATCCAAAAATGACGCCCCCGAACAGCCCCAGGGCGATCGTCTGCCGCGCGGGCGCGGGTGATACGCCCAGCCATCCGCCACCGCGGCGGCGCACCAGCCACCAGCCCCAGGGCGCAAGCAGCACCGCAGCCACCACAAAGCGAAGGGTGACTACATCCAGCGGCTGCAGCGAGCGCGCGGCGAGCGCGCGCGAGCCTACGATGAACGCGGTCCAGGTCGCGATCGTGACGAGCGTTGCAACCACCCCCAGCGCGAGGTCCGCTCGCCTCACGATGCGTTCAGGCCCTCACGGTGGGGTTGCACCTCAACCGAGACTGTCCCAGTAGTCGAGCATCCGCTTTCTCATGGCCGCATCGGGAATCCGTCCGCGCGCGGCCGCCAGGTTATCGAGCGCGTATTCGGGCCGATCGGTACCGGGAATAATCACCGTGACCGCAGGGTGGCCAAGCAGAAACTTCAGGAAAAACTGCGCCCAGCTGGTGCAGTCGATCTCTTTGGCGAAATCCGGCAGTTCGCGACCCTTGGCTTTGGCAAACAATCGATTACGGCCAAAGGGCAGGTTGATGATCACGGCCAGCCCGCGCTCCTGCGCAAGCGGCAGGATGCGCTGCTCGGCCAGCCGGTTGTCGAGCGCGTAATCGATCTGGATGAAGTCGATTTTCTCGGTGCGCATGATGCGTTCGAACTCGGGGTGCGTGCGCTCAAACGAGGTGGTGATTCCTATGTAACGCACCTTGCCCTGGTCGCGCAGCCGGCGAATGGTCTTCAGATGCGTATCGGTATCGCGAACATTGTGGACCTGCAGCAGGTCAAAGCGAGACACTCCAATGTCGGCAAACGATTGAGTGACCTGGTCGATACCCGCCTGCTCGCCGGTGGTGCTGATCTTGGTTGCTATGAAGGCGCGCTCGCGGATGGGCTGCTCGATCATCTTGAGCACTTCGCCCAACCGCTTTTCGGCCTGACCATAGGTGGGCGCGGTATCAATCATGGCCCCACCACCCGCCAGCAGCGTACGCATGCTCTCAGCGAGGGTGGGAATTCTCGGGTTCTGCGCATCGGTGTCAAATATCACCGCCGTGCCCGACCCGATCACCGGAATCATCTCGCCCGATGACGGAATCGGCCGTCTGAGCACAGGTCCGGTTGCAGCCAGGACGGGCAGCGCCGGCGCGACCAGAGCCGAGGCGGCCAGCGCCCCCGACTGTCGCAGAAATTCGGAACGGGTGAGACCCATTGCAGGTCTGTTGCGAAGAGTTTGCGTCACGGGTTGCTCCTCAAAGATCGGGAATTAGCCATCTCACGCTGCATCGCGCCCAGCTTCAACACCATCGCCGCCCAGCCAAGCGCCACCGGTACTGCGAGCCAGGCGATTGCCGAGGCTTCAAGCGCGGCCAGCTGGCGTAAGCCGGTGTACACCCAGCCGCTCGCCGCATCGGCGCCCCGAAAGACCGCCGTGTCGATGAAGCTCTTTGCTTTGTACATCTGCTCGCGGGTGACCACGGTGAACAGCGTTTCACGAGCAGGATTGGCGAGCGAAAACTCGGCGGCGCGCTTGGTGGCCTGAAAGGCAATTACAACGCCCAGGATCGGTGCCACCGCAATGGCTGCGAAACCGATCGCGGTCACCCCCGCCAGAAGCGCCAACGCCACGCCGGCCCCAAATCGGAGCATCACCCGCCCGGTGAGAAGCAGCTGAACCGCAAGCGTGGTGAGACCCACCGCCAGATCAATCAATGCGAATACGCGTGTGCGCTCGGCGGGACTGTCGAATGCGCCCGCGACAATCGCTGCCTGCTGAAAATACAAAAAGGTGCTGGTGAGCGACAGGAGCGCTACGTGCGCACAGATCAGCATCAGATAACGCGAGCGGAGTACTTCCGTGAGCCCTGCCCAGGCACCGCCGCCAATTACCTGGTCTGAAGCGCCATTTGACGCAGGCTGCCTGTCATCCATCGCCACTGGCAGGTTTGCGCGGTCAAGGCCTCCCGCGCATCGGGTTGCGATCTCGAGCAGTACGACCGAAACCAGCAGCAGATTAGCGGGACCTAGCGGCACCGCAAGCGCTGCCGTGAGCGATGGCCCCATTAGCGCTCCCGCAGTGCCGCCCGCCGCAATGAATCCAAACAGCCGTCGCCCGCGCTCATAGCCGAACCGCTCGGACATGAATCCCCAGAACACCGTGACGACGAAAAGATTGAACACGCTCACCCATACGAAGAGCGCGCGTGCAACGTGCGTACGGCCCACATCGAGCGCGAGCAGCGCCCAGAAGGCCAGCAGTGTGAGAGCAAAGAAGCGGTATATCCAGGGAATGAAGCGGCGCCGGGGCAACCGGGCCACCAGAGCACCAAAAGCCGGCATCGCCGCCAGCATTACAAAGAAGGTGGCAGTAAACAGCCACTGAAGATTGGCAAGCCCGGCCGCAACGCCCATCTCGTCGCGCAGCGGCCGCAGGATGTAGTAGGAACAGAGCAGAAAAAAGAAATAGGCAAAGGCCCAAGCCAGCGCGCGGCCCTCGCCTCGTTCAATCCTGACCACGCGGGCAAGCGCTTTGTCGATGAGCGTTTGGGTCACGATGAGGTCGCGGTCGGGCGGTGAGGGCGCAAGAAATCGAAAAGATGCAGGTTGCCAGCGAGCGAAGTCAGACTCCGGCATAGTGTGCCGCAATCCCGGTTCCAGCGCAGGCTGATTGTGACCTTAATGATTTCCCTGGCGATCTCACGCGCTGTGCCACCCAGGCGGATGCATCCGGTACCATCCCGCCCGTCTGACAACCTGACCGATGATGAGGTCCTATGATGCTGAACACTCGCCGATCCCTCGTGCGCAACCTAAGCGCCGCTGCGCTCGCCGCCAGCCTGCTGCCCGCTGCAATGGCCCAGGCAACGTATCCAGTCAAACCCATTCGCCTGATTGTGCCGTTCACCGTGGGCGGCGTGACCGACGCCAGCGCACGGATGGTGGCCGACCTAATGGGCAAGCGTCTGGGCCAGCCGATCAACGTCGACAACCGGCCGGGTGCGTCCGGCAACATTGGCACCTCCGCTGTCGCCACCGCCGATCCGGACGGCTACACACTGCTGCTGGGGTTCGACGGAACCCTGGTGATCAACCCGAACGTCTTCCGATCGGTACCGTTTGACACCCTGAAAGACTTCGCACCGATTGGCAAGATTGGCGATGCGAAACTGATTCTCGTTGCCGCCACCTCGCTCAAGGCGGACACGCTGAAAGAGGTCATTGAGCTGTCGAAAAAAGAGTCTGGCGGCCTAAGCTATGGCACCTCAGGCGTCGGCAGCACGCCACACCTGGGCGGCTCCATGCTCAACATCCGCGCCGGTGCGAACCTGGTGCATGTGGCCTATAAGGGCGGCGGACAGGCCATGATCGACCTGCAGGCGGGATCGATTCCGCTGGTCTGGACCGCAGTCGCTGGTGCGCTGCCGCTGATCCAGGCGGGCCGCATCAAGCCGATCGCTGTGCCAGCCTCCGAGCGCGCATCTTCGCTACCCAATGTGCCGACGTTCATCGAGGCCGGGGTGAAAGATTTCGTCATCGACTCATGGGTCGGACTGCTTGCGCCCGCTCGTACACCTCGCCCCATCATTGATCGGCTAAATACCGTGCTAAACGAGGTGCTGAACGATGCCGACGCGCGCGCGCGACTCGACAAGCTCGGCATCACGCCCGTGCTGGGTACGCCCGAGCAATACCACGCCTCGATGAAGCGCGATCTGGAGCGTTACGCAGAGGTGGTCAAAGCCGCGAAGATCCAGGCTGAATAACCGCAACTGGATTCACGACAGCGGCGTCGACAAAACGAGAGGCTTCGTTGGATAAGTTGATCATCGAGGTGCGGATCAACGAATACGCGCCGCGCCATCCCAACCCGCAGATCCCGTTCACGGCCGACGAGCTCGGCCGGGACGCGGCTGCGGTGCGGGACGCGGGCGCCGCGATTGTGCATTTTCATCCGCGCCAGGCTGACGGATCGCCTACTCATGAAATCAGCGACTACGAAGCGGCAGTCGCTGCAATCCGCCAGTCGTCCGGGTTGCTGTTGAATCCCACGCTCGGCCAGATCACCGCAGGCGGCACTGCAATGGATCGCCTGCGGCCCGTCGAAGCGCTCGCCCGGAATCCAGCGTTGCGACCGGAACTTTGCGGCATCGATCCTGGTTCAACCAATATCGATGTGTTCGACCCTGCGGCACGACGCTTCCGCTCGGGCGATCGGGTTTACGTCAACTCGCACGACACGCTTCAGCAGTTCAGTAGCCGCCTGCGCGAGCTTGGCGTTAAGCCTGCGCTAGCCTGCTGGAGCATACCTTTCGTTCGCACAGCGTGTGCGCTGATCGACATGGGGCTGATCGACGATCCGCCTTACTTCTTTTTTGTCTGCGGCGAAGGCGGAACGCTGGGCGCGCACCCGGCCACGCCCGAGGGCTTGCGTGCCTTCACAGACCATCTGCCGCGCAACCGTAATCTGCTATGGAGCGTCGGTTGCAAAGGCGGCAATTTGTTCCCCCTTGCCATGGCGGCCATTGCCGCGGGAGGGCACGTTGCCATTGGTATTGGCGACTACCCTTACCCTGAACTTGGCACGCCCAGTAACGCACGGCTGGTCGAAGAGGTGGTAAAGCTCGCCCGGCTGGTTGGTCGCGAGGTAGCCACTCCGGATGAGGCCCGGCACATGCTCGGGATTCGCGCCAGTACGCCAGTCCTCGGTTAAGATCGCGCCCGTCGCAGGCGTTGCGATCCTCCGCAGGAGCTTTCATGTCAGGTCACGGTCCTCACGTCGAACCCAACAATAAACGGGTGGCGTTGCTGATTGCGCTGCTCGCGCTGGTTCTTGCGTTCAGCGAAACACTGGGCAAATCGGCCCAAACCGCTGCGCTCACGCATAACATTGAAGCTTCGAACCTGTGGTCGTTCTTCCAGGCCAAGACCATACGTATGACGACGGTTCGTACGGCGGCTGAAACCATGGAGACCATTCCGGATCTGAACGACAAGGCCAAGGGTCAGGTTGCCAAGTGGAAGGCTGCCGCCGCGCGCTACGACTCTGAGCCCGAGACTCGCGAGGGCCGCAAAGAGCTGATGGCGCGTGCCAAGGAGCAGGAAGCCAAACGGGACCGGGCAATGGCGGCCTACCATCACTATGAGCTCGCCTCAGCGCTGGTGCAGATTGCGATCGTTCTGGCCTCGGCCATGATCATCACCGGTATCTCAATGCTTGGCTGGGTCGCTGTGGTGTTGGGCGGATTGGGAATCGTGTTCTCGGGAATTGGCTTTTTCGCGCCCACCGCAGTCCATCTGTTCTGATCGGAACACAGCAGGCCAGCTCGCCTGGCCTCTCGCCCAAGGTCAGCGCCGCAGCTTCGCCAGCCCACGCTGGAATCGCTCAAGCCCCTGATCGATCCGATCGGGGTTGGTGGCAAAGCACCAGCGCAGATAGCCTTCAGCCTCCGGCCCGAAGGCTATCCCTGGCGCAAGACCGAGCCCAGCCTCGGTGACCAGCTGTTTGCAGAGTGCAAGGCTATCGGTCAGCCCCGACACGCTAAAGAATGCGTACATCGCGCCCTCGGGCCGCTGGCATTCGACACCGTCCATCGCCTGCAATCCGTCGATTAGACGATCGCGCGATTGCCGCAGGCGGCCAAGCGCAGAGAGCACATCCTGGTCGCCCGATTGGAGGGCCGCCAACCCCGCACGTTGCACAAAGCCTGGCGCGCAGCTGGTGTTGTACTCAACCAGCGTGCCAAGGGCGCTTAGCAGCGCAGGCGGCGCGGTAATCCATCCGAGGCGCCATCCGGTCATCCGCCAGGCCTTGGAGAAGGTGTTGGCGCACACCACGCGATCATCGGACTCGCAGAGATCGAGAAAAGAGGGTGCGGCCGCGAGGTCAGAAAAAATCAGCCGCTGGTAGGCATCATCGGCCAGGATCCAGATGCCGTGCTGGCGGCAATGATTGAGCACCGCGCGCTGCGCCTCGCGTGTCATCACCCAGCCGGTGGGATTGGCGGGAGAGTTGACAATCAGCATTCGGGTGTCGGGCGTGAGCGCCTCGATCAGTTCATCAAGGTCTAGCCGCCAGACGCCGTTGTGTGCGCGTAAGGCAACCGTCTCAACCTGGGCACCAAGAATTTTTGGAATTTCGACCAGATTGGGCCAAACGGGCGTGACAACGACTACCCGATCGCCGGGCCCGACTAACGCCTGAGTAGCGATCATCAGCGCCGACATGCCGGAATTCGTGACGACGATTGACTCGGCTGACAAAGGCCGATTCAGGCGCGACTGATAATCCGCGAGCGCTTGGCGAAGCGCTGGCAAGCCGAGGTTTTGCGTGTAGAAGGTGTCACCTGATTCGAGCGCTGCGGTTGCCGCATCACGAATGAATGCCGGTGTCACCTCGTCGGACTCACCAAACCAGAAGGCGAGCACGTCGGGCCGACCCATTCCGACATTGGCAACTTCTCGAATCTTCGAGGCCGCAAGCGAGGCGACCGCCGGGCGGGCTTGAACGAGATGGCGCATGGTGTGTATGTCTTCCAGTGATCACTGATCATACCGGGCAGGATTTGGACGCCCCGCGCCCGCTGTCTCGCCGCTACAGGTTTTTACTTGTACAAGCAGCCCGCAGTCTGCGAGACTCCGGCAGACTGCGAACCTGTGGAGGCTTCCGATGAACTCGTCCGTCAGACCGCTCTCGTTACTCGGTTCCTCGCTTCTTGTCGCTTTGATGCTGTCGGGCTGCGGTCCAAGTAAAACCGAGCTCGCTAAAGAAATCGCCACGCTGAAAGAGCAGCTGTCGCAGAGACAGACCGAAGGCAAATCCCTAGAGCAGCAGGTAGCGAGCGTTCGATCTGACCTCGATACCGAGCGCAAGGCGCTGAACGAGGCAAGAACAGCGGCTGAAAATTCAGCGCGCATCGTCTCTGAGCTCCGCGCAGCACAGGCTACGCGGGACAGCCGGATCGAGGAGCTTTCGCGCAATCGCCAGCAACAGGAAGATAAGGTGCGCGAGCTTGCAAAGGCCGCTCAAGAGCACGAGGCCCGACAGACGCAGCTGCAACGCGAGCTCGATGCCGCCACCGAGTCGGTCCGAAAGACCCAGGCCGCGCTCGAGTCGGCAACCGAACTTACTCGAAAGACCAAGGCAGATCTCGATTCAGCCACCGTCGCGGCCCGCCAGGCGCAGGCCGAGCTTCAGCAGCGCCTCGAGCAGAGTCAGGCCGCCCAGCGAAGCGCTGCCGCCGAGCGCGATTCGCTTGCCGCCGAGCTGGCTGCCGCGCGCGCGCGGCTTGCTTCAATCGACCAGGAGCTGAAACAAAACGTCGGTAACCTTGAACAGGAGCAAAAGCGCGCGAGCGAGTTAACCGACCGGCTCTCCGCAGCACTCGGTGAACAGTCGAAGCTGCGTCAAAACACCGATGCACAGCGCGCTGAAATCGCGTCGATCAGCGCAGCGTTAGCGCAGGCACAGGCCAAGGTGGCGCTACTTACCGGGGCTCGGGGCATTTACACCGTGCAGGAGGGCGATTCGTTATCGTCGATCGCCTTATACTTCTATCGCAACGCGTCGCGCTGGCCGGGCGTGGCGCAGGCTAATCGTCATCTCATCAACCATCCCGACAAGATCTTTCCGGCGATGGTTCTGATCATCCCAAAATAGCGCTGCGGCGCTCGTTCAAACATCCTCCCCATGAATCCTTCCTTTGTACTGACGCTGTCCTGCCCCGACCGGGCCGGTATCGTTCACGCAGTGTCTGGCTTTTTGTTTGAACGCGGCGCCAATATTGTCGAGGCGGCACAGTTTGGTGATGTGGCGACAGGCTTGTTTTTCATGCGCGTCCAGTTTGAGCTTTCGGGCGCGGCTGACCGCGACCCGATCGCAGGTTTACGCGCAGAATTCGAACCGGTTGCCCAACGATTTTCGATGCGTGCGCGCATCGTGGAACTCAGTCGACGGCTACCCACCGTAATCATGGTGTCCAAGCTTGGGCACTGCCTGAACGACTTACTGTTTCGCTGGCGTAGCGGCCTGCTGCCGCTCGACATTCGCGCCATCGTGTCGAACCATCGCGATTTTTATCAGATGGCGGCGTCTTACGACATTCCGTTTCACCACTTTCCGGTGACACCCGACACCAAGGCTGAAGCCGAGGCCCGACTGCTGGAAGTGGTGCGTGCGGAACAGGTCGAGCTCGTGGTGCTCGCCCGCTACATGCAGGTGCTGTCGCCCTCGCTCTGTGCGCAGCTGGAGGGCCGGGCGATCAACATTCATCACTCGTTCCTGCCAAGCTTCAAGGGCGCCCGCCCCTACCAGCAGGCGCATGATCGCGGCGTTAAGTTAATTGGTGCCACCGCGCACTACGTGACGACCGATCTGGATGAAGGACCCATTATTGAGCAGGACGCTGCGCGGGTGGACCACACAATGGATGTGGCAACACTTACCGCGATTGGCCGCGACGTTGAAAGCGTCGTGCTGGCGCGCGCGTTGAAATGGCATGCTGAGCACCGCGTGCTGATCAATGGCTCGAAAACCGTGGTGTTTCGCTAACCCGAACGCGCCGATCATCACACTCGTCAAAACGCTACGGCGGCCACCGATGCGAGGGCCGCTACAGGGTCGTTTAAACCCCTGCGATCAAGACCCCGGCGGGAATTGCGCACAGACAGGCAATGAGCACCAGCTGGTCGGATTGAAGAAATCGACGCAGGCCAGACACGGGACGGATGGGTTTCATTGAGGCTCTCCTTGGATGTGACCTGATCATGGTCACACCCCAGAGGCTCATGGCGTGAGCCTGGCCGGCGTCGGGGTTGAAGTAACAGCCGACCCGGCGCTACCACCTGCGGTCGAGCCCAGGCGCGATAAGGCCTGACTCTGGCGATCGAGTGCGCTGGCGGCCCATTGCGACTCGAGCGCTGCCACACGCGGCCTGCGCAGGGCTTCGCGGATCTGCGGATTAAAAGCCTGGAGCACCGCATCATCGGTCAGCAGGCGCTCGGACATTGCCGGGCCGAAAGCGGTTGCGCGCGCGTCGTCCAGGGCACGACGAAGCACGGCATCTGCGGGATTGGCAGCCGCGCGGCGTGTTGCCTGGGCAAGCGCCACGCAGGTTTGCTTAAGCGCGGGCGCATTGACCGCGAGCCATTGCCGAGCAAGAGAGGCCATGATCGGCTCACGGCGCTCCATCTGCGCAAGGTCGATTGAAAGATATTGGCTGATGCTCGCCGGTGCAACCCGCGGTGACGCCGTTGCAGGCGGCTGAGCCGCGTTCGTGGCTGGGTCGGCGGTGATAAATCTTACGAACCGCTGGGCCACGCGAATGTCACGTGAACCCGCCGCAACGAGCGCGATCCGACTGCGAGCGAGCACCACCAGCGCCGAGCGCAGCTCAAGTGTGGCTTCGCCCGCTGCAACCTCCTCGAATACCAGACTGAGCTGGGGCATCTCGCTCGACGGGTTGGCGCTGTTGGCGGCGATTGCCGCGAGCAGTTCCCAGCCCGCGTCCCAGCCGCGATCCTGCAGCACAGCTTCCAGCAAAACACCGGCGACACCACCCGAACCCACGAACGGATTCGACAGCCTCGCACCGCAATCGCCCTGCGCAAGGTCCTGCCATCGCTCGGGCCAGGCCGGTGCTGACGGTCCTGCCGGCCTCGCAAACGCGATCCGCATCAGGTGCTGCGCGCGAAGCGTCGTACCCTGATCGATCGGCGCTGAGACGCCAAAGGGCTGCGGCTCGCCATCCGCGCCGAGCAGCATCCCCTCGGCGGCTGCAGCGGTGAAGCTCTCAGGCGATGCCGACCAGATCAGGTGCGCACGTTGCGCAGGGGTGGACGAGCGAAGCGTGGCCAGAATCTGGTCGGGGCGCTGGACTGTCAGCTCGACCCGTGTGCCGGGATTGGCGCGCTCGAAGGCCCGCACCCGAGCACGCGCATAGCCCTCGGGAAGCGTGGTCAGAATGTTCAGAGCAGGCGCGCGCGACGCAGTGACCGACGCCGTGGACGATTGAGCGCTCGCCACCACCGACAGGGCAAGCCACAGCCACGCACCAAGCACTGCGAAAGCGATCGACTGAACGCGCGCTCGGCGCAGCTTCATTGCATAATCCCTCGAGTCAGATTCGGGCAAGCGCACTCCTGAGTGCGTGATTCTAGGCTCCCCAACTCCGCATGTCCCGCTCAGAGCAGCCCTCAGTTCCGCCTATTCATTGAGACACCATCGTGCCTGCCTGCCACTCAGCCCCACCGACCCTGATCCAACCGCTACATCTGGCGGGGGGCGGCGTGCTCGCGAGCTTACTGGTTGCGATCTTTGCGGCGGCGCTTCCCGCTGCCGCCATCGCCGAGACCGCGACGCCGCGCAAACAGGTCTGGGCAGCGCCCGACAGCGGTAGCGACGGCCACGAGCAAGTTCGCGCGGTCGCTGCCGCGCTGGCAAAAGGCAGTGTCGTCCGTATTCAGCTCGAGTCCTCGGCCTCGCACGTTGCACGCGCACGCATGCTCCGCGACGGTCGCGCCCACTACGCGGCCACCAGTGTTGCTGGGAGCGTTTTTGCGCAGGAGGGTCTGTTCACGTTTGCCGGTCATGAGTGGGGCCCGCAACCGGTTCGGGTAGTTCTGATGAATGTACAGAACCAGTTACTGGGCGTGGTCGCCGCGGGTGACGCTGGCATCACCACGCTTGCTGAACTAAAGGGCAAGCGGATTGCGCGGATCAAGGACGCGCCCGAGATCGATCAGCATCTGCGAGCGCTTCTTGCCCATGCGGGACTCACCTGGAAGGATGTCACGTCGGTGCGTACCGAGGGCTACGCGGCAGCCCTTCGCGAAGTTGCCAGCGGCCGGGCCGACGCAGCCTTCGCCGCCTCGCGTACGCCTGAGCTCCAGGGGCTTGCCTCGTCGAAACGAGGGCTGGTCTGGCCCCTGGTCCCGCATGCCGATGACACAGGCTGGCAGTTGCTTCGGCAGTGGGCGCCTTACATGGTGCCGGTTGATGCGACCGACGGCGTAGGCCTGTCCGAGAAAATGCCGGTGGAAAGCGTCAGCTGGCCCTATCCGGTGGTGGTGACGCTCGCACGCCGCAATGCAGACGACGTCCAGGCCGTGGCGGGCGAGCTGGTCGCTCGCTGGCGCGACTACCGCGAGGCGGCCCCAGGTAACGCCGGATGGGAGGTCAAACGCCAGCCGCTTGCGTGGGCCATTCCGTGGCATGAAGGCGCAATTCGTGTGTTTCGCGCTCAAGGTCTATGGCGCGACGAGCACCAGTCGCATCAGGACCGGCTCATCGAACGTCAGCGCGTGCTACGGCAGGCCTGGGACGCTCTGTTCAAGCCCGCCAAGCCCGATACCGACCGAGATCCGCCAGACGAGACTGCCTGGCTCAAGGCACGTGCCGCGGCGCTACAGAAAGCCGGTCTCGATACGCTCTGGAACGCCGCCACTGACTAAGCTGTCAGTAGGTGCCGGGATACGTGCCGCCATCGATCAGAAAGTTCTGGCCGGTGACATACGAGGCCTGCGCGCTGCACAGATACGCGCACGCCTGCCCGAACTCATACGGATTGCCGAGCCGCCCGGCGGGAATCGACCGGGCGCGCGCCGCGAGCGTTTCCTCAAGGGACTGTCCCTGCTTGGCAGCCATCGCCTGCGCTGTTGCGCGGATACGGTCCGTATCAAAAACGCCTGGCAGCAGGTTGTTGATCGTAACGTTGTGCTTGACCGTCTGTCGGGCCAGACCTGCGACAAAACCGGTCAGCCCGGAGCGCGCCCCATTGGACAGCCCAAGTACCTCGATGGGCGCCTTCACAGAGCTGGACGTGATGTTGACGATTCGGCCAAACTTGCGTGCGATCATGCCATCTACGGTCGCCTTGATCAGCTCGATCGGGGTGAGCATGTTGCCGTCGAGGGCCTTGACCCAATCATCACGCGTCCAGTGACGGAAATCGCCCGGTGGCGGCCCGCCAGCATTGTTAATGAGGATATCCACCTGCGGGCAGGCAGCAAGCACCTGCGCGCGCCCGTCCGCGGTGGTGATGTCGGCTGCAACCGCACGAACCTCAACGCCGGTTTGGCCGCGAATCTGCGCAGCCGCCTGCTCGAGCACATCGGCTGAGCGGGCATTCATCACCAGGTTGACGCCCTCCTGCGCGAGCGAGATCGCGCAGCCAAAGCCAAGCCCCTTGCTCGAGGCGCACACGACCGCCCAGCGGCCCGAGAGTCCGAGATCCATGCCACTTCCTCCGGAAAAACAGGCAATGTCTGGCTGTGCTAGCGACGCGCAGCCTTAGTGCGACGCTCCAGCGCTGCAAGCCGCGATTCTAGCGATGAGAGCGCCGCCGAGTGGTCAGCCAGCTCGTTGCGGGTGACCAGCACCGCATGCTCAACGCCCCATTGCCGCGCAAAACTGGTGCCCATCTGTTGGCCGAACGCACGAAACGCGTCGAACGCCGCTGATGCGATGCCGACCATTCTGTGCGCGACGACATCGCCTGTCAGCCGGCTCAGGTCTTCCTCGACGTCCCAGCGAAGTGAGCGGGAAAGATCGCCAAGCGCTGCCGCCAGCAGCACATCGCCCTCGATGCGCAGATGGGCCTGCAGACCGGCTGGCCCCGCTGTAAGCAGTGCAAACGCAGCATCGACCGACGGACGAATGGTCATGGTGACCGACACGGCGCTGCTGTCGGCGTCAGAAGGCGCGGCTGCCAGCAGCCCCGCCGAGTCGATCGAAAAGAGCGCACCGAACAGGGGGCTGGATTGTTCGGGGTCGGCGACCTGAATTCGGATCAGCCGGCCCACATGGGGCCTTAGGCTGGCGCGCGCGCGAATCCGCGGCGAGCAAATGATTAAGGGCCGCAAGCACCGCTTGCAGCCCTTTTTCGGCAGCGCCCGACAACCAGTCGGGCGGATGCCGCGAGAACGCCGACGCCTGCGATGAGGCGTCGGTTTGCCCGGTCATCGTCAGGCAGCCGGAGCCTCGGTCTGCTGGATGCCAGCCAGCACCCAACCGCCCGCGCCGTGAATCGGCTTGGTGAGATTCCAGATTTCGTCGAATGACTGGGCCGGCGCGCCCACCGACTCGCGAATGACGCCGTAGAACCGCACGCTTGCCATGTGCTCGGTGTCACTGCTGTCCACGCCCAGGAATTCGGCTT
>CAZORB010000021.1:0-37379 GCA_964581825.1 uncultured Bordetella sp.
CGTCAGTCCAACTGAAGATTCAAACCCTTGGCGGTGGCCGCCCAAATACGGTCCTGCTCCTGAAGGAAGCGGGCGAATTGCTCGGGGCTGGAGGGATCGGGCTGAATACCAAGCTTCTCGAAGCGCTCGATGATTGTTTTTTCGGCCAGCATTTGCGTGGCAAGCTCGTTGAGGCGTTTGACGACAGGCGCAGGCAATCCCGCGGGGCCGAAGAACCCGAACCAGCCCTGCGCCACAAAGCCCGGATAGCCCGATTCCGCAACGGTGGGTATGTTCGGCAATATGGGCACACGCACCGAGCCGGTGGTGGCCAGAACTTTGAGCTTACCGGCCTGAAAATTGGCAACGGTGTTAGTCAGCGCACTCTCGAACGATAGATCAACAACATTGGCCAGCAGGTCCTGCATGGCAGGCGCAGCCCCTTTATACGGCACATGCGTCATCCTGATACCGGCTTCAGCAGCCAGTCTCTCGGCAATCAGATGTGGCAGCGACCCCAGCCCCACGCTGGCATACGAGATTTTGTTGGGCTGGGCTTTGGCCGCAGCGATCATCTCGGGCAATGTGTTGTAAGGGGTCTTGACTCCCGCCAGAATGGCTCCCGGCGTGTTGACGATATTGGTGATGGGGGTGAAGTCGCGGCCCGGGTTGAAACTGAGCGACTTCTGGATGTGCGGCGCGATCGACATGGCACTCACCGTCATCACGCCCAGGGTGTATCCGTCGGGGTTCGCCTTGGCTAGCGCCGCCGTGCCAATGTTTCCCCCTGCGCCAGCGCGGTTCTCCACCACAACAGATTGACCCAATCCCTCAGTAAGGTGCCTGGCCAACTCGCGTGCCACCAGATCGGTGACTCCTCCAGGCGGGAACGGCACGATGAGCGAGATGGGTTTCGCAGGCCAGTTGGCACTTTGCGCCGCGACCGAGCCCCATGGGCCCAAGCAGGCCAACGCGGCCAAGGCGAGGAAGGTTTGACGTTTCACAGCAAGCCTCTCAGTTGGGAGCAATAGCGCTCTGCAATCTAACCATGGCCCAGCCTGCCGTCAATCGGTTCACTTCGACCTGTCCTCATCAGGCTGTCGGTGTGGCTCGTGATTGGTCTTGTTGGGCTGAACGTCATGTCTGCGGTTACGACGAGCGGACTCGCAGCTTGCCCCCTCCGATCCAACTGAATACTGGCTGTTGCACTGACGCCGCTCGGTCGCCCTCACCGCATTGCGAATCTTTCTTCCTGAATACGCCGAGGACTTTCGCTCACCCAGTTCAAAGCGATGGTCTGTCGGTCCCAGGGACTCAACGCCTCCGCCTATGCAAGGAAGGGGGCGCTGCCGATGTAGCTCGCGCAGGCTCCCCTCGGGCCTCTCAGATAGCAAGGCCTGCCAGATAAAGCGCATGCGCAGACAGCCCAAGGGTTAACTCGCTCATCGCTTCACGCGCCACCGCATGCTCGCCTACACTTGCGCGAGTAGATCGACGCAGATTGCAGTCACCCCGCTACACCGCCTGGTGGGCAAGCGGCAACCCTTGAGGAGCACAGACTTTGACAAATGAGCAGATTGCAACGCTGATGGCTGACGTTGGCCCAGTGCTTGAACCTCTTGCCATACACGCCTCAGATGAGGATGCAGGCTGGGCGATCCTGATGGACGAAGATCTGATCGTCGCGGTTGATATCGACGAGCAGAAGCGAAGCCTCGTTTTAAGCAGCGAGCTTGGTGAACCGCCGTCTGGCGACCGTAGCGCCCTTTACGAGACGTTGTTACAGATGAACTATCACTGGAATGTCACAGGAGGCACCCGTATGGCCATCGATGGCCCTGCGGGTAAGGTCGTACAGGTATTCGAAACACCGGCAGACGCGCTGAACGCCGTCAACCTCAGTGAAATTATTTCAGCGTTTGCGGACACCGCGCGAACCTGGCGGGAAATTGTGCAGCGATCGTCCCAGACTGCAACGCCAGAACGCGGCGGCCACCCTGGAATCAAAGTCTGAATAGCGAACCCAAAAATACTGAAATGCGGAGACCTGTTTATGGAACCCCACGTCGATCGCAACTCAATTAGTAATTCAAACACCGCATTCACGCAGCTTGCTGACTCTTTCAAAGATTCGCCTCACCAGGCACGGCACGTTCGCGCAAGAGACAAGTTAATCTATATCCACGACAAAGTGGGCAACAGCAAATGGGCCGCAATAAAAGACTTTTTCAGCAGTCGCTCGGCAAGGCGCAGAGAGGGGCTCGCGGCGGTTAAGAAGGCCTTGATTGATCAATATGGAAATGACGTCGCCGAAAAAGCTCTTGCGAAGCAGGGACTGCAAAATGCAAAGGGAATCAAAGTTAATGCTTTAGCGACGCTTGACAAGCATGCGGCCGACATTCAGAAGCAGAGTACCGACTACGATCTACACTCAAAAACTCTTGGCGCCGACGAGGCCGAATTGCAGAGTTTCCGAGAAGCCGGATTCTCGGCTGAGCAGGCAAATTCGATTATCAAACAATTTGAGGGTGGTCCAAATACCGCCAATGGCGGGTTGCGAAAAATAATTCGCGACACTTATCACTACATAACCGACGATAGAAATTTGAAAAATCGCAACCCAGATGACGTGCGCGAGCTCTTGTACCAAAAATCTTACAGTAATGCCAATTCAAAAAAGCTTCTTGACAAGGCCAACCATAGAGCTTATTTCGAAGCCTTGGGAGCGATCAAAGACAAGCGCCCACCGAATGCGCAGGTAGTTTTTCAAAGGGGCAACAGGTCTTACCGGGGTTTTAGTTTCACCGACGCCCAAATGCACTTGAAAAATAATATAGCGAATGAACTTGACCGGGGCTTTTACCACTTTCTTCGCGCCTCTTCGGGAAATGGTTCAAGCGCAGAAAAGCCTCGTGAGCGAGTCTATTTAAATGTAGCGGCCGATCATGCAACAGACGTTATGGCCGATATCGTTTCCGAGGTGGTAGACCAACCTGGTAACTTTCCCGGTATCCTCAATGCCAAGGTAGCAGGCGCAGGACCCATCGGGGAACGCCGCGACGCAATCGTAATTTACGTCGATAGCGAGGCTAATCGAAACAAAGTCCTCGAATACCTTCGGGCTAAGTATGCCAACACTCCTAACTACTTTGAATCAGAATCCCCCCCGATGACACAACCAGTCGCCCCTGGTATCTCGAGCGGCCAGGAACCCATTGAATCTGGAAAATGGAGCTTCGGGACGATACGTTGTCAAGCGATCGCAGAAGCAATGAGGGACACCGCCAACCAAGAAAGAGCGCCCGAGGACCAACTAAGTGCCTACTTGGAAAATCTTGCCACGGCATTTCGCAAGTATCAGATCAGTTTGACAAACGTTGCTGACAACTCTGAATAGATAACTCCGCAAGCGGACGCAGCGGCGGAAACCATCGCCCTGCTTGCAGCCAATCGGTTCAAGACCTGGCCGCATGAATAGCCATCGAGATTAGTTGCCCGAAAGACACCAGCGAAGTGGACTTCGGTCACCGGCGGCGCCATACTTGGCCTAGCACTCAAGAGCTCTGCAGCGCGCGGACCGCCGCACTGCAACGGAGGTCGATTATGGATTTTGCAGTCTTGTTTCTGGTGGCAACGGCAGCCTTGCTTGCAGCATGGCGCACTTCCCGGCTGATGGCTGTCATTCTGTTCGGCGCGGCCCTGCTGGGTTCGACGGCCACGCTTCTGCACCACGCCACCGACGCGCTCAAGCTGTCTTTCTAATCATGACTCGCGATCAGGCTGTACAACTCAATGCGCTCGGCCTCTATGGTATTTCGGCGGTGCTCGCAGTTGCCTTTGCCGGGCAAATCATCCTGAACGAATTGCCATGCCCGCTATGCATGCTCCAGCGGATGCAGTTCGCGCTCCTGGCTGTAGGACCGATACTCAACATTCGCTATGGCCCTCGACCCAGCCACTACGCCATGTCGTTACTGGCTGCCTTACTTGGGGCAGCCATTGCCGCGCGGCAGATCGTCCTCCATATTCTCCCAGGAGACGCTGGCTATGGAAGCACGCTGCTGGGTTATCACTACTACACCTGGGCTTTCATCGCGTTCGCGATGTCCATGGTCTTGATCGCACTGATCATGCTCTTCGATAGGCAGTTCGAACGAGAGTCCTCATTATCCGCGGCGTCCTCGCCTACAATCACTGACTCAGTTTTGATCAGAATGTCAGTTTGGCTCGTGATTGCGCTGGTCGGGCTCAACGTAGTGTCCACGGTTGCGATGTGCGGATTCGAGGCTTGCTCCTCTGATCCAACTGAATACAGGCTGTTACGCTGACGCATGCCAGCTTTGGCTCACCGAGGCGCGAACACTGCGTCGCGAGCACCCCGAGAACGTTCGTCCAGGATCTTGAGACCCGACACGACCGCATCGCGCGGCGGCTGGGTTCCGGAAAACAACTCGGCAGCACTCGCAAGCTACTGACCGAAACGGCCGCAACCTTCTCGCTGCAACCCGTATGGACCGTATGGCAACCGAATGGAGCGTTGACAGGGACTCTTGAGCGAATGGCATTACTCATGGCCGACCTCGGCCCAGTACTGGAACCGCTTATCATTCAGACCTCGGACGAAGGAGCGAGCTGGATGGTCCCCGGGCCAGGTTGTTCAGGTGCGCGAAATACCAGCCGACGCCCTGGATACCAAGAGATTGAGTGAGATGGTTTCAGCGTTTGCGGACACCGCGAGAGCATGGCGGCTAATTGTGCAGGGATCGGCTTCTGCGCCCGGCGCTGCACTAGAACCTGGCGTATACCTTGGAATCAGGATCTGAATTCGGATCTACACCGATCGGTAAAACGGAGACCTGTTTATGGCTACTCAAGTCGATCGCAGCTCAATCAGCAATACGAGTACCGCTTTCTCGGCGCTTGTTGATTCCTTCAAAGATTCGCCTAATCAGGCGCAGCATGTTCGCGCAAGAAATAATCTGACCTATGTGCATGACAGGGCAAACGGTAACGCCTGGGCCGCGATAAAAGATCTTTGCAGCGGATTTTTCAGTGGAAGGGCCACAAGGCGAGCCGCTGGCCTTGAAGCAGTAAAGAAGGCGCTTAGCGAACAGTACGGAGATGAAACCGCGCAAAAAGCACTGGCGAACGCCGGGCTGGGTAATGCGCGCGGGATCAGGGTTGCTGACGTAGCGAGGCTGAGCGAGTTAGCCACCAATATCGAACAGCAGAACAGGGTCTACAACGAGCATTCGCTCCGTCTCGGCGCAGACGAAAACGAACTACAGGCATTCAGAGACGCCGGGTTTTCCGCTGAACAGACGAATGCGGTGATGGAAAAATTTAAAGGCACTTCGGATAGCGCTGTGGGCGGCTTACGAAAACTGATTCGAGACACTTATCCGGATGTCGCCAGACCGAAAGCGCTAAACGGCAATACAGTTGAAACCGTGCGAGAGAGGTTGTATAGCAAATCGTACGCCCGCACGAATGAAAAAAAACAACTCGGTAAAACCGAATACACGGGTTATTTCGACGCACTGGGCGCGATACAAATGGCTCGCCCTGCCAATTCAAAGATATCGTTTCAAGGCAAAAATCAATTCCATGACGTCAGCTTTACCGATACCCAAGCAAACAAAGACCGGGGTATAGCTGACATCCTCCACTCTGGCTTTTATCACTTTTCTGCCCCGGGCGCTGGCAATTCGGTGCGCTCAGACCAAGTGCGCGAACGAATCTATCTAAATGTAGCAGCCGAACATGCCGCAACAGTCATGAAAGATATCGTGTCCGAGGTTGTGGACCAGCCAGGAAATTTCCCTGGGGTATACAGCGCCAAGATATCGGGTGCAGGCGCCGTTGGCCAACGGCGCGACGCAATCGTGATTTACGTGGATAACGAAAACCATCGAAATAAAGTTCTTGAACACCTCAAATCCAAGTACGCCAATAGCCCTGAGTACTTTGCATCAGACCCTCCCCCAATGACCCAAAGTGTCTCCCGCGGCATCTCCAGCGGGCAGGAGCCTACTGCTGGCAGGCTACAGTCCAGCGACCCCAAACAGTGGACCTTCGGCTCAGTTCGCTGTCACGCCGTCGCAACGGCCATGCTCAGCACCGCCGGCCAGGAAACAAAGCCTGAGGAAACACTCAACGCGTATTTGGAAAATCTTGTGAAGGCATTCGGTGACTACAAGATCAGCGTAACAAACCCGGCCGAGAACATCCCATAGCCCACCGCGTAAGCCGACGCGGCAGCGGATGGTGTCCCGCAGGCCGCGCTGCCCATTCGCGGGGGGCACCTCTCGCTACGTTAAGACCACCCGGCCGCTTTAGGAAGCCAGGTGCAGAGCGCAGGGAAAAGCGTAATCAGGGCGAGCCGCCCAATATCAGCGAACACATACGGCGTGATGCCCAAATAGATTTTGGACAGCGGAATGTGGGGCGCCATTGACTGAACCACAAACACGTTAATACCGATTGGCGGAATGATCATGCCCATGCTGATCAGAATCACGTTGACCACGCCCCACCAGAGCGGGTCGTAACCAAGCCCGATGATGAGCGGGTAAACAAACGGAAGCGTGATGACCATTGCAGCGATCTCGTCGAAGATCGCTCCGGCGATGAGATACATCACCTGCAGCATCACGATGACGAGAAGCGGCGCGACGCCAAGCGACTCAATGCCTTGAATGATCGCCTGCGGGAGTCCCGACAGTGTTACGAAATAGCTGAACACCGAGGCGCCGATAATGATGACGAAGATCAGCGCGGTTGAGGTAGCGGTGTCGCGAATCGATTCGACAAAGCGCGCCATTGTCATTCGGCCGCGGGCGAGCGCAATGAAGAATGCAAAGCTCGCGCCGACTGACGCCGCCTCGGTCACCGTGAAAACACCCGAGTAAATACCGACGCCCACGGCAATCGCCAGCAGCAAGACAGCCCAGCATTCCCGAACGGTGGCGAGTCGCGTTGCCCAATCGCTTTTTGGGCCCACCGGGGCCTGCTCCGGCGCGATCCGCGCATAGATCGACACCGCGAACATATAAACCACAACGGTCAGCAATCCGGGGATGATCGAAGCAACGAATAGCGCCGTAATCGAGTTTTCGGTAAGCACCCCATAGAGCACCAAAATGACCGATGGCGGAATGATGATGCCTAGCGTTCCACCGGTGGCAATCGTCGCGGCGGCAAAGCCCTCACCGTAGCGATGTGCAGTCATCTCTGGCAGTGCAATGCGCGACATGGTGGCAGCCGTTGCAACGGACGAACCGCACACAGCGCCGAATCCCGCGCAGCCAAGAACCGTCGAAATAGCCAGTCCACCAGGACGATGGCCAAGGAAAGAACCGGCTACACGGTAGAGCTCCGTTGAAAGTCCTCCCGCGTGTGCGAAGTTACCCATCAGCAAAAATAGCGGAATGACCGCCAGGGCGAGACTGCCGAGCGCACTGGACGGTTCGGTCGACAGCAGTGACAGCGCGGGCCCCCAGCCCAGAATCAGCCCGCAGCCGATGAGCCCCGACATACCCATGGCTACGCCAATCGGTACATGGAGCAAGATCAGCACGAACATGAGGCCAAGGCCCGCAAGCCCTGTGAGGAGTGGTTCCATAGGTGTTCAGTGCTCGGGGTCTTCAGCCTTGCCGCGAAAAGCCTGTACCCAGCGCCCGATCACCAGGAGCTGAGCCGGAATCGTCACCGCAAGCACAATCGTCGCAAGCAGCCAGGCCGGCGCGACGGGTACCTCGATCGTACGGGTGGATGCGCCGCGTCCGTGCTGATCCAGCACGAACAGCAGGAACTGCCAGGTAACCAGCGTAAAAAACGTAAGCGTCACGGTGTTGCCGAATATCTCAAGCAACCTGTAGCCTGATCTCGGGAGCGCTTTGCCAAGGAAGCGAATCGTCACGTTGGACTGGATGATCAGACCCGACGGAAACGCGGAGGCAATGATTACCGCCATCACCAGGCTCAGGATGTCGGTTAAGCCGGGAAGGCGCGGCCAGCCGAGGTAGCGGGCTGCTCCTTCGTAAGTGGTGAGGGTTGCCGCGACGCACAGCCCGGAAAAACCGAGCAGTGCGAGGCGGTCAGTCAGCTTGGCGAAACGGTGGAACAGGCTTGCCTGCACAGGACGATGCTCAGCCGCGGATTTTCTTGAGCAGTGAGAGGGTCTCCGCGTAGATTTTTTCCCCGTTGGGTGACTTCTGAATCCACCACTTATGCACCACCTGCGCACGCTCGGCGTATTGCTTCTTTTCGGCAGCCGACAGCTCAGTGAGCTGGATCTTGCCTTCCTTCTCAACATTGGCGCGAATTTCCTGCGCCACGTCTTCGTAGGCTGCCCCTGCATTCCTTGCGAAGGGCTCGCCCCCATGCTTCATGACCGCATCCTGGACATCTTTGGGAAGCCCGTCGAAGGACTTGCGGTTCATCAGCAAGAGAAACGGAATCACACCGATCGGGGCGAGCTGGTTCTGTCGGACGAGCGGGAAGGTCTTGAAGGTGCGCATGCCTGACCAGCTCTGAATGACCCCGTCCAGGGTGCGGCGCTGAAGACCTTCATTCATCTCCGGGCTGTCCATCGTCTCGGCGCTGGCCCCCATCGCCTTCAGCCACTCGGCGTGGACCGCGCCAACCGAGCGGATTTTCTTACCCTTCAATTCCTCGAGCGACTTGAGCGGATTGGCCATCCAGAGATTCGACACTTCGGTTGCGAAAAAACCAACCAGGTGGACATCTTCAATGCCGCGCAGCAGCTTCTTTTCGCAGAGCTGCCACCCCGCGAGCGCCGCCTCGCGTGCGTTCTCGAAAAGAAACGGGAGTTCGAACAGCTGCATATCCTCGAACTGGCGCCCGTGATAGCCAGGCAGAATCCATGCAACGTCGGCGACGCCAGCACGCACCAGATCAAACTGCTTGAACGCATCCTTGCCCAGCGAGCCGCCCCAGAAGCCCTGAAAGCGCGCCTTCGCGCCAACCTCCTGCTGAGCGGCGTTCATCCAGGGCCGGATGACCCTGGACACGCCTACCGACTGCTCTGGCACAAAGGTAGCAACTTTGATGAGAGGTGCCGACTGCGCAAAAACGGTCGGTACGATTGGGGCGGTGGCAACGGCCCCCGCTCCGGCAATCAGCTGGCGGCGTTTTGAATCCATCTGTGAGTCTCCTTGATTGATCGGTTGCCAGGCGGCGCGATCTTTGTTTGAACTGCTAACAAGTGTAATCCGCACTCGAAGTCATGCTGCGATCGACCTCACCGAAAGCGGGAAAGCCCGGAGTCAGGGCTCAGCGAGCCCTGCCCACCACCGACGAGTTGCCCGTCACGACTGAGGTGATCTGATCGGCCGACTCCGCAAGCCCGTCCCCCCGCCAGGCAACGTGACCGTCAGGGCGCACCAACACCCACTTCCTTTCGAACAGGTGATCATGCGCGGTGCTCGGCAGCGCCGCATGGCTTAACGCGATCTGCCGGCGAGCGAATGCCGCATCAAACGCTGCTGCAATGCCAGCGCGCTCCTGCGCCGCAACGCCGGAGGCAACCACCAGCACCCAGTTGCGCCCGAACCAATCCAATGTGCTGGTGCCGCGAAGGCTCGTGTCGTTGCCCATCCAGGCATGCGGAGCGCGCGACCCTGGCCATGTACTTGGCACAACCTGCGCTGGATCGTCCGGTGGTTCGGGGCTGCCATCGGGCACGATCACAGGCGAGTCGACGTAGCGGTAGCCAAGATGCAATCCGGCGGAATTGAACTGTCGGCTCATCCAGCGAATTTTAGGGATGATGTGGGCGCGAGCCGCCTCCCCCGCTTCAGAGTCCTCATCGATCTCCGGCGGAACCTCGTCCATCACCATGTCGATCTTGTCGGAGTTATTGGCGGAGACAACGCTGTTGCGCACGGCGATGGGTTTGCGCTCAATCTCGTAGCTGTCAAGAAGTGCCGGACCACCTTGGCCAGCCTCCACCGCTGCGAGTTTCCATCCGAGGTCGATTGCATCACCGATCCCCGTGTTCATTCCGACGCCACCCGTTGGTACGAAAAGGTGCGCGCTATCTCCTGCCAGAAACACCCTGCCCTGCATGGATCGCCATCTGCGCGCAACCGACTGATGATGATGCCAGTGCGTTGTCGCATGCAGGGTGAAGTCGAAAGGTCGACCGACTGCGCGCGTCAGGACCTCTCTGGCATCGATCGCTTCGGTGGTCTTCGAGTGATCGAGGAAGTAATACTGGAAGCTCCACAACTCAGCGCCGTCTATGGCGGTGAAGACACCGAAACTATCGGGGGCAAAGACAAAGTACAGGTTGCCAAGCCCTTTGCCATGAATCTTCAGAAAGTCTTTTGATCGAAAATAGAAGCTTACGTTAGCGCGCATCTTGCCGCGCCCGTTGTAGCGTATTCCGAGCGCGCGCCGGATGGTGCTTGTGCCACCGTCGCAGGCGATCAACCATCGGCTTCGGATCTGCTCGGTTCGGCCCGTGGCCAGATCGGTGGCCGATGACGTCACGCCTTCTGCGTCTTCTTTGAATCCGTCAAAGCGCCAGCCGTGTCTCAGCGTGACGCCCGGCTGCGATTCTGCGAATCGCCAAAGCACTGGTTCCAGGGCCTGTTGCCCGATTTGGGTCTTGTAGAAAGGCGACCACTGCAGCTCGCGCCAGCGCGCCATGACTTCGGGAGGGCGCTCGATTGTCTGGCGAATGGAAGGGGAAGTGATGCGATAAAGCTCGTGGCCCGCCAGCCTGCTCGAAAAGGTAATGAAATAGTTGACCTCCGGAGGAAGCGCCGCCCGATAGATATCTTCGGTGATACCCCAGCGCCGGAAATACTCCATCGACCGTGCGCCAAGAAGCGTCGCCTTGGGATGCTCGGTCGGGCTGGTCCGCGTCTCGAGTACCTGACAGGCGAGTCCCCGCCAGCCCAGCTCGCCGGCAAGCGTCAGCCCCACTGGCCCCCCACCTACAATTAGCACCGGCGTCTCGATCATCATCACTCCCAATCGCTTGAACAAAGCTTGTCGATTGTATGATCTTGGCGATCAACTGGCCCGTACGGAAAATTCCTACTCAATAGGGCATCAGCCATGATCAGACTGCCACTAACAGTGAGATCCTGCCGAACGGCCGCAGCCATCCTTGCTACAGCAAGCCTATGGGCAATGAGCGCTTCGGTCCAGGCCCGCATCGACCGGTTCGAGATCCTGAAGACAGAGCCCGCCTTTGAGGGACGACGCTTCGATGGTACGGGTGAATTCGAACGTATCATCGCGCGCGCCCACGGATCGCTGGACCCCTCGGACCGGGCCAACGCACTGATTCAAGACATTGACCTTGCGCCGCGTAACGCCCAGGGCCGCGTTGAATATGTCACCGATGTGGAAATCGTTCGACCACGCGACGCCGCCAAATCGAATGGTGTTCTGCTCTTCAACATCACCAACCGCGGTAACAAAGGCGCGCTGGCGCTCTTCAACGCCGATATCCCACCGAGCATCACGCGGATCAACGCGCTGCAGGACGCAGGCGATGGCTTTCTGCAGCGCACGGGTACCACCACGATCTGGTTCGGCTGGCAGGGTGATGTTCAGTCGGGCAACGGACGCATGCTCCTCAATCTTCCGATTGCCCGCCACCCTGATGGTTCGGCGATCACCGGTGTTGTTCGCTCCGAACTCATCGCGAGACAGCCTACGCCCACGCTGCATCTGGCATCGGGATGGTTCAGCGCAACAGCGGTGCCGTACCCCACGGCAAATCGCGATAACCGCACACCTGATGCGACGGGCTTCATTCCAAAACTGACGGTTCGCCCGAATCATCGGGCCGCGCCAGAAACGATCCCCAGCGATGCATGGTCCTTCGGAGCATGCCCCGCCGGTGCAGATGGCAAGCCAGGCACGCTCAGACCCAGCGACACTGACATCTGCCTGCCTGCCGGATTCCAACCAGGACGCCTCTACGAACTGGTCTACACGGCCCGCGACCCCTGGGTAATGGGTATTGGTTTTGCCGTCACTCGTGATCTCGCGGCCTTCCTGAAAATGGATGCGACCGAGGCCGCAGGGATACCTCGCCTCACCCAAGTCGACAAGCCCACCGCGATCGTCATGGGATCCTCACAAAGCGGCCGATTTATCCGATCGTTTCTGCAGCGCGGCTTTAACCGCGACGAGAAAGGCCGCGTGGTGTTCGACGGAGCTATTCCGCATATCGGAGGCGGTCTGATTCCTCTGGATATGCGGTTCGCGCAGCCTGCGCGTTCAGCCGGTACCGAGCAGGTCGACAATCTCTATCCAGGAACCGGATTTCCGTTTGCCTATGCGTCAATCAGCGATCCGATAACGGGACGTACCCTGGGTCTGCTGGACCGCTGCAATGCGGATGGCAGCTGCCCAAAGATTTTCCATATTGCCACGGCGCTCGAGCTGTGGGAGCTGCGTCAATCGCTTGGCTTTACTGACCCGTTGGGTCTTCGCGATCTTGCGGAACCTGCGAATGTGCGCAGCTACATCATGGGTTCGACCCAGCACTCTGTGCCGGCCAGACCTCTGCCACAGAAGGCGCCGTTTGCTGGATGCGAACAACAGCCCAATCCCAACCCGCACACCTGGACAATGCGCGCGCTGTTCGTTGCGCTCGTCGATTGGATACGTCACGGACAGGAGCCGCCCCCAAGCGAGCGACCAACGATTGCAGCGGGAACCCTGGTATCGCCCGAGCAGGTTCGGTTTCCGTCAATTCCTGCCAATCAGTACGGCGGCGTTCAGCGCCCCGCTGTTCGCATGCTTGCAACGCACAACCCACTCTTCGCGCAAGACTACGGTCCCGGCTTTGATACCGCCGATACCCGCGGAATCGTATCGATCAATCCGCCAAGGCTTTCCGCAGCGCGCTACGGCGTGTTGGTCGCCCAGGTGGATGCTGACGGGAACGACCTGGGCGGAATTCGCAGCCTCTTTGTGCAGGTGCCCATCGGTACGTACACCGGCTGGAATAATTTTCATGAGTCGCTCTACAAGGACGGCTTCTGCACGCTGCAGGGCAGCTTCATTCCCTTCGCGGCAACTCGTGCGGAGCGTATCGCGGCGGGCGATCCCCGCCCATCTCTCGAAGAGCGCTATCCAGATCGTACGAGCTTCGTTGCAGCCCTTCGAAAGGCTGCAAGCGATCTGGTCGCGAAGCGACACCTTCTTGCTACGGATGCCGCAAGGCTCATAGCCGAGGCAGAGCGCGACGGCTGGAGCAATCGACCCTGAAGCTTCGATGAATCGCCCACTTACTCCATCATCAATCGCCATTTCATGCGTCAGGCGTTTTAAGGTAGGTCCATGAGCAACTCTCCAGACGGCTCGCTGCGAGCCTCGCATATCGCTGTCTTCGCGATCACCATTTTCATCAGCGCATTCCTGCTGTTCCAGGTTCAGCCGATGGTAAGCAAGGCGATTCTTCCCTGGTTCGGAGGCGGGCCGGCGGTCTGGACGGCCGCCATGCTCTTCTTTCAGTGCGCGCTTTTCGGCGGCTATCTGTATGCGCACGCGCTTGCATCCATTCATTCAGCTCGGCGCCAGGCTCTGATTCACGCGCTCCTGTTACTCGCCGCAGCCCTGCTTGCCCAATCAGCAGTACCCGATCAGAGCCTGCGGCCACAGGGGGCGCTCTCGCCTGTCACACAGATCATCTGGATCCTGATGCTCAGCGTGGGGCTGCCCTATTTTTGCCTGGCAAGTACCGGGCCGTTGCTGCAACACTGGTTTGCTCGGGCGCAGTTTGCAGGCTCGGTCTACCGCCTCTTCGCGTTGTCTAACCTGGGATCGCTGCTCGCCCTCCTGTCCTTTCCCTATCTCTTTGAACCCTGGTTCGAGTTACCGCTGATTGGTAAGGGTTGGACCTGGGGTTTCTGGGTATTTGCCATCGCGTGTACCGCGGTCGCCGCGTTCCAGGCGCGAGCGGTCGATGCCCGCGAGCGTGCGCAGGCTCAGGGCCTGCCGCGTAATGAGAACACGGCAGCACCCGCTTCAGTGTCACCCACTGCCACTGCACCCGAGGCTCGACAGGCTGCCGAAAACTCACCTTCCCGTACAGCGCAGATTATCGCCTGGGTGATGCTGCCGGCACTCGCATCAATGCTCTTCATTGCCACGACCGATCAGGCCAGCCACAACATCGCACCCGAGCCACGGCTCTGGATCCTGACGCTGTCGATTTATCTGCTGTCCTTCATCGTCAGTTTCGATCACCCGCGGTGGTATCGGCCTGGACTGGTCGCAGCAGCAGGGCTTATCGCGGTGCTGATCGTTGCCGGGCGCTACACCATCCCCGACTTTTTCGGATGGAACTGGGGCTTAGGCGCGACAGAACTGCGCTACCTCTTCGCGATCATGCTCTTCCTGGTATGTCTTATCTGCCATGGCGAACTCTACCGGCGCCGTCCATCGAACCCGTCGCAGCTCACGACCTACTATCTCTGCATGTCCTTCGGAGGCGCCTGCGGCGGCCTCTTCATTGCGCTCATCGCCACCCATTTCTTCAACGATTTTCATGAGTGGCCGATCGGCCTCGCTGCAGCCGCTGCCCTTTGCGTGATGGTCCTTGGCAGGGAACTCCGTGGGAGTCGCCCTGCGGGCTCAGTAACCCGCGCACCTGCGGCACCCACCTGGATTGCTGTCGTGATCTGCGCGGCGCTTGCCTTCTGGTGGGACAACCCGATGCGCAGCCGCGTCACCTCCATGGCCAACGCGACCGAATCCACACTCGATCAATCGCGGAACTTCTATGGCGTGGTCGCGGTCGTTGAGCGCAGGTTCCCAGCCGATCCTTCGAAAGACCACCGCGTATTCTTCAGCGGACAGGTCACCCATGGCATTCAGCTCATCTCACCCGGGGTCGAGCAAAAGCCCGTCAGCTACTACGATCCGAAAAGCGGAATAGGCGAGACGCTTGAGTATCTCAAGTCAAAGAAGCCCGAAATCGATGTGGCGGTGACCGGTCTGGGTGCCGGAACCGTCGCAGCCTACGCGCGACCAACCGATCGCTACGATTTCTTTGAGATCAACCCTGAGGCCGAGCGAATCGCGCGCGACTGGTTCAGCTTTCTGTCGGGCTCGCCAGCCAAAGAGGTACGGGTACTCATCGGCGACGCCCGCCTCACCTTTGCCCAGCTACCCGCGGATAAGCGCTACGACATGATCCTGCTGGCGGCGTTCAGCGGTGGCTCTGTGCCGGTGCATCTGCTGACTCGCGAGGCGTTTGCAGCGTATGAAGCCCATCTGAAGCAGGACGGTTTTCTTGTCGTGAACATCACCAACGCTTATCTGAATCTTTACCCGGTGATCAAGCGTCAGGCAGAGGCCCTCGGAATGATGGTGCGAAGCCGCTTTCAGGAGAAAGAGCCCGAGCGCTTCATTCGCGAGAACCACTACATGATCCTGACCCGGGATGCCGAGTACATTCGCTCCTTTCCATCCGTGGATCGGCCGATTCGCGATGCCCAGGGCAAGGTGATTGGCACCTGGCAGTACGACATTCCGGGTGTGGGACTATGGACCGACAATTTCAGCAGCATCACGCCGCTTGAATGGCGTTAGGGGCGGGGCGGTCTGATCAGATAGTCGGTTAGCCGCCCTAACATTTATCCTTGCATTTTGAATATGCAATATTCAGAATGCAAGGATGTATAACCGGTTAGCTGCATTCCGCATTGATCAGGCTCTGGCCCGCAGCCCGGCGGTGGCGATACTCGGCCCGCGACAGGTGGGCAAGACTACGCTCGCGCGTGCCGCGGCCGCGTCTCGTCATGGCTCTGTCGTTCTTGATCTTGAAACCGCCAGCGACCAGGCGAAGCTCGCCGACCCTGCCCGATTCCTTTCGTCTCGACGAAACCGTCTGGTGGTGCTTGACGAAGTTCAGAATGCCCCGGGGCTTTTCTCAGAGCTCCGAGCAGAGATTGATGCAGATCGAAGACCTGGCCGCTTCCTGCTGCTCGGCTCAGCCTCGTTTCGCCTGCTACGGCAGGCACAGACCCTCGCTGGCCGACTTGAGGTCATCGATCTGGCGCCGCTGCTCCTTCCTGAAGTGGCGCAGCGCTTTGAGGACATCGAACAGCTTTGGGTGCGTGGCGGCTTCCCCGGCAGCTATATCCCCTTGGCTGAAGAAGATGGCTGGCAGTGGCGACAAGACTTCATTCGGCACTTCCTGAACGTGGATCTGCCAGCATTCGGTATCGGTGTTGATCCACCCAGCATGGGTCGGTTCTGGCGAATGCTTGCGCACCTGCACGGGCAGTTGCTGAACGCATCAGCGCTTTCCCGATCACTCGGCGTGTCAGCACCTACCGTAAGTCGATGGCTCGATCACCTCGTCGACGCGCTCGTCGTCAGGCGGCTCGAGCCCTGGAATGCGAATCTGGGCAAGCGACTGGTCAAGTCCCCAAAAAGTTACCTGCGTGACACCGGACTCCTTCACGCGCTGCTCGGAATTCGCGATGCAGACGCGCTCGCAGGCCATCCGGCAGCAGGTGCGTCATGGGAGGGTTTCGTCGTGGAGCAGGTCTGCGCGCGCTTGCCCGCAGAGACGCCGACCGCGTTCTATCGCACTGCGGCGGGTGCCGAACTTGACCTGGTCATCGAACTGAACGGACGTCGGATTGGCATTGAGGCGAAGCTGTCGTCAGCGCCGAAGGTCACGCGAGGATTCTGGCAGGCCTGCGATGACGTTGGCGTGCACGAGGCCTGGGTTGTGGCGCCAGTGCGCGAGGGCTGGCCGATCGGGGACCGCGCTCGAGTGATGTCACCGCTTGAATTACCGCTAACCTTACCGCCTGGATTCAAGCAGTCGTGGCAAATCTGAATCGACTTCAGGTTGAGAGATCGCCCTAGATCTAAGTCGGTTCATCCCTGGCGGATGTCCGCGTCGCGAATCACCTGCCCCATCATTTGCGCGACAGAAGCGATTGCGGCAGCCCGCCACCAAGCGCAAACTGACAGTGCTCAAGGTTCAAGGAAATCTGATGCCCAACATTGTGAAGCGCAGAAATCTTCTGGCTGCAGCGTTGGCCTCGGTCGCGGTCAGCAGCGTGATCGGCCAGCCCGAGTTTCCATCGCGCCCGTTGCGATTGATCATCCCTTTTCCAGGGGGCTTCACCGACATGCTCGCACGACTTGTCGCTCAACCACTTGGATCTGCGCTTGGCCAAGCGGTCGTAGTCGAGCAGAAGCCGGGTGGCAGCGGCCAGATCGCAGCGAGTGATCTGCTGCGCGCGCCGCCGGACGGCCACACGATCATGCTTATCCATATTGGCACGCATGCGCTCAATCAGGCGCTACTGCCAAAGCTCTCTTATGACGCAGCCGCCGACTTCACGCCTCTATCGGAGTTGGTGCGCTTACCTAACCTATTGATTGCCAGCCCGTCTCTCGGCGTCAGCTCGGTACGCGACCTCGTTGAACTGGCTCGCTCCAAGCCCGATTCGCTATTGTTTGCTTCGCCCGGAAACGGCTCAAGCGGTCACCTGGCAGGCGAGCTCTTTCGCGCCCGCGCCTCAATCCGGGTAGGGCATGTCCCCTACAAGGGTGCCTCCGACTCAATCCTAGATTTGTCAGCGGGACGAGTGCACTTCAGCTTCGATACGCTCGCGCAGGGTAGCGAGCTGTCGCGGGCCGGAAAGGTAAAAGCGTTAGCGGTGACGAGTCTAGACCGGCATCCCGCCTTCCCGGAGATTCCGACGATGAGCGAGGCCGGCTTCCCAGGATGGGAGACTGGCCCGTGGTTTGGCCTCGCCGTGCGCGCGGGCACACCAGAGCCGATCGTTATTCGCCTGGCCAGCGACATCCGCGCAGCGCTTGCTCGCACGGATGTCAGCGAACGGTTGATCGCGCTGGGCGCAACCCCCATAGGGAGCTCGCCTCAGGCGTTTCGCGAGCACATCGCATCTGAGCAGGCGCGCTGGGGTGATCTGATCCGCACACTGGGCATTCGCGCGCAATGAGGCTGTTCTCCTACCGCAATCGGCCGGTTCATCTGGGGCCGTTTCCACTCGAGCGTCTGCGCCGCACCGATACGCTCCCAGACGTGTCAGCCCTGCCGCCAATGCAGGGCCTGCCTTTTGACGACCCGAACCCAGAATCCCTGACACATGCCATGGCACGTTTCATTGGCATGTTCGATGTGATTCGCGACGGAACGGTTGCGCCACGGGAGTCTGACCTACCCGACGATCCGCTCGAGCGCGCCCGTCATCTGAAGGCCGCCGCGTATTACTTTGATGCGTCAATGGTAGCGACCTGCCAGCTGCCATCGGAATGCCGGCTTGAGCAGCCCATTACCAATCCAATGGTCAGCAGACTCGCGGCCGAACTCGAAAGCAGTCAGCCCAAAAGCTTTGCGGCCGGTATCGACATGATTCTTGCGGACGTGCTCGACTCTGCAAGAACCAGACATCAGCCTATCGATGATCACAGCCATGCGCTGGTCATTCTGGTTGACTATCAGCGCGAGCCGCGCGCAGATGAGCCAGGGTGTGAATGGATCCGCGGTACTCAGGCCCAGCGCGCTGCAACCCTGGCGGCGCAGACCGCCGTGCTGCTTGCCACCTATCTTCGAATGTTGGGTCACTCGGCACGGTCGCACACTGCCACCTGCTCCGATGTCGACCTGACCCGACTAGCCGTGGTCAGCGGTCTGGCCACCATCGAACACGAAGGTGAACACGCGCGCGCGGTGAACCCCTACCGTGGCACGCGTTACGCGCTCGCTGCGGTCACCACCACCTTGGCACTGGACGCTGACAAACCGATTGCCCCCCAACGCTGGCATGACCCGCTCCGCTCGCACGGCCCCGCCTGGTGGCTTGGCGTGGGCACCGGCCGCGGCGCTCTCAATCGCGATCCCTACCGTACGCGCGAATTTCGGAGTGGCCCGCTACCGTTTGAAACCATCCGCCGCCGCGACGACCCCACAACTTTTATCGACCATGCGCGCGTCCCGCGCTTCCCAAAGCGCGCTGACTTCTTCGCCCGGATCCTCTTTGGCGACATGGGCCGTAAGATCCAGGAAGAGGCCAAGAACGCGCACTATGTAATGAAAAGTCCAATCGGTGCCTGTGCCCGGCGTGCCTTGGGTGCATTGCTACTGCTGCAGTTCGGCGAGGCACGCGGGCCAGTCAGCGACAGCACGAAAGATCCAACGCGCAACGCCGATAACCTGAAGGCGGCGTCCTACTACCTGGGCTGCGATGCGGTCGGACTTTGCGCAGTACCCGAGTGGGCCTGGTACTCACACGATGCGGGCGGGCAACCCATGGCGGCCTATCACCGCAATGCGGTCAACATGCTGATCGATCAGGGTCACGAGACGATGGAAGGCGCATCGGGCGATGACTGGATTTCCGTCGCACAAAGCATGCGTGCCTACCTTCGATTTTCAATGATAGGCGGCATTCTTGCCGAGCAGATTCGGCGTCAGGGTTGGGGCGCGCGGGTTCATTCGGTGATCGACGGCGACGTCCTGCAACCGCCTTTGCTACTGTTGTCCGGGCTTGGCGAAGTCAGCCGTATTGGCGAGGTCATTCTGAACCCCTTCCTGGGTCCTCGGCTGAAGTCGGGAACCATAACCACCGACATGCCCATGGCCGCCGACAAGCCAATCGACTTCGGCCTCCAGCGGTTCTGTGAGCAATGCAACAAGTGCGCCCGCGAGTGTCCCTCAGGTGCGATTACGGCTGGCCCCAAGCTGATGTACAACGGCTATGAGATCTGGAAATCTGACGCGGAAAAATGCGCGCGGTACCGGATCACCAATCAAGGCGGCGGCATGTGCGGACGCTGCATGAAAACCTGCCCCTGGAATCTGGAGGGCCTGTTTGCAGAGGCTGGCGTTCGCAGGATCGCCATGAATTTCCCGGGTGCCGCACCGATGCTGGCCGCACTCGATGACCACCTCGGTCGCGGCTCAATCAACCCAGTCAAAAAGTGGTGGTGGGATCTGGAGCTTGACCGCGCGAGCGGCCGTTACGTTCAAGCGGGACAAGTTCACCGGCGCGAACTCAACCGCGAACTAAAGCTTCGTTACGAAGACCAGACCCTCGCGGTCTACCCCGCTGATCAAATGCCGCCGCCCTACCCTGTTGCGCATCCAATCAATCGCGAAAAGGGAATCGAGCGATACCGATCGTTACTCACGCCCGCCGAGTACCGGGCTCGGCTTAAGTCGGGTGACACCGCCGATCTGGTGCCCCCGTTTCGAATGCCCGATGGCGCCCCGCCAGTTTTTCCCGTTGTTCTGAAGCGCCGTACCGACATGACCCGCGACATCGCCCGTTTCGAGTTCGAATCCCCAGATGGGAAACAGCTCCCTGCATTTGAAGCGGGCGCGCACATCGATGTCGTGATCGCGCCCGAGTATCGACGCTCTTACAGCCTCGCAGGCGACCCGGCTAAGGTCAATCAATACATACTGGGCGTGCTGCGCGAGCCGCGGGGAAAAGGTGGGTCCTTGCTAATGCACCGCGCCTTCAGAGAGGGGAAACGCGTCTTCGTCACCCCGCCGGTGAATCACTTCCCGCTTTTACCCGGCGCACGCAAAACGCTTCTGTTTGCCGGGGGCATCGGTGTCACGCCGCTGATTGCCATGGCACACACGCTTCATCGACAGGGCACGGATTTCGCGCTTCATTACAGCGCTGCGAGCGAAGCGGACGCTGGATTTATTCAGGAGCTACGCGCGTTTGAGTGGGCGCACCGCGTTCACACTTACTTCAAGGATGAAGGGCGACGTGCTGACCTGGAGAGCCTCATTCCCGAATGGTGTTCGGGATTACAGCTCTACACCTGCGGCTCGGCTCGCTACATGGATGCAGTTTTCTCGGTGGCGAACCTGCGGGGGTGGCCTGACGACTCGCTTCATCGCGAGTTATTCGTCGTACCAGAAACCCCGGAACGCCCAACCTACCCATTCATGCTCAAGCTTGCGAACAGCAACAGAACTTTTTCGGTTGCTGCTGACCAATCGGCCGCTGAAGCGCTTCAGGCGGCAGGTGTACCAGTGGACATTAAATGCTCAGACGGTATTTGCGGTGTCTGCTCGGCCACTGTGCTGGCTGGCGACGTGGATCACCGAGATCACGTACTTAGCGCGAGCGAGCGGACAACGAAAATGTTGCTTTGCTGCTCCCGCGCCGACCAGCCTGGCGGTGAACTGACGGTTTCGCTTTAACCAGCTAGGGACCCACCGTTAGCTGGAACCTGCGCGCGGGGCATCTCATACTTGCCCACCATCGTAAACAGATCAGGCCTCTGGGTCAGAAGGTCTTCAAGAACCATCGGAGAAACAGCCTTAGGGTTCACTCCCAAAGCCATCTTTTGGTGTTTGTCGAGCGACGCCATTTCAATACACATTGCTGCGAACTCGGAGCAAAACATGCTTCGCTTGTCCGTCCTGCCGCCTTGTGCATATCGAAGCCCGCTTTCGACTTCAGCAGCAGCGCGCCGGTTTTTATTGATCGCCGAGCGAAAGCTTGAAGAAACCGCGCCAACGTAGCTGTACTTGAGTTGTCTGTCTTCCGGGCCTGCAGTGAGCTTAGTTGCCATGTCACTGATCGCCGCAGCGTTCTGGCGATTGGTGGGCCGAAAAATCACGTATTTGCCCTGCTCAACACCGTTCTCAAGCTGCCTGGACCGAACGCCGTGACCATCGGCTTCCGCGATCGCATTGGCGCCCGTAGCCACCGCTGCATGCTCACTCGTATTGCTACCCATTAACGGAAACTGATGCCTGCCAGCCTCGTTGGCGCCTTCTGAATGAATGATCTGATCACGCTGAAACAAACCCTGTCCGCCAACGATTACTCGCTCGGTCAGGGTCCCGGTGTCCGCGAACACCTTCTTGATCAGGATGTCGCCTTCCTGAAGACTTGGCACGGGGTTTAGGGCATCGAACTGATCAATCGTTCTGACGATCGCACTATCTTGCAAACGGCTTCGGCTGTAGGCAGGGTTCTTCGCGTAAATATCCTCTGCAACCTTAATCATCTCCTTGATGTCTTCCGATGACAGTTTTGTTCTGGACGCACTGCCCCAGCGCGTCGAGAGCGCAAGTTCTCCAGCGTACCCATACTCCCGCATCAAGGCCTTTCCGAACTGGTCATGAATTTTCTGATTTTCGCTGGTTCGCTGCCTGGACAGGATTCCCCACTTTCTGGACAGCCAGGACTGTTTTCCGTCAACCAGATCGCCTCGACGAATCTGGACCCTGGAATAACCCGCGTTCGCAATATCCCTGAACCGACTGATATCCATCATCGCTCTCATTTGAACTGTTGGCGGCTCAGCTTTTTACCCACTGGCGATCCGGCGCAGTGCCGCCTTCCGGGGAATTGAAACCTGTGTGGGCTGCCGATCGCCCGGCGATTCGGTCTGCCCAATATTCAGCGCTAGACACGACGGTTTCCAGTATCTGTGCAAACCGCTGATAAGACATGTATTCGATATTTTCCTGGAATGAAAGTGTGACCATCCCAGTGGCCGAATCCTGCCCGAGCGTAACGCCACCCGTGCCGCGCCACAGCACATTGGCATCAAGAATCTCGACAATGACTTCGTCTTTATAGTCCGGGTGAATGAACCCAAGCTGAAGAAAAAAATCAAGGATGCAGCTGTCAGGGTTAAATTTCAATTCCAACAGCAGTGAGTCATCGACCGTAAAACAATAGTAGCCATCCTCATGCTCAACGAAAACTGGAAAACCAACCGACCTATAAAACTCCGATAGCAGCGCATTCAAATTGCTCGAGCTCACGATGACTCCGTTTGTATAGCAGGGCGTACAGATGGGCAAAACGCTCTAAGACGCAAACTGGCGAATGCGGCAGGCGTGACCGGTGCTGAGAGCGTGCATTGTGCCGCCTTTGAGTGTCGCGGTGCACGGAAACTCTTCGCGGGTCTGGGCCATAGCGCTGTGCAGGTGGCGCCTCACAACCAGGGCCCATCCGGTCACTGAAATGCCCTTGGCGACGTGTCGGGCTGCAGATGGCGTCCTGCACGCTTTGCCAGACGCTGCCTCCGTTCTGCCTGAGTCCGCCGCTTGACCCCAAAGGCGGGCGTGTGCCAACTACCGCCGCTTCGAGTTCGGTCGGTATGACCATAGCCCCGCGTGATCGCAGCCGTCTGACCTTGAACCCTACCGCTCGCTGCCCGATGACAATCGCCTCTCGAGCGCGTGGAACAGGCCGATTTATCGCAATTCAGGTTGACAAGACCCTGAACGCAACCGACTATTTCCGGAATTGAATTCCGAAATATTTATGAGATCTTCAGTCGACCGAATTTTTGATCTCTTGCAGGCGCTCGTCGACGAGCCTCGAGGGTTATCGCTCGCCGACCTTTCCCGCATAGCGCGCCTCGCGCGCCCTACCGCGCACCGGCTTCTCTCGGACCTTATTCGACGCGGGTTGGTGCACCAGCAGTCAAGTGGTAACTACTTCGTCAGCTTGACTCTCGCAGGCATGGGCCTCGAACAACTTGCAAGGCGTGGCTTTCTTGACGTTTGCCAACCCACGCTCGATGCGCTTGCCGATCACTGCGGGGAACTTGTAAGACTCGCCTGGCTCGAGGGCGAACGCCTGGTATTTGTAGCCGAGGCGCAGGGCTCAGGGCCTGGTTTACGCTATGACGCAAACCTTGGACGTCAGGCAGTCTTTCACGTAACCGCTGCCGGCAAGTGCTACCTGGCACAAATGCCTTTTCCTGAGGCGGTACGTCATGTTGAAGGTCAATCCATGCTCCGAGATCCACGTCTCGGCCCCCGAGCGTTGAGAAGCGTCACCGCGCTAAAACTGGAGCTGACCCGGGTCAAGCATCAGGGCTACGCCATTGCCTTCGATGAGGCCGAAGTCGGTGCTGCCGCGGTGGCAGTTCCTATCAACGGGGCCGGCCGCAAGTTTCTTGGCAGTCTCGTAATTGTTGGCCCCTCAGCAAGGCTTGACCGCAGCAAACTCGCCAGTTGGGTTCCCAATCTTGTTGACTCGGCAGCCGCACTCGCCCAACTGGCGCCCCTGGAGCGCCACTGCCGCAAAACAGAGACCAACATACGCCGGAGAATGGCTTGATGACGCGGACTGCCAAACACGACTTCCTTCGTGCATTGCTGATGCGGCTAGGCCTTGCGGTGATCAGCGCGGTGATTGTTTTTGGCATCTGGGAACTGGTCGCGCGAGTGTTCAAAATCCCAAGCTATCTGCTGCCAGCACCTTCGCTCGTCTTTGCCGAACTTGCCCAGCGGCTTCCCCGGGTGCTCGAACACGCAATGGTTACCACCACCAGCATGCTTCTGGGCTACACGCTGGGAATCGCTGTCGCGCTTCCGCTTGCAATGGCGCTTGCGTACTCGCGGCTATTCGAGGCAACCGTCTATCCTGCGGTTGTATTCCTGCAAATATTGCCGAAAATCGCGATCGCTCCGCTTTTCATCATCTGGTTTGGCTTCGGAATGCTACCCAAGGTGTTGCTGGTGTTTCTGCTCACCTTTTTCCCGATTGTGGTCAGCGCGGTCGCTGGGTTCAAATCCTGCGACCCCGACATTATCGAATTAGCTCGGGCAACCGGAACGAGCCGGCTGCGGCTCTTTTTGAAAATCCGCTTTCCAAGTGCCCTGCCGGAAATCTTTACCGGCCTCAAGGTTGCGGCTGCGCTCGCATCGACTGCAGCAGTTGTCGCAGAGTTCGTCTCCTCCGACGCTGGGCTTGGGTATCTGCTGCTCACCTTCAACGGCGAGCTTCTTACCTCCATGGTGTTTGGCACCATCGTCATTCTCGGCGTGATAGGACTCGCTCTTTACTATCTGGTGGAAGGCCTCGAGCGCCTGATCATCCCGTGGCACGTCGCTGCACGCGGCGAGCAGACACTAGAGAAACTGTTCTGACTTAACGATTGACACCCTAAAAAAGCCATCAAGGAGACCATCGCATGTTGTCACGACTTTACAAGCGGCTCGCGGTCAGTGCTGTGTTGGCGCTATCCGCCCCATTGGCCTTCGCCCAGGAAGCGGTATCGCTTCGACTCAACTGGCAACTCCTGGGCTTTCATGCCCCCTTTTACCTCGGGGTTGAACGCGGCTTTTATCGCGAGGCTGGCATCAATCTCACTATCAATGAAGGGCGCGGCGGTGCAGTCACCGCGCAAGCCGTGGGTGCAAAGAGCGATCAATTCGGCATCGTCGATGGCGGCACCACCATTGTCAGCGCAGTAAGGGGGGTGCCGATTCGTACGGTGATGTCGCTAATGAACAGCGGCATCTTCGCAGTAGTCGCGCGCGCTGATGCCAATATTCGTACTGCTAAGGACCTCGAGGGCAAGGCTATCGCCATCACCGCGGGCGATGCTCTGACCCAGCTCTGGCCGGCAGTCGTTAAAGTGAACAAGCTCGATTCCTCAAAGATCAGGCTGGTCAATGTCGACCCCGCTGGAAAGGTGATCGCCACGCTGGAAAAGCGAACCGACGCGCTTCTTGGAAGCATTGACGCGCAGTCCTTCCAGATTGAAGCCAAGGGCGTGAAGACCTCAATGCTCACCTACGATGATCTTGGGGTTCGGCTGGTCGGTCTCACTGTCGTCGCGCACGAAGACACCATCAAGGCAAATCCGGACCTGATCCGCCGGTTTGTTCTTGCAACCCGAAAGTCTTTCGAGGCCGCAATCGCTGATCCACAGGCCGCAGTCCGCGCGGCGGTCAAGGTCAAGCCAGAGCTTGATCCCAACTCTGTGCTGTTGCAGATGCAGGCGTCACTCTCGAAGTTTTCATCCCCCAGCACGGCGGGTCTTCCAATCGGTGTGGGCGCCGAGGCAGACTGGAAATCCACCCTCGATCTGCTCAATGAGTTTCAGGGAATCAAGACCGATCGGCCAGCCGCGTCATTCTTTACCAATGACTTCGCGAGATAGATTCGATAGTCCCTTGGAGTCATGTCATGGGCGCTCAGGCAATTCGGCTCAAGGGGGTCGATAAGCATTTTTCTCGCGGCGGCAAGCACACGCACGCGCTCACTGGCATCGATCTCCACATCGACGCTGGTGAGTTCGTTGCTGTGGTGGGCCCGTCTGGATGCGGCAAGAGCACTTTGTTGAGGCTTGTTGCCGGGCTGATGCCCGCAAGCGAAGGAACTGTTCACTACGACGACGAGTTGGTGTCCGAGCCTCGCAAAAACACCGGGATCGTGTTCCAGAAGGCGAATCTGGTGCAGTGGCGAAGCGCTATCGATAATGTCCTGCTGCAGATTGACCTTCGCAATCTCAACGTAGCGCAATATCGATCGCGAGCCGAGTCGCTGCTGGGCTCGCTTGGTCTCGCCGACTTCATCGACCGATATCCGCATGAACTTTCCGGTGGAATGCAGCAGCGCGCTGCCATCGCGCGCGCGCTGGTGCATCGCCCCGACGTGCTCCTCATGGACGAGCCCTTTGGTGCGCTTGATGCGCTCACTCGCGAGCAGGTAAGGGTCGATCTCGAGGCGCTTTGGCTTCGTGATCGGATGACTGTTATGTTCATTACCCACAGCATTGATGAAGCGGTTCTGTTGGCTGATCGCGTGGTCGTCATGAGTGCGCGACCGGGGCGAATCGATCGTATTCTCAAGGTCGACCTACCAAGGCCACGCGCCCTCAGCGCCCGAAAGGAACCCGCCTTCATCGAACTCGTCGATACTATTACTCAGGAATTTCTGGCCCGCGGCGTCCTTGACGATCACCGCACACAGGGCCTGATGGGGTAAGGAGCCTTGCCTTTGAATCACGAAGCCGATCGATCGGGTCTGATCGTCATCTGGAACGATATCCTCCCCGAGTCCCGGGAAAACTTTCTTGAGTGGCACTCGCGCGAGCATATTCCCGAGCGCGTTTCCATTCCTGGATTCTTGCGGGGTCAGCGCTGGTTTGGCGAATCCTCAGGGCCGCAATACCTGACGATCTACTCAACGGCTGACACCTCAGTCCTGACGAGCGCGGCCTATCTCTCGCGGCTCAACAGTCCAACGCCCTGGACGCAGCGAAGCGTCGCCGATTTTCGGAACACCTCTCGGGCAGCAGGCTCTCTGGTTTGGCGTTCATCTGATGCCACAGGCGGCGTTATCCTGACAGCGCGTTTTGAGATTGCCCCTGACCGCGCCCTGGCGCTAGCCAGGCAATGGGCAGGCGGGCCGCTCACGTCCCTGGCGCAGAGGCCTGGCATTGCCCGGGTTCGTGTGGCAGTTTCCGCCGCTTCCGCAAGTCAGTTGCAGACAGCTGAGCGAGCCGTTCGCTCGGGCGATATCAAAGAGCCATCGCTCATTGTGCTGGTTGAAGGCTACGGCGACGTTGACAGCGTTCAGCGTGCCTATGATTCAGTTGACTTATCGGGTAACGACGGCGCTGGAGCAAGGCTGGACTGCTATCAGCTTCAGTTCGATCTGTCATCGCCCCATTCCGCAGTGCAGTAAATCGACAGCCCCCAGGATTTGGTGATGGAAAGCACACCCACCCCGACGCGCTACGCAGGCCCCCTGTCGCTCGAGTCGGCTTTGTCACAGCTAGCACTTACCGACGCGTCCACACCCTTCCACCGGGACGGGCCTCACGCTGACGTTGAGTCTCGCGACCTTGGGCTGTCCGCGGCAACCGGAGGTCGAATCGGCGCCAGGCATCTGCGCGCAGTCGCTCCGTTTGAGCAACCCACCGGCTGGCATTGGCACGACATGACGGCGCACATCAATATCGTGCTACGCGGATGGATACGGTTTCGCTACGCGGGCGTTCCCCAAGACGTGACCGTCAACGCAGGAGAGTGCCTGTCTCAGCCAGCAGGCGTTGCGCACAATGTTGTCGGTCGGTCCGACGATCTCGAGCTGATCGAGATCAATATGCCCGCGGACTATGCAACGGTTGATCTTGGCGGCCCACTTGATGCAGCGCAGCCTCCCACATTCGAGCGTTAAGCCATCCGTGTGTGCGGCCTATGCGAACCCGATTTAGTTGAGTTTCGCCCGCATGTACTCATGACCTAGTACGGCCAACTCAATTGGCGCTAGGCACCCGTCGTGACAGCAACCTACAGGCGAGCTCTGAGGCTTATCCAGCCCCGAGGCTTCCTGCTGCCCAGGGCAAGCAACGCTACATGTCGCGCTGCCAGAGCCCGTGGCGCGAGGCCTTGAACTCAACGACATTGCCGCAGCCGTCATGAATCAGCATGATGTCCTGCTCCTTGACGGTGCCCGGGAACACCGTTTGCGGCTCAGTATGAAATCGAGCCTGCAACGCACGTACGCGATCGGCGATACGGGCCCATTCTTCGTACGAAATGACAACCCCGAAATGCCGGCAGGGTGTCATAACACCAAAGGAGTCGACGTCGGTGGTGACATGCGAGGCATCGCCCGGCTCGACATGAGTCACCAGGTGATGCCCAAAAAAATTCCAGTCGATTCGTGACTCTGCGCTTCGTCCTTCTTCGCAGCCAAGCACCTCGCCGTAAAACCGGCGCGTATCGGCAAGGTTGGTAACGGGAACCGAGAGGTGAAACGGGGTTAGCGCCATGTGCTCCTCGACTAGTCAGCTTTGAGCCCGGCAATCTTGATGACGACCTGCGTGCAGGGCGCTCAAGGACCGGGCTCGATCGATAGTAGCAGCGCATAGCGAGTCGCCTGCTGGCCAGTCTGTTGAATCCAGAATGTGAGCGGTCCCGCTGCCAACTGGGCGGGCAAAACACTCGCCACCACGTTTCTGTTGAGATCAGACGGCCCGAAATGTCCGAACGCGAGCATTTTCCCGGTGTCGAACCCGGCATCGAAAACGGCCTTACGCTGGACCGCGAAAAACGCAATCTTGTCCGGCGAATCATAGGAAACAAATGATGCCGACAACAGCCTGAACCCGTTCGGAATCTCAACACTGACATAGTCAGCGTCGCCTGCAACGACCTCGCCGTGAATCAAGACTGAATGCTTAGCCGATCCGAGCGCAGTAGGCATCATCGGATTGCCAGAAATTTCAGTCCATCCGGTCCCTGGCCCCAGCAACTCAATCGAGACTGGGAAGGAAGGGTTGCCGGCAATATCGATCTGGCGTAGCTGCAGCGACGCGAGAGCATTGCCGGATACCGACAGCGTGGTGCCGCCGCCAGCCAGCCACGACCGCCCCTGATCAACAGAGAGCTCCCACAGGCCGTTCGGCTCCACGCCCTGGATCGACAGCTCGCGCAACGATGCATTACCCGTACTTACAGTTGCCACCGCGGCGGGCGCCATCGTGTCCAGCGTGCATCGGGCAACAACGATTTCGGATGTGTTGCCGAAGTCATCACGAGCCCTGACCCAGATCGTTTTCTGGCCGTCGCCCATCACTTCAAATGAGTTGCCCTCGCCTCGTGTCCAGCTTTTGCCAAAGTCGAGCGAGAACTCCCAACCCAACCCGTCGCTACTTGACACCGACCATAAGCCGGTACGGGTCACCCCGTCGTCGACGCTAAGCCCAGTGTCGGTAAATCGGAGTAGCGGCGGGGCCAGGATCACCGACCCGGTTGTTGGGATCTGCGCCATTGCAGCGCCCGCTGGAGCGCTTGCGCCGCCACCCGCGCCTCCACCGCAGCCCGATGCTGCCAGAAGGCATCCCCCTATCAGCAATCCCCCGTAAACCCTAAACACATCTAACAATGCTGACATCGCCGCAATCCGCCTGCACCAAGCACTCAATTCGCAAGAGCCTGCGTCGTGAACATGACGGCTGCATGACGGCCGCCCTCTCCGAACGTCGCGCGGAAAAATTAACCGCCACTACCGTTGCCGATACGGCAACGATTCGTACGCGAATAGGCGCCTGCCGACAACGCAGGCTGGCATTGACGCTGCTCTGAAAGCCCACAGCCCGCCCTGCCTGGCTTCAACCGCACCAAACGCCAGCCCTCACGTGGGGCTCGGGTGCGGGCAGCACCAGTTTGGGGCGGTGAGGTTATCGCGTGGTGCGTCACGCCATAGCCGTGGCGTTAGACGAATGCATTGTTATCTACAGGAGCTTGCTCATGTCATCGGTACCCGTACGTTCCTCCCTAAACCGCCTTCTCACCGCGTGCGGCCTGGGCGTCGCGCTCAGTCTTGCCAGCACCAGCGTACTGGCGCAGGCGCCCACCAAAATCAAGTTCACGCTCGACTGGAAGATCCAGGGTGTGCACGCCTGGTTCTACTGGGCAAAAGACAAAGGGATGTTCAAAGCGGAGGGCCTTGATGTCGAAATCGACCAGGGTAACGGCTCGGCGGCGGCGGTCACCCGCGTGATGTCGGGCACTTATCAGGCCGGCATCGGCGACATGAACGCGATCATTCAGAACGCATCGACCAAGCCCGGCGAGGCGCCAGTGATGGTCTACATGGTGTACAACCGTGCGCCATTTGCCCTGATCACGAAGGCCAACAGCGACATCAAGTCTCTGAAGGACCTGGAGGGTAAGACACTGGGCTCGCCTGCGGGCGGCGCTGCGCTCGCCCTGTTCCCCGCGCTCGCGAAAAAGAACGGACTCGACGAGAAGAAGATCAACTGGATCAACATGGCGCCCAACCTGCAGGAACAAATGATGCTCCGCGGCCAGGTGGCGGCCAGCGCCGTATTCTCGGCAACGAGCTACATGAATCTGGTATCCCAGAATGTTGACCCCGACAAAGATATCCGCTGGATTTTCTACAACGACCACGGCCTGGATCTCTACAGCAACGGCGTACTGGTTTCCAATAAGCTGCTCAAGGAAAACCCGGCTGCGGTGAGCGGTCTGGTCAAAGCGGTTAACACGGCCTTCAAGCAGTGCGTGAGCCAGGTCGATGCCTGTATCGACAACCTGGCTGTTCATGAGCCGCTGATCAACAAAGACATTGAGAAGCGTCGCTTGAACTACGTGCTCAAGACGTCGGTACTGACCCCTGAATCGGAAGAGCTTGGCCTGGGCGACATCAAGGATTCACGCATGACCAATGCCATTGCGCAGATCGCCGAGAGCTACAACCTCCAGCGACTGCCTGCCGTCAGTGAAGTGTTCAGCCGGGCTGCGCTCCCGCCCAAGGCCGACCGCATGTTGAAGCCCTCTGGCAAGTGACGCTGCCAGGTAACTCAGGATCGCCTGACATGGTTGAACCCTGGTTCATCAGCAATGCGAGCCTGCCGGGGACGGCAGGCCGCTGGCGAATTGGCATTGCGGGCGACCGCATTGCCAGTGTGGTGCCGCAGGACGATGCCGGCGCCGCTGACCTCGGGCGTTCCTGGGATGCAGGCGGACGCCTGGTATCCCCAGGCTTCGTCGACCCGCACGTGCATCTGGACAAATGCTTGACCACGGCGCGCAACCCTGACACGGCACCGAACCTCGACGCTGCGATTCGCGCAGTGAGGGCGATCAAGGCGGGCTTCAGCATTGCTGACGTGGCGGAACGTGGCCGGCGAGCGCTAAGAATGGGCCTGCAGCACGGCACCATCGCCGTTCGCAGCAACTGCGAGGTTGATCGCTCGGCAGGCTTCCGAGCCCTAGAGGGCTTACAGCAGGCTAGCCGCGAGATGGCATCGCAGGTGGCCGTTCAGCTGATCGCCTTCCCCCAGGAGGGCTGGTTCGACACCCCAGGAACCATTGAAGACGGCGCGGGAACGTTCGTAGCCGAGTCGCTCTCACGCGGCGTCAAGGTGGTTGGCGGGAACGTGAATTCGGGATTATGGCCATCCAGCGCCGAGGCCCAGGTGGACGCCACGTTCGAGCTCGCAGCAACGCATGACTGCGAGATCGATTACCACCTCGACAACGCAGATGTTGCACACGTGTTCACGCTTCCCTATGTCGCCCACAAAACCATTGCGCAGCGTTGGCAAGGGCGGGTCGCGGTGTCCCATATTGCATCGCTTGCTCAGGTCAGCGATGCGGTTGCCGCCGACACAATCGATAAAGTCCGAGAGGCTGACATCAGCGTCTGCGTGCTGCCGACGCGAATCCGCCTGACCCGAGTTGTCGAGCTGCTTGAAGCCGGTGTCAACGTGGCATGTGGTACCGACAACCTGCGAGATCCCTTCGTGAGGTTCGGTGATGCCGACCCACTGAAGGCCCTGCTGCTCCTGGCGCAACTCACCTTCGAGTTAAGCGATTCAGGCCTCGAACGTTTGTGGACGACGGCTACGACCCGCGCCGCACGAATGCTGCGGCTGACTGACTACGGTATTGCACCGAACTGCGCAGCCGATCTGATGGTGATCGACGCGTACAGTGTGTCTCAGGCAATACGCGAACAGTCAACGCGCCTGGCGGTATTCAAAGCGGGAATTCAGGTTGCAGGCCCGCTCCATCTTCATCGCGATTAATGCGCGCTGAAGACCTCGCCGCAGAATCACCGATAGGAACTGAACACGGCGTGACCGCCGTTTCGCTGCACCATCAGTACGTCGTACGGATCTTTTCGGTTGCCATACACGGGCCCGTCCATTCCGGGCGAACCCACGGGCATGCCTGGCACTGCAAGACCTAGCGCTGCAGGCTTCTCGGCGATCAGCCGCCGAATATCTGCAGCAGGCACGTGCCCTTCAATGACATAAGACGCCACGAGCGCGGTGTGGCATGACCCGAACTGCTTTGGCATACCGAGCCGGGCCCGCGCAGCGGCGTTTCCCTCGTCAAACACGGTGACTTCGAAACCGTGCTGCTGGAGGTGGACGATCCAGTCTTGGCAGCATCCGCAATTAGGATCTTTCCATACCTGGATCGGCACCTTTGCCGCGGGACGCGCTACAGCTTGACCGCTTAGCGCGACTCCGGCGAGCGCAAGCACCATCCTGCGACGCTGCAGCAGGCGGGAACGCTTAGGTGCCGACATTCGCATACCCCTTACTCGGGTTTGATTCCAGCCGCCCGAACGACCTCAGGCCAGCGCTTCAGCTCGTCCTTGATGAAGGCATCAAACTGTTGCGGCGTTCCGCCAATGATATCGGCCGCCTGCGCTTCGGTGATCGCGGTACGCACCTGAGGTACCTGCAACACCTGGTTGAACACCGCGTTGATGCGCGACACCAGCGCTGGGTCCATGCCCGCCGGTCCGACGATGCCATGCCAGACGCTGACGTCGTAACCGGGCAGCGTTGCTGCGGCGGGTGGTACATCGGGCAGCTGGCGCATCGGCCGGGCTGCTGACCCTGCAAGCGGGCGTACTTTACCCTCGCGGACCTGGACGAGCGATGTCGACACGGTGATGACCGCCGTGTCCGCGTCACCACGGAGCAACGCGGTGAGCATTTCAGCGCCCGACTTGTAAACGATATTGACCTGCTCGATACCTGCTCGGCTGTTCAGGAAGGCCATGTAGAGATGAGTCCAGTTACCGAGCCCTGCTGAAGCGAAGTTGAACTTACCGGGCTGCTGTTTAGCGGCCGCAATGAATTCATCGAGTGTTTTGTACGGCAGGCTCGAGCGAACCAGAATCACAGCCGGCAGATTCGCCACATGCACGATTGGCGAGAACGCCGTGTGCGGGTCATAGCTGAGCTTGGCAAGCGTATGCGACACCGCGTTGGGCCCAACCTCGGCCAGGAACAGGGTGTAGCCGTCCGGTTTCTCGCGCGCAACCAGGCTGGCCGCGATCGTACCGCCAGCGCCTGGGCGGTTTTCGACCACCAGAGCCTGTCCGTTTGCGACGCCGGTAAACCCATTGGCAAGGTTCCGAGCCAGCGTGTCGGCTGCCCCACCTGCGCCAACGGTCACGACCAGGCGAACCGCCCGATCAGGCCACGCAGTGCTTTGTGCAGACGCTGAGCCGGCCACCAGCGCGAGTGCCGCGAACGCGCTGGACACGCCAGCGACGAGTCGATTGATCGATGTCTTAAAGGTCATAGGTGTCTCCGGCATGTGGGCCCATGGTGGCGCCGTACGGACTGATTGGTAAACCCAGGATTTTGACGAGGCTAGGCCTGACGTCTCACAAGACCTAGCGGCTAACGTGGTTGTAGCGCCCGGGCGGCTGCCAACCGAGCGCCGTGGCTGGATCGCGCATCACAGGCTCTGCGTCATTTAAGCGCTCACCCGATAGAACCCGCTCGTAAAGGCCGAGGTAACCCTGAGCCATTGACTCGGCGCTGAAGCTGCAGGCGAAGCGATGACACGTATCGGGATCGAAGTGACGGGTTCGCACCGCGTCAGCGAGTTCATTCCCATCGGCAGATAGAACGCCACAGTCGGGCGGCACCAATTCGGGCAGTGCGCCATAGGGCGTTGCAAACACGGGGGCGCCAAAGTAAAGACTTTCAATCACCGCGAGGCCGAAGGGTTCATGCCACCGAACCGGAAAAATCAGACCACGCGACTGACGCAGCGTGTCGAGCTTGTCTTGCCCACCCACCATCCCCATGAATCGCACTTTCCTGGAAAATGTGATGCGAAAGCCGCGTTTCAGGTTAATGCGGTACCCGCCCATCACAACAAGCGGTACACCCGCTGCTTGCGCGACATCGATTGCGCCCTGAACATTTTTGACGCGCCAGGCGGCCTTGCCGAGAAAGTGGAAGGCCGGCCCGCGGGTTACAGGGCGAACGTCGCCGTATTCTGACCAGTCCAATCCGTTGTGAACATAGCACTGCGACTGATGCCGCGCCGCATGGTTGGCCGATAAGAACACGGTGTTGCGCGGTAGCGGCGCTCCGACCGCCGAGTTTCCATGTTGGGTGACCAGCATGGGCTTGTGCAGCTCGAAGCCTGGCCCTTCGCTGTACTGCATATGAACAACATCGGTATCGCGAGGAACCAGCGCACGCCAGTCGCCCCCGTCAGGCAGGGTGAGCACCTGCGCAAACGGACAGCTAGAACCCGCATGCACCAGATACGTGACCTGGTGCCCCATCTGAGCAAGCGCTTTACCCAGCCCCCAGATCACACGCTCGGTTCCGCCATAGGCGAACACCGGGATCACGCCGCGATGGACAATCAGGATCTTCACGGAGAGACCGAATTTGCCAGCGACCGGCTCGCTTCAGTCAGCGCTCACGCCTGCCTTCCGGATCACCTCGCCCCAGCGGTTGTACTCACCCTGAATGAAACTCGCCGCCTGCCTGGCAGTGCCGCCCATCGGCTCAGTGGCCTGCGAGCGGAACCGCTCGACCACCTCGGGTGAGCGAAGCGCTGCGTCAATTTCAGCCGACAGCCGCTCGACGATGGGCGCAGGCGTTGCCGCAGGAACCATCACGCCATACCAAAGCGCAACCTCGACACCCGGGAGACCCAGCTCGCGAAACGTCGGGGCGTCGGGTGCCAGCACATTGCGCTCAGAACTTGCCGCAGCGAGTACTCGCAGCTTGCCCGATTGCACATGCCCAATGAGTGAGGGTGCGCCATCGAACATGATCTGGACCTGTCCACCCACCAGATCGGTGACCGCTGGACCGCTGCCCTTATACGGGACATGCAGCAGATCAACACCTGCCACGATTCGAAACAGCTCACCCGATAAATGCGGCGCGCCGCCTTTTCCTGATGACGCAAACGCGATCTTGCCAGGCTGCTTGCGCGCGTCTGCGATCAGGTCCTGAACAGTGCGCCATCCTGTGCCCGCGTTCACCGCCATGATAAGCGGCAGCTTGGCAAGCATTGTTACGGGCGCAAGATCCTTCATTGGATCGTAGGGGAGCTTGGTCGCCAGATGTGGCCCGATGCCGTGCGTGGTGATGGAGTTCTGAAGCAGCGTGTAGCCGTCCGGTGCCGACTTGGCTACAAAATCGGAGGCGATCGCACCGCTGGCTCCGCCCCGGTTCTCGACGACCACCGGCTGCCCGAGGGATGCGGAGAGTCGCGGCGCGACGGTTCGCGCGATAAAGTCAGCCGCACCGCCCGGCGGAACGGGGACGATCAGCCGAAGCGGTCGAGACGGATAGTTGGCCGACGATCCCGATTGGGACGATGCCACCGACGGCACCAGCGCGGTCAGTGTGAGCAGTAGCAGGGATAGATTGCAGCGTCGTGTCATAGCCGAGTGCCTGCGCAGTAAACGGTTAAGAGGCAAAATCATGGCGGAACCTGAAGGAAAACGCGATGCGGATCGTCCTGGCTGAAAACTTCCGCGCGGTGTTCTACGCGCCATTCTATGCCTGCCTCGAGCTGGGCTTTTTCCGAGCGCAGGGCTTAGATGTGGTTCTGCAGGCATCGCCGTCCCCGGGCGCTGGCATCGTCGACATGATGAACGGGTCAACCCATCTGGTGTGGGGCGGCCCGATGCGGGTTCTTAAGGATCGCGATGACACACCCGCCGGGCCCCATTCACTGGTGGCATTCGGTGAAGTCGCTGCGCGCGACCCGTTCTACCTCATTGGGCGGCCAGAGCTGCTGCCGTTCGATCTGTCCAAGCTCTCCACACTGAGGCTCGCAGCGGTCAGCGAAGTGGTCACGCCGTGGCTTTGCCTGCAGCAAGACCTGCGTGATCAAGGTATTGATCCGGTCACCATCGAGCGCAGCGCCAACGCTTCAATGCAGGACAACCTGAATGCGTTAAAAGCAGGAACGATTGACGTGCTGCAGGCATTCGAGCCCCTGGTCACGATCGCGCAGGACCAGGGCGTTGGCGTTCCGCTTCACGCAGCCCACACCCGGGGCCCCACCGCTTACACAACGTTTCTGTCCACCCAGGCGCATCTGGAACGGCACAGCGACTCGTTTCAGGCGATGGCCACGGCGCTCGAGTCGTTCTCGCCATGGCTCGCAGCCGAGGGCGTTCGTTCGCTCGCGCAAGTGGTGGGGCACCTGTACCCGCACGTGGCGTCTGAGGAGCTAGTGCGCAGTTTTGAGCGCTATCAGTCCACCCAAGTATGGAGCTGCCGACCCCAGGTTTCTCTCGCGGGGTTCAAGCGACTCGCGCAGAGTCTTATGTCGGCGGGCTTCATCCAACACGCAGCCTCCTACCAGGAGTGCGTAGCGCCCTGGGCGTGCGAAGACACCACAAGCGCTGAACCCGTATAGTTTGCGAAGGAGGCGCATCCAATGCCGCATGCAACAGTCGGTGATATTCAGCTCAGTTACACGGTACAGGGCCAGGGCGACTGGCTCGTTCTGATCGGTGGCTATGCAAGCTCAAACTGGCGATCGTGGGGGGCAGTGCTTGATAAGCTTGCAGAGCGCTATCGGGTGCTGGCCTTCGACAACCGGGGTATTGGCGAAAGCGATGCGCCGGATATGCCCTATAGCACCGAGATGCTCGCTCGTGACACCCTCGGACTCATGGCGCACTTAGGTATCGAACACGCCCATGTGTTCGGCAAATCCATGGGTGGTGCGGTCGCACAGTGGGTCGCACTGCTGGCCCCCAACAAAGTGCGGTCGCTGGTCATGACATCTACCACCGCGCGCCCCGATGCAAGAGCCAAGAAGATGGTCCGCTGGTGGATGGATA
>CAZORB010000022.1:0-36737 GCA_964581825.1 uncultured Bordetella sp.
GCGAAGCGGTTGGCGTCGCCCGATTCGTCTTCGCTGGTGTAGGTGGCGCCCGCAAGCTGCGGCCGGATGTGAGCGAGCGCGGGTTCGATTCGAACCGCTTCATCGGCTGAAATCACGCGGCGATCGCACCCCAGTTCGCGCATTTGCGCGGCGGGCGCCTCGACCGCCTGTCGGTCGACTACCGTGACATCGTGCCCCTGTTGGCGCAGGAAGTAGGCAGAGGTGACGCCAAGCAGACCAGCCCCAAGCACGATGACCTTCATGTCCAATCCTTGATGGAAGTGGGTAGATGAAAGGATCGTATGAAAAAGTTATCGCTTGAGTCCAATGCATTGTTAGAGCAGATTCAATGCATTAAAAGTATAGAAGGCCCGATGTGGCTTGGGCTGTTTTCCAGGTCCGTCAAGGCACCAAAAGGCAGGTGGCCGCAGATGGCTCGCAAGGAGCGAAGGTGCTTGGGGGGGAAGGGTGGGGTGGCTGATGGGATTCGAACCCACGACAACCGGAATCACAATCCGGGACTCTACCACTGAGCTACAGCCACCACCGAAACTGGCCTGCCCGACAGGAATCGAACCTGTGACCCTCAGCTTAGAAGGCTGATGCTCTATCCAACTGAGCTACGGGCAGCAAATTCTTGGAACAACCGCTGTCGTGCAACAGAACTTCGCCCTCTCCGGCAGTGCCGACCCGTTGATTGGACGGCTTGGCAATACCCGGAAGGGATGGTCGGGGCGAGAGGATTCGAACCTCCGACATCTTGCTCCCAAAGCAAGCACTCTACCAGGCTGAGCTACGCCCCGAGAACCCAAAATTATAGCGTAAACGCGGCAGCGCAAGGTGGCTGGCGCTGGGGAGGAATACAATCTCGCTATGAGTACGACACCCATCCCCCATCAAGACCAACTGAAAAAGGCTGCGGCGCGCGCTGCTCTCGAGCACCTGGTGCCGGGAGAAGTGGTGGGCGTAGGCAGCGGCTCAACGGTTAATTTTTTTATCGATGAACTGGGCGCTCGTCGCGACCAGTTTCCAAGTGCCGTGTCGAGCTCATCGGGTTCAAGCGAGCGTCTGCGCTCACACGGCATTGAAGTGCTCGACCTGAACGACGTGATCGCAGCGGGCCGCCGGATTCCGGTTTACGTGGACGGTGCCGATGAAATTAACGCGTCATTACAGATGGTCAAGGGCGGTGGCGGCGCACTCACTCGCGAAAAAATTGTTGCTGCGGCGAGCGAGCAGTTCATCTGCATCGTAGACCGCAGCAAATGGGTCGAGCAGCTGGGGCGGTTTCCGCTGCCGGTCGAAGTCATTCCGATGGCAGTTGAGTTGATCAGCGTGCGTCTGCGCCGTCTGGGCGGCCAGCCCACCCTGCGAGCGGACAAAGCCACCGACAACGGCAATCTGATTCTGGATGTGGCCGGGTTGCGCATCGACAACCCCGGCTCGCTGGAGGAAGAAATCAACCAGTGGGCGGGTGTCGTCACGGTGGGGCTATTTGCTCGGCAGCCCGCTTCGGTAGCGCTGGTTGCAACGCCCGAAGGCGTTGAAGCCCGGCACGCCAAGTCTGCTACGCGCTAGGCGGCACATATCCTGCGGGTTTGTCGCCCCCGTCGCCAAAGAAATATTTTTCCATTTGCGTGGCCAGGTACTTGCGCGCGCGCGCATCGGCAAGGTTCAAGCGGTTTTCATTAACCAGCATGGTCTGGTGTTTGACCCACCCCTGCCAGGCTTCCTTGCTCACGCTTTCCCAGATGCGCTTGCCGAGTTCGCCTGGATAGGGCGGAAAGTCAAGTCCGTCTGCTTCGCGCTGAAGCTTCACGCAAAAAATACTGCGCGCCATTGAGTTCCCCTTGTTATGTGGATTGAGCATACCGCGTTCGAGGCGCGTTGCTTCATGAGATTCATCGGTTCTCGCCAGGGCAGGGCCATCAGAGGTCTTTGATGAGCACCTGAGACATCCGCTGCCAGTTGTAAAGCTGCCGGCGTTCGGTGGGTAATTGATCGATGCTGGACTGAACAAAACCGCGCTTCAGAAACCAGTGCATCGTACGCGTGGTGAGCACGAAGAGCTTCTTGAGCCCCGCTGCGCGAGCGCGCTGCTCGATGCGCTTCAGGATGCGCTCGCCATCGCCCTGTCCCTGTGCGCCCGGCGATACGGCAAGGCAGGCCATTTCCCCGATCGCATGCTGAGCAAAGGGATAGAGCGCCGCGCAGCCGAAGATCACCCCGTCATGTTCGATGACGGTGAAATTGCCGATTTCGCGCTCGATCAACGCGCGGTCGCGGCGCACGAGCGTGCCGTCTTCCTCGAGCGGCCGAATCAGCGCAAGCAGCCCGCCTACATCGTCCGCAGTGGCTTCGCGTAGTTCTTCAAGCGTTTCCTCAACCAACATCGTGCCGACGCCGTCATGGCTGAAGAGCTCAAGCAGCACACTGCCGTCAGGGTCAAATGGAATGATGTGGGCGCGCGCAACGCCCCCCTCACAGGCGCGCAGTGCATGTCGCAGGTAGAACGCACTGTCGGCCTGAAGCGATCCGCACTCCAGCAGCGTACGCGCCTGCGCCTCTGAGATTTCGCCCCGGACAAGGCCTTCAGGATCAGAGATCGCCCCTGCTTCCGACAGAAAAATGAGCTTGTCGGCATCAAGCGCAATCGCTGTGCTGGCGGCGACGTCCTCCATGCTGAGATTGAAGGCTTCACCAGTAGGGGAGAAGCCCAGCGGCGACAGCAAAACGATGGTGCCGCTGTCAAGCGCGAGCCGGATGGTGGCAACGTCGATCTTGCGGGTAAGGCCCGTCTGCAGAAAATCAACGCCTTCTACGATTCCAACTGGACGCGCGGTCACCAGATTGCCAGACAGGATGCGGATCGCGGAATGCGCCATGGGCGTGTTGGGCAGCCCCTGAGAAAACGCAGCTTCGATATCAAGGCGCAGCTCGCCAGCGGCTTCTTTTGCGCACTCCAGCGCCACGGCGTCGGTGACACGCATGGTGTTCACATAGCGGCTCTGAGCGCCGCGCAGCCGCAACTGTTCATCGACCTGCGGCCGTGAGCCATGCACCAGCACAATCCGCATACCCATCGCATGGAGCAGCCCAAGGTCGTGGGCCAGCGCGTTAAGCCGCCCTTGTGCGAACAGTTCGCCTGGCGCGCCAATGACGAAAGTGCTGCCCCGAAACGCATGGATGTAGGGCGCTACCGTGCGCAACCAGCTGACGAACCGAGCGGGATCAAGCGCAGATTCAGGGGAATTTGAGGCTGTCATCTCGCAATTATAATTTCGTCGCATGAAACCTACCGCCCGGCCACCAGGGCCGGTCGCCGCTGCCCCCGCCGTTCAGGCGGCTGAACGGCCCGTCACCCGCGCTTCTTCCAAGACCCCGCCACCTGCTGCGGTCAGGGTGCCGTTACCGTCGCTCAATTTTCCCGAGGCTCTGCCCGTATCGGCTCACGCAGACGTGATCGCACGCGCCATCCGCGAGTCGCCGGTGGTGATCGTTTGCGGTGAAACAGGCTCGGGTAAGACCACGCAACTTCCCAAAATCTGCGCGCTGGCGGGGCGGGGCCAGGCGGGCCTGATCGGCCATACGCAACCGCGAAGGATCGCCGCAACCTCGGTGGCGGCCCGTATTGCTGAGGAGCTGGGCTCGCCGCTTGGCACGCATGTGGGCTACAAAATCCGATTCGGCGAGCGTTTCTCGCCCGGCGCCACGATCAAGCTGATGACCGATGGCGTGCTGCTGGCTGAGACCCAGTCGGATCCGCGCCTGCGCCAGTACGACACGATCATTGTTGATGAGGCGCATGAACGAAGTCTGAACATTGACTTTCTGCTGGGTTATCTGAAGCGTCTGTTGGAGGGGCCACGCCGCCATGATCTGAGGGTAGTCATTACCTCTGCCACGATCGACGCTCAGCGCTTTGCCGCGCATTTTGCGATCGGTGGCCGGCCGGCGCCGGTCATCGAGGTGTCGGGGCGGCTGTATCCCGTTGAGATTCGGTATCAGGGATTCGACGACGCGCATCGTGACGATGACGACGAAACCGATCTGCCTTCCCGTATTGATGAGGCGATTGAAACGCTCTGGCGCGAGGCGCCGGGCGATGCCTTGGTGTTTCTCCCCGGCGAGCGCGAAATTCGCGATGTTGCCGACCATCTGCGCAGACTGTGCGCGCGGGAGCAGGCCTCGCGCAGCCACTCGCCCTGGGCGAGGGGGGCGGTAGAGATCCTGCCGCTTTACTCGCGACTCGCGGCGGCTGACCAGCAACGCATCTTTTCGGGCTCCACCGGCAGACGGGTTGTGCTCGCGACCAACGTCGCTGAAACCTCTCTGACGGTTCCCGGTATCCGCTATGTGATCGACAGCGGTGTTGCACGGGTCAAACGTTATCGTTACCGCGGGAAGGTGGAGCAGCTGCAGATTGAGCCCGTGTCGCAGGCGGCAGCTAACCAGCGTGCCGGCCGTTGTGGACGCGTGGCTGACGGTGTCTGCATTCGGCTGTTCGATGAAGCCGATTTCCAAGGCCGACCCCGTTTCACTGATCCCGAGGTGCTGCGGTCATCGCTGGCAGCGGTCATCCTGCGGATGAAGGCCCTTCGGCTTGAAGACATCGACGCATTTCCTTTCCTCGATCCGCCGCCGCGCCGGGCGATTGCTGACGGGCTAGCCTTACTGGCTGAGCTGGGTGCGATCGACGATCACCATGCGCTGACGCCCATTGGGCAGCGCTTGTCGCGACTGCCCGTGGATCCCCGTATTGGGCGCATGCTGCTCGAGGCGGCCGAACGCCGCTGTCTGCGCGAAGTCCTGGTGATCGCGTCGGCGCTGTCTGTGCAAGACCCCCGTGAACGGCCGATGGAAGCTCAGCAGGCAGCCGATCAGGCGCATCGGCGCTTTGCGGATGAGCACTCCGACTTTATGTCGCTGCTGAAAGTGTGGGATTACTGGCACAGCGAACAGAAAGAACGCGAATCAAACCGAAAGCTTGCTCAGAAGCTGGAGCGTGAATTCCTGTCGGTGCGTCGACTACGGGAATGGGCCGATGTGCATTCGCAACTCGTTGAGGCGGTGCGCGAGAACAAATGGACAGTTAACACCGAGCCAGCTCCGCCCGAGGCAGTGCATCGCGCGCTGCTGGCGGGCCTCTTGGGCAACCTGGGCACGCGGGCGCCTGACGAGGCCACGTATGCCGGCACGCATCAGGTGCGATTTGCCATCCACCCCTCCTCGTCGGTGCTGAAAAAGGCGCCGCGCTGGGTGATGGCCGCCGAAATTGTCGACACCGCTCGAACCTACGCGCGTACCGTGGCTCGCATCGACCCCATTTGGGTCGAGCAGGCAGCGGGCCATCTCATTCAACGCAGTACCAGTGATCCAGCGTGGTCCAAGCAGTCGGGCCAGGCGTTCGAGCTGGAGCGGGGCATGATTTACGGCCTGGTTCTGTACTCGCAGCGGCGCGTGCCGCTGGCCCCTCGCAACCCCACGCTCGCGCGGGAATTGCTTATTCGCGAAGGGCTGGTGGGGGATGGCATCGAGGCCAAGCTGCCGTTTCTGCTGCATAACCGCCGGCTGATCGCTGAAATCGAAAAGCTTGAGCAAAAGATTCGTCGGCCGGACCTGCTGGTCGACGATCAGTTTCTATTTGACTGGTACGACGCAAGACTGCCGGAACGTGTCACCTCGCTCCAGCGTCTCGAGCAATGGTTGGCTAAAGCAGCGCCCGATGAGGCCAAAGCCCTGATGCTGTCGCGCGAGCAGTTGATGCGACGCGAGGAAACCGGCGTTGCCAGCGATGCGTTTCCTCGCCAGCTGCTGATGCGAGGGGCTAGTTTCGAGCTCGACTACCGGTTTGACCCGGGCGCCGATGACGACGGTGTCACCGTACGGGTGCCGGTGGTGCTTCTCAATCAGGTTGACCCGGTACGCTGCGAATGGCTGGTACCTGGCATGCTTCGAGATAAGGTGCAGGCGCTGGTGAAGTCGCTGCCACCCAAGATTCGCAGGGTGGCGGTCCCGATTCCTGATTATGCCGAGGCATTCGTCAAGCGGATGGGTGAGCGAATCGGGGAGGCGCCGCTTGCGCAGGCGATTCTGGTTGATTTAGCCGATACTTTCAGTGCTCGCGCACAACTGACCGACTTTCGAATCGAGAGCGTCCCGGCGCATCTGTTCATGCGCTTTGTGGTCACCGACGCACACGGTGCGCGCCTGGGAGCCGGGCGGAATCTGGCGCTGCTGAAGAGCGAGTTTGGCGACCGGGCTCAGGGTGCATTCCGACAGGCGCTATCGGCATTAGGCTTGAGCGCGTCGGGGCAGGGTGCCGGGCCCGAGCGTCGCCCGGCCTCGCCCGAGCCGGCGGCCCGCGCGGCGGCGGGTGGTCAACCTCAGGCTGTGCCAGACGCGGTGTCGAGTAATCGGTCTTCCGCACAGGCGCTGCCGCTTGCAGGCGAACGACACACCGATTGGCGCTTTGGGGCGCTCCCCGAGATCCTCGAACTCGAGCAGCGGATCGACGGGCGCCGTCAGACGCTGATTGGCTATCCGGCGCTGGTTGATCGCAGCGACTCGGTTGAGCTTGCAGTGTTCGATGACGCTGACGAGGCCGCCCGCGAGCATCGGCGCGGGTTGATCCGCCTGTTTCGGATTGCCCTGCGCGAGCCCCTGAAATTTTTTGAGCGGAATATCGGTGATTTTCAGAAGATGTCGCTGCAGTTTGCGAGCTTCGGAAGCGCGGAGGACCTGAAGAACGATCTGGTGTCGGCCCTCATCGTGCGGGCGTGTCTGGCTGAGCCGCTACCTGTGGACGAAGCAAGCTTTCGGGCCCGGTTGGAGACTTCACGGCCTCGCCTCACGCTGATCGGCCAGGAACTGGCGCGTGTCACGGCGGAGGTGCTGGCCGAGCATTCGGCGCTTATCCGCAAACTTGCACAGGCGCGTGCCTGGCCGTCGGCGGCCGAAGATGTTCAAAGCCAGTTGGCGGCGCTCTTGCCCAAGCGGTTCATTGTGCAGACGCCGTGGGAGCAATTGCGCCACGTGCCGCGCTATCTTCGCGCGGGTGCGATGCGTCTCGATAAGCTGCGGGAAGATCCCGCGCGCGATGCGAAGCTCATGGCGGAGTTATCGCCGCTTCTGCTGAACTTTCGGCGTGCGCTGTCACAGCGCAAAGGAGCGACTGATGCCCGACTCGAAGAATTTCGCTGGATGCTCGAGGAACTGAGGGTGTCGATGTTCGCGCAGACCCTTCGTACACCTATGCCGGTCTCGGTGAAACGGCTACAAAAAGCCTGGGAAGCGATTCGCGAGTAGTCGCCTGGTATCTACCGCAGCCCCGTAGCCCAGATGATGGTGCTGACCGTGACCACTGCGATCAGCGTTCCGCCCAGGATTGCCGCGCTGATTGCTGGCGTGGGCAGGCCATAGCGTTGCGCGATGATGAACGTGTTGCTGGCCGCGGGTAAGGCTGCGCAGACCACGCCCGCTGCAGCGACCGTTGGGTCGAGCGGCCAGATCACCATCATCATCAGTGCCGCCACGCTTGGTGTCACAACCAGTTTGATGGCTACCAGTGTGCTGATTTCCCGATTGAAGCGAAAAGGCCTGCCACCTAGCGCGGCGCCGATCGCAAACAGCGCGCACGGCCCTGCTGCGCCCGCGAGCATTCGGGTGAACGTGTCGGCCGCCTGAGGCAGCGAGAACCCTGCCGCGGAAAACACGAGCCCTACGAGGATCGAACCGAGTAGCGGCGACACCAGCACGCTACGCCCAGCGGTGGCAAGGGACCCGATTAGTCCGACTCGGCGGTCGCGCTGCAGTTCAAGGATCAGGATGGTGAGCGCAATCAGCACAATGTTGTCGGTAATGATTGCCACGGTGACGGCAGGCAGCAGGTGATCGCCTAGTTGCCCGAGCAGCGCGAGGCCCAGGTAGCCGACATTGCCGTGCGAGGCGCCCAGCGCGAACGAGGCAGACTCGGACACCGACCGATTTGCGTTTCCTGGGGCGTTGCGTCGGGCGACCAGATAGGCCAGCCCAAACGACGTTAACCCCGCCAGGGCGATACCCGCCGCCAGGCCTGGCTCAAACAGTTCAGAGAGCGGCCGCAACGCTGCGACGCGGAACAGCATCGACGGCAGCGCGAACCAGTAAACGAAGGCGTTAATGCCGTCGATCGCCCCGGTGGGCAACATTGCGCGGGCAGCGGCGACGTAGCCGCACAACACCAGGGCAAAAACCGGAGCTGTGACATTGAGAACATCAAGCATCAGGCTGCCGAGTGTAGCGGTTTGCGGCACAATTGCCGTTCCATTCATTCTTTGTCGAAGCAGCAATGTCGTACTGCAGCAGCGCTCGCCGTCGTTTCGTTCAACACGCAGCGGGCGCATCGGCCGCTGCCGCCGGAATCTTGCCGCTGGGCGCCTGGTCCAGCAGCCCGTCGACCGCGGCACGTCCGCCGGAGTGGGTCTATGTGCTCAACTCCCGCGATGCATCGGTGTCGCTCATCGATAAGGCCGCGCGGACCGAATCTCGGCGTATCACCGTCGGCAAAGAGCCGCACCACCTGTATCCCACACCCGACGGCCGCTCGCTGATCGTTGGCAACGCGATGAGCGATGACCTGGTGTTCTTCGACCCGGTGACTGCCGAAATCCAGCGGCGGGTGCCGTCGATTGATGACCCCTATCAGCTTGGGTTTTCGCCCGATACGCGCTGGTTTGTTACCGCGGCGCTCCGGCTGGATCGGGTCGACATTTACCGTCACGAACGCGGCGAGCTGAAGCTCGAAAAGCGCCTGTCAATTCCGAAGGCGCCCAGCCATATCTGGTTCTCGGCTGACAGCAGCATGGTATTCGCCACGTTGCAGGACAGTAATGAGGTCGTCGCGATCAGCCTGCAGAAGCTCGAGCCGGTCTGGAAGCTTCGCACCGGCAAGCAGCCAGCAGGAATCGTCATCACACCCGATGATCGCCATCTGCTGGTTGGCGTCATGGGCGAAAATTTCGTCGACGTCATTGACTGGCGTGCGCAGAAAAGTGTGCGCCGAATCGTGACCGGCCGGGGGGCGCACAATCTTCGCGGGCTCGGCGATCAGCGGTACGTGTTTGTCACCAACCGCGTTGACAACTCGGTCAGCTGCATCGACATGCGTACGTTCCAGGTGGTCAGCAGCTTTCCGGTGCCGGGTGGCCCCGACTGCATGGAAATCACCTCTGACCGAAAGATCATGTGGATCACCAACCGCTTTGCCCGGCAGGTGTCTCTGGTCGATCTCGCCGACGGTCGCATCATCCACACCATCGGAGTCGGGCGCTCGCCTCATGGCATTTTCTTCACTGATCGGGCACCACTGATCTGAGTGACAGGGAGCGTACGGTGCTGCGTCGCTCTGCCATCTCTCGCAGGCTCAGCGTAATGGCCGCTGCGGCCTGGTTGTCTGCCGCGCCCGCCTCGGCTTCCGCCCCGGGAGCGGTCGATCCCGGTGCGAGTTACGCTTGCAAAGGCTGGCTGTATCTCACGCTGGACACCGGCAGCATGCGCGACGCTGAGCTGATTGCCGACATTCTGAAACGGCACCAGGTCAAAGCTACTTTTTTCCTCGCGAGCGAGAAAACCGTGCGGGGCGACCACTCGCTGGATCTTTCGTGGACGCCCTATTGGCGGGCTCGGGCAGCCGAAGGGCATCGCTTCGGCAGCCATACCTTCGATCACGTGTATTTGCGTGAGGGGCGCGCCGGGCAAACGCCCCAGGGCGCATTTGTTGCGCGTCCGCAGTTCGGCGAATTGGCGGGCAAAGATCAGGTCTGGAATTCCGCGGATCTCTGTCGCGAATTAAAGCGCGTTGAGCATCGATTCCGCGAAATGACTGGTCAGGGTCTGGAACCACTTTGGCGGGCCCCGGGAGGTCGAGCCCCAGCCGCCGCCATGGACGCCGCTGTGGGATGCGGGTTTCGGCATGTACACTGGGCAGATGCCGGGTTTCTGGGCGACGAGCTACCCTCGGATAAATTTCCGAATGACAAATTGCTCGCCCAGGCGCTGTCGCGACTCCGAAGCGGCGATATCTTGATGGCGCATTTGGGTATCTGGTCGCGTAAAGACCCCTTCGCGCCGATGCTCGATCCGCTGATTGCCGGTCTTCGGAAAAAGAATTTCTGTTTTGCCACGCTTGATCATCATCCCGACTACCGTCGTTAAAGCGCCATGCTCGATTCACTGATTCACGCCTTCGTCGCCACGCAAACCTGGATTCACGAGACGCTTCTGCAGCCGGCCATGTTCGCGCTCGGACTGATGCATTTAAGCGAAATGGCGTTCGATGCGCTCGAATGGGTGCTGATCGGTCTGCTCGAGGTGGTTGCCATGGTGATTGTGTTGGGCCTGCTCGAGCGGTGGATGCCGGCAGAGCCTTCAGCCGGGCGAAAAGAATGGCGAGTGGATGTGGTGTACGCGATGCTCAGGCGCGTCGGTGTCGTTCCGCTGCTCGCGTTTGCGCTCTTCACGCCCCTGGTTGATGCGATTGAAGCGCAGCTGCGCTTTGCAGGCATTTCCCGACTTCCGCTCGATTCTGTCCTGCCCGGTATCACTGACGTTCCCTGGGTCAGTTTTCTGATCTATCTGGTGGTGTTTGACTTTGTCGATTACTGGCTGCATCGCGCACAGCACCGCTGGTCCTGGTGGTGGGAACTGCACGCGGTTCATCATAGCCAGCGGCAGATGACCTTCTGGACCGAAGATCGCAACCACCTGATCGACGACCTGCTGCGGGATGGCCTGATGGCGCTGCTGGCGGTGGCGATTGGCGTGGCGCCCGGCCAGTTCATCGGTATTGTGGTGGTGTCGCGCCTGGTGCAAAGCGTTCAGCATGCGAACCTTCGCTGGCGCTACGGCCGGCTGGGTGAGCAGCTGCTCGTCAGTCCCAGTTTCCATCGGCTGCACCATGCAATTGACTTCGGCCACGACGGTCCGGCACGTGGCTGCAACTTTGCCGTGCTGTTTCCGGTCTGGGATCGCCTGTTCGGCACCATGGATAATCGGCCCGGTTTTGTGCCCACCGGCATTCGCGATCAGGTCGAAGGACGCGACTACGGTAAAGGCTTTTTCCGCCAGCACTGGCTGGCCATCAGTCGGATCGTCGGGCGCGCCTGAGCGCTGGTCCGGTTCACAGTGCGGCGGCGGGGCGCTTCGGGTTCAACGCTTCGCTGACCTGCGCGCAGGAGTTCATGGATGGCGTTGGGTCTGATCATCATCGGTGACGAGATTCTGTCGGGCAAGCGGCAGGACAAACACTTTGCCAAGGTTCTCGAGCTCACATCCGCACGCGGTATGGAACTCGCCTGGGTGCGGTATCTGGGCGACGAGCGTGCCCGGATCGTTCATGCGTTGCGCGACTCTTTCGCCAGCGGCGACTCTGTGCTGTCCTGTGGCGGCATTGGTGCTACCCCAGACGACCACACACGACAGGCCGCGGCCGAGGCGCTTGGCGTTCCGCTTGCGCTGCACCCGGAAGCCGCCGACCTGATTCGGCAGCGCGCGGCTGAAATGGCGCGAGAGGGCAAGGCGCCGGCCAACCCCGACGCGCCCGAGAATCGACAGCGACTCAAAATGGGCGAGTTTCCCGAAGGGGCTCGCATCATTCCGAATCCGTACAACCGCATCCCGGGATTCGCGATCCGCCGCCACTATTTCGTGCCAGGTTTTCCTGTCATGGCCTGGCCAATGATCGAGGCCCTGCTCGATGGTGAACTCGCCGGCGAACGGCCTGGCGCAGCGCGCGTTGAACGCTCATTTCTGGTCTATGAGCTCGCCGAGTCAACGGTAACGCCACTCATGGAGGCGCTCGAACGAGAGCTTCCCGGTGTACGAACGTTCAGCCTGCCGTCGGTGGGCGAGGACGGTAGCCGCCGTCACATCGAGCTGGGCGTCAAGGGCGAGGCAGCCGTCATCGATGATGCGCTTGAGCGCTTACGGCGCGGCGCGCTGGCGCTCGGAGGCCAACTCGGGCCTTGAGCTTGGGGCCCGAGCGCGCTGACCGCGACAGGATCGACATCCGGCAAGCACGCTCGCCGTGACAGCCTCATAATTGCCTGGAACCAACGGAGGACGCCGATGAACATGCCGGCCGAGGCGATGCTGCGCGACGTGCAGCTCGACGACAAGTACACCGCAGACCAGGGCCAGGTTTACATGACCGGGACCCAGGCGCTGGTCAGGCTGCCGCTCATGCAGCGACGTCGCGATCTGGCTGCGGGCTTGAATACTGGGGGCTACATCAGCGGCTATCGGGGGTCGCCGATCGGCGCTTACGACCAGGCCCTGTGGCGCGCCAAAAAGCATCTCGATGAGCACCATGTGCGCTTTGTTCCAGGGCTTAATGAAGACCTGGCTGCCACCGCAATTTGGGGAACGCAGCAGCTGCATTTCTTTCCGGGTGCACAGTACGACGGCGTGTTCTCAATCTGGTACGGCAAGGGACCGGGCGTTGATCGAACCGGCGATGCATTCCGTCACGCGAATCAGGCGGGCAGTGCCGTCAACGGTGGGGTGATCGCCATCGGTGGCGATGACCACGGCGCCAAGTCGTCCACGGTGGCCGCTCAAACCGACCATATTTTTATCGCGGTCTCGATGCCGGTGCTGGCGCCTGCAACCGTTCAGGATTACATCGACCTGGGGCTGCATGGCTTTGCGCTCTCTCGGTTTTCTGGCTGCTGGGTTGGTTTTAAGGCGGTGACGGATACGCTTGAAACTGCTGGCATTGTCGATGTGTCAGCTGACCGGCTCAACATCGTGTTGCCGCAGGACGTTCCAATGCCTCCCGGGGGGCTGAATGCCCGCTGGCCCGAAGAGCCTTTCCTGAAGCTCGAAGAGCGGCTGGTTCGGTGGAAGCTGCCAGCCGTTCGGGCCTACGCGCGGGCTAACCGGCTCGATCGCAACAGTCTGGGGCGTCCAGATGGGGCACCGGCACGCTTGGGCATTCTTTCCACGGGCAAAGCCTACCTGGACACGATGCAGGCGTTGGTTGAGCTTGGCATTGACGACGCCACCGCGCGCCGTATTGGTTTGCGGGTTTATCGGGTGGCGATGCCCTGGCCGCTTGAGCCCGAAAGCGCGCGAGAGTTCTGTGCCGGTTGCGAAGAAGTGCTGGTGATCGAAGAGAAGCGCTCGATCATCGAATCGCAGCTGAAGGAAATTCTCTACGGACTCGAGCAGCGTCCGCGCGTCACGGGCAAACGCGACGAGCGTGATGCACCGCTGGTCCCTGAGGCGGGCGAACTGTCGCCCGCGATTCTGGCCAGAATCATCGCAGGCCGGTTGCAGCGCAGCGCGGGTCGCCAGTCCGATGCGTTTGGCGAGTCCGATGGCGAGATTGAATCCCGCATGGCGCGGCGCCTGGGGCAGTTCGAATCGCGCGAACGCGGCATGTCCAAGCTGGCGGTACCCATCGAGCGCATTCCCTATTTCTGCTCGGGCTGCCCGCACAACACCTCGACGCGTGTGCCTGAGGGATCTCGCGCCAACGCAGGCATCGGTTGCCACTACATGGCGCAGTGGATGGACCGGTCCACGGCAAGCTTTACGCAGATGGGCGGTGAGGGCATGACCTGGGTGGGGCAGGCGCCGTTTTCCTCCACGCCCCATGTGTTCCAGAACATCGGCGACGGCACATATTTCCATTCTGGCTCGCTCGCAATCCGGCACGCGATCGCCACCAACACACCCATCACTTACAAGATTCTGTTCAACGATGCGGTAGCAATGACAGGCGGCCAGCGCCACGATGGATCGCTCACGCCCGATCGCATCGTTGCGCAAGTGCTGGCCGAGGGCGTTACCCGGGTGGTAGTGGTCACCGATGAACCTGAAAAATACCCTGCGGGCTATTTCCCGGCTTCGGTGCCAGTGCACCACCGCGACGATCTCGACCGTGTCCAGCGCGAGCTGCGCGATTTTCGCGGCGTCTCGGTGTTGCTCTACGACCAGACCTGTGCTGCGGAAAAACGCCGACGTCGTAAGCGCGGCGCTTTCCCCGATCCGGATAAACGCGCATTCATCAATGAGGCGGTTTGCGAGGGCTGCGGCGATTGCGGTGTCAAGTCCAACTGCGTGTCCATTGAGCCAGTGGAAACCGAGTTCGGCCGCAAGCGCGCCATCAACCAGTCGTCGTGCAACAAAGACTTTTCGTGTGTGAACGGTTTCTGCCCGAGCTTTGTCACGCTCGAAGGTGCCAAGCCCAAACGTGGGCGGGCCAGTCAGGTCGCATCTGATGCGGCGCAGGTCGCGCTGCCTGGGGTGACGCTCCCCGAGATCCAGGGCGCCTGGTCTGTGCTGGTCACCGGTATCGGTGGAACCGGCGTGGTCACCATCGGGCAGATTCTCGGGATGGCTGCGCATCTTGAGGGCAAGGGCGTGACGGTGCTCGATATGGCGGGCCTTGCGCAAAAAAATGGCGCGGTCATGAGCTTTGTGCGCATTGGGGCTGATCAGCAGGCGCTCCATGCGCCGCGGATCGGCCTGGCTTCTGCCGACGCTGTCATTGGCTGCGATGTCGTGGTCACGGCAGGGCGTGAGGCAATGCAGCGGGTGCTGTCGGGGCGTACACGTGTCGCGGTCAATGTGGCCAGAACGCCAACCGCCGATTTCACCCGAAATGCCGACTGGAGCTTTCCGCTCAGTCGCATGGAGCAGACCATCGCGGATGCGGTGGGCGAATCGAATGCGTCGTTCGTCGATGCAACGCGCCTCGCCACCGGTTTGTTGGGTGATGCGATCACCGCGAACCTGTTCATGCTGGGCTATGCCTGGCAGCTGGGCATGATCCCCTTGTCGGCGCGCGCAATTGAGCGTGCCATTGAACTGAACGAGGTCTCGGTCAGCACCAACCTGGCGGCGTTTCTGTGGGGGCGGCGGGCTGCGGTGGATCCAGCGCAGGTTGAGCAACTGGCTGCGCCGCCAAAGGCTTTACCGCCGTCCAGAATGCTGTCGACCACGCTCGACGAGCTGATTGCTCGTCGCGTGGATTTTCTCTCCGACTACCAGAACGATGCGTGGGCGGCGCGCTACCGTGCGCTGGTCGATCGCACGCGGGCGGCGGAACGCGCACTGGGACTGCCCGGCGGCGATGCGCCCGAGGCGATGCCACTGACCGCTGCGGTGGCCAAAAACTTTTACCGCCTGATGTCCTACAAAGACGAATACGAAGTGGCGCGTCTCTACACGACCGGTGACTTCGAACGGGCGGTGCGCGAGCAGTTTGAAGGCGAGGTTCGAATGCGCTTTCATCTGGCGCCGCCGCTCCTGTCGCGGCGCAATGAGAAGGGTGAGCTGATCAAACGAAGCTGGGGCCCCTGGGTTTTGGGCGTGTTCCGGGTGCTCGCGCGCCTGCGCGGGCTGCGCGGCACACCGTTTGACGCGTTTGGGTACACCGAAGAGCGTCGGATGGAGCGGCGGCTCATCGACGAGTACGAGACGCTGATCAACCGGCTGATCACCGAACTGACCCCGGCTCGCCACGAACTCGCAGTCCGCCTCGCTTCGTTTCCCGAGCAGATTCGCGGCTTTGGACATGTCAAGGAGCGCAATGTCCATGCCGCACTGGCCTCGCGCGATCAGGGGCTGGCTGGCTGGCAGTCGGTGGGCGCGTCACCGTCCGATCAACCTGTTCCCCAAATGGAAACGGCCCGTTGATCGGGCCGTTTCCGTGCTCTCTAGCCCGTAGGCTGGAGCTTGAGGAGGAGGCTTACGAAACTTTAGGCGGCTTTCTTGGCCGGACGGCTGTTTACCGACTTGCTGGCCGCTGCCACGTTGGCTTCAGCCATTTCCACGACCTGCTTGGTGGCGCGGCTGACCTGATCAAACGCGGTGTTGGCGGCCGAGACAGCCGATTTCACGAGCGTCATGACGCCTTCGCTGCCAGCCGGGGCGTTGCGAGCCATCGAATCGATCGCTGCAAACAGCTGCTTGTTGCCATCGGCCATTTGTTTTTCGACCAGACGCGCCAATTCAGCGCTGGTTTCCGAGGCGATTTCGTAGCAATGCTTAGCATACGAAGCAGCTTTGTCTGCGGTGGGCTGCATCGAGGTGGCCGAGAGCTCGGAGAGTGATTTGACGTCTTTGACCTCGAGAAGTGACTTCATCATCTCGGTGGACTCGTCAAACGTGCTGCGAGCGGCTTGCATATTCAACGCTGCGAGACGCTCAAAACCTGCCATTGACGCGCGCGCGGCGCTGTTCATCAGGTCGAAAGAGGTTTTGCTCAGCGTGGCGAACTGCTCAGGAGTCTGGATCATGGAAACCTCCGGTGGGTGGTTAAGACGGGTCGGTAGGCGAGGAACAGCGGCGATTTGGTGCGCCGCAACAAACGAATAGTGCCAAGCTCAAATCGGGCTGTCAAGCAGTATTGTTGTGGCGCAACAATTTATGGTCTGGTCGGACAAATAGCTTTCTAAATAATTGATTTATTGATGATAAGAATCAAAATAGTCTTGAAAAATCTGGCGCATGACGGCTTGTCGTGTTGCGGCCGCAAATAATGCTGCCTTCCTCCGGGGCATTGTTGTCGCGATGCGTTGCAATAAGCGTCGCGCTCGGCTTTGTGATGGTCTGGTCCACCGGCTTCATCGTGGCTCGATACGGGGTTCCGCATGCGCCCGCGCTCAGCTTTCTGGCGCTCCGGTTTGCGGCCACGCTGCTGGTGCTTGCGCCGCTGATCCTCGTGCTGAAAGCACGCTGGCCTTCGCGGCGCGACATGTTTCATCTCGCGGTGGCGGGGCTGCTGATGCACGCGGTCTATCTGTCCGGCGTGTGGATCGCAATCGAGCACGGCATGCCTTCGGCGATGTCTGCGCTGATCGTCAATTTACAGCCCATCCTGACCGCAGTGTGGGTAGCGGGGTGGGGCGAGGCGGTGGGTCGGCGTCAATGGCTGGGGCTCCTGCTGGGGTTTGTTGGCGTTGCACTTGCGGTGGCCAGCAAGTGGACGGCTGACGGTGTCAGCGTTCCAAACCTGATCTGTTGTGTATTGGCATTAGCCGGTATTACCGCAGGCACCCTGTACCAGAAGCGCTGGGTGCCTAGCTTTGACCTGCGCACCGGAAGCTTCGTTCAGCTTGCTGCCTCGCTTGCCGTTGTTGGACCGCTTGCGCTGATGTTCGAGGACCGATCCATCGCCTGGAATCTGGATCTTCTGCTCGCGCTGGCCTGGGCCGTACTCGCGATCTCGATCGGTGCAACCTTCGTGCTCTACCGGCTGATTGAAAAAGGCTCGGCGACGGCAGTGACGTCTCTGATGTACCTGGTTCCCCCCAGCACTGCGCTCATGGCCTGGCTGTTGTTCGATGAGGCCTACGGGTGGTTGGCGGCTGCGGGCATGGTCTGCGCAGCAACCGGTGTGGCGCTGGTCCAGAGGGCGGGGTCCCCGCGCGCAGCAAATTCATCCCAGTGAGACAATCGCGACCGCCGGCGGTGGACGCTCCCCATGAGTGGGATCCGCCCCCAGATAGGCACGCAATGCAAACTCAAAAGGGCCTTGCAACATGAGTGACACTGGCGGCGCTGTGCCGCCCCGACCCGATTCGGCTGCCATCGCTCCGGACCGCTCGCCGCTTGATCGCTATCCGCACCGGATGCCCATCGTGACCCGCTGGATGGACAACGATGTTTATGGGCACGTGAATAACGTTGTTTACTACTCGTACTTCGATACCGTGGTCAATACCTACCTGATCCGGCAGGGCGCGTTGGATATCCACAGCGGCGCGGTCATCGGGCTGGTTGTGGAAACCGGATGCCGCTATTTCGCGCCCCTGTCGTTTCCCGACGTGGTGGTGGCCGGGCTGCGGGTTGAGCGCATCGGCAACAGCAGCGTTCGCTATCAGGTGGGCCTTTTTCGCAACGACGAAACCGAGCCGTGTGCGCAGGGACATTTCACGCATGTCTACGTAGACCGCGTTAACCGGCGGCCGGCAGCGTTGCCAGCCGCGCTTCGCGCTGCGCTTGAACCTTTGCTCGCCCGTGAAGCGGTCGGGCGCTGACCCTCTGGAGCCAACATGGATTACCCGCACAGCTATCGCTTCGTGGACGACGCGATCATCAGTCGCCACTCGATTCGGGCATTTCTGAATCAACCCGTTGATCGCGCAATCGTGGCGGATATTCTCGAGGTGGCCAGTCGCGCGCCCTCGGGCACCAACATGCAGCCGTGGACGGTTCATGTCCTGACCGGCGAGGCGCGCCAGCGCCTATCTGATCGTATCGTCAAGGTGTTCGATGACCCCGAGCAAAATGCCGCCCACACCGAGGAATATCCGTACTACCCCAAGCAGTGGTTTTCGCCGTACCTCGATCGGCGCCGTACGGTGGGCTTTGCCCTCTACAAGCTGCTGGGAATAGGCAAGGGCGAAAAAGACAAAATGCATGCGCAGCATGCTCGAAACTATCGGTTCTTTGATGCGCCGGTCGGCATGATCTTCACGATTGATCGTCGGCTGGCGATTGGCAGCTGGCTCGACTACGGCATGTTTCTGCAGAACGTCATGGTCGCGGCTCGAGCGCGCGGACTCGATACGTGTCCGCAGGCGGCCTTCACGCAATTCCACCGGATCATTGCTGACGAACTGTCTCTCGGCGAGCATGAAGCGGTGGTCTGCGGCATGGCGTTGGGCTATGCCGATCACTCGGCGCCCGAGAACACGCTGATCACCGAGCGTGAACCAGTGTCGCAGTTCGCACGTTTTGTCGGCTGGTAACCACCGCTGTTTTCTGGATGGGGGAGATCACAATGAAAAACACTGTTTTCAAGCGCTTGATTACGGCGCGGTTGATGGCGGCGATGCTCAGTACGGCGGCGCTCGCGCTGTCGGCTTCAGCGCCGGCACAGGCGCAGGATGCTGCCTCGGGTCGCCCGGTTCGGCTGGTGATTCCGTTCGCGGCAGGCGGGTCGGCGGACATGTTGGGCCGCCTGGTCGCAGAAGGCCTGTCAAAAGCGCTAGGCGTCACCATTACCGCGGAAAACAAGCCGGGCGCAACGGGTGCGATCGGCGCCGCAGAGGTGGCGCGGTCCAAACCCGATGGGCACACACTGCTGCTGGGCTTTGATGGCACGATCGCGATCGCCCCCGTGATCCAGGGCAATGTGGGGTTTGATCCGATCAAAGATTTTTCGCCGATCGCCCGGCTGGCCGATGTCGGGCTGGTGGTCGCTGTACATCCGTCAGTGCCTGCCCGCGATATGCGCCAGCTCATTGACTGGTCACGCGCAAACCCGGGCAAGTTGTCGTTTGCCTCACCGGGTCCAGGAAGCACTGCCCATCTGGCTGGCGAGCAGCTTCGGCTCGAAGCAGGTCTCGACTGGTTGCACGTGCCTTATGGTGCATCCGGCAGTGGAAAGTTCATCAACGACCTTATTGGAGGCAGCGTCCCGGCTGCGCTCATCTCGATTGCGGTCGCGGCGCCTTATATTCGTGATGGCCGCATCGTTGGGGTCGGTGTGCCGTCGGCCGCCCCGAACCCGGCCATCCCAGAAGTTCCCACCTTTGGGAAGTCCGGGCTCGAGCGGTTCAACGTATCGTCGTGGTTCGCGCTGCTTGGCCCTGCGGGTATGTCGCCAGCGCAGGTTGATAAGCTGAACGCTGAAGTGCAAAAACTGCTGGCGTCGCCGTCGGTCATTGACCGGTTGACCAAAGCGGGAATGGATGCGACGCCCTCGTCCCCGGCGGCACTGGCTGAGCGCATCACCTCGGATCTGGACAAGTGGCGCAAGGTGGCAAGCCGGATTCCGAAGAACTGAGCTCGCTGGGCGGTCGCTAGCAGAGTTTCCGTCAACGCGTACGTCGGTTGACAGGGACCGTCGAATCCAGCGAACATATCCTCAGGCCGCGTCTGAGGGTTGTGTCGCAAGTGTTTCTTCTACAACATTTTTCGTTTTTTTTCGCGAGCGCAGGGATCGCGCTCGCGCTGATGTCGCCCCTGGCGTCGGCGCAGTCGCAGGCCCCGCGGGGCAACGAGTCGGCCAAACCGCCCGCCACGGCCCCGAAATCAGCGCAACGTTCGCCCTCGGCAGGGCAAGGGACTGCCAAGTCGGCCTCGTCCAGTGCTCAGAAGGGCAAAAAGGACGGCAGCGCCAAGCAGAACAAATCGGCTGCTCCGCCGCGGGCGTTTGAAGACTCTCCCAAGCCTCCTCAGGGTTCCAAGGCTGCAGCCGGCGCGGCGGCGGTGGGTGCTGGCGTTGCAGTGGCTGGTGCGGCCGCCGCAGCCTCCGCGAACAATGCTGACACCGCCGGAGCACGGCCGGCCAACGCTTCGGGCAGTCCCAAGCAGGCTTCGCTCGCGCCCCAGGCGCCACCGCGTCCGTCGGTCGGCGAGTCGATCGGCCTGAAAAACGTAGCCGACCCCTTATCGCTTCATTCATCCGTGGCGCTGGTGGTCGATGCGCGTAGCGGTGATGTGCTGGTTCGGAAAAACCCCAACGCGGTACTGCCGATTGCGTCGATTACCAAGCTTATGACCGCAATGGTCGTGCTCGATGCCGGGCTGCCGCTGAATGAACGGCTGCAGATCACCCGAGACGACATTGACCGGATGCGTCACACCAGTTCGCGGCTTCACCCGGGAGCCTGGCTGACCCGTGCGGAAATGCTGCAGCTTGCCCTGATGTCCTCCGAGAATCGTGCTGCCAATGCGCTCGGTCGCTACTACCCGGGGGGCATGCCAGCCTTTGTCGCCGCAATGAACGCGAAATCGCGCGCGCTCGGCTTGCATGACACGCGCTTCGTCGAGCCTACGGGCTTATCGAGCGCCAACGTATCCAGTGGGCGCGACCTGGCCCAGCTGGTGCGCACTGCATCGACCTATCCGTTGATCCGTCAGTACTCAACCGCCCGTTCGCTGACTGTGCAACCCGCCCGCGAGGCGCTCGGTTTCTACAACACGAACCGGCTCATTTCAACGGCGGGCTGGTCAATCGGTCTGCAGAAAACCGGGTTCATTTCCGAGGCGGGTAACTGCCTGGTGATGGTGGCTAACGTGGAAGGCCGACCGCTTATATTCGTACTGCTTGATGCGGCGGGTAAGCTGGCTCGCTTTGGTGATGCGCAGCGAATTCGCGCCTGGGTTGAAAAATCCAGCCCGCCGTCGCAGCGTATTCACGCTGAATCCGAGCCTGCCGATCGTACGGTTCCGCTCAGAGTGTCAATGGGCGCGAACTGATTGCGGCTTGCGCGAGGGCTACGTAGCAGGCGGCTCGTAGCCTAGCGACGACGAAATATCGGCTGCGGTTTTGCAGACCAGATCAATCCAATCATCCTGCACAAAATCGGCGGGGGCTGAAATGGAAAGCCCGGCCACGAGCTTGCCAACATCGTCCCGGATGGCGGCGGCAATGCAACGCACGCCCAGCTCGAGTTCCTCATTGTCACGCGCATAGCCGCGTGCGCGAACCAGCGCAAGTTCGCGTTCGAGTCGGGCCAGCTCGGTGATACTGTTCTTGGTGTGGCCAGCCAGACCTGTGCGGGTGGCGTAGGCCCGTACATTGCGCGGGTCGTCCACCGACAGGAAGAGCTTGCCAACCGAGGTCAGATGAAGCGGCGCGCGTCCGCCTACTGCGCGCACAACCTGCATGCCGGAGCGCTCGGATACTGCTCGTTCGATGTAGACGATTTCGTCGGCCTGCCGAATGGACAGATTGACGGGCTGTCCGGTTGCACGGTGCAACTCACGCATGGGACCGAGCGCGGCGTCGCGCACGTTGAGCCGGGCTTTGACCAGGTTACCGAGTTCAAGCAGGCGGATGCCAAGCTGATAGGTACCTGGGTCGCTGCGATCGATCAGGCGCGCCGTGACCAGATCGTTCAGGATTCGATGGGCGGTTGAAGGATGGAGTCCGGTTGCGAGCGACAGATCCTTCAGGCTGGCAGGCTCGGTGCGCTCAGCCAGCGCGTCCAGTAGCGACACCAGACGCTGGATTACCTGGATCGCCGTTTTGCCGTCGTCGGTCGAAGGAGATTTGGTTCGTCCCATCGTGAAATTCTATCTCACTGGATGAAATCAACCAGGTGTCTATCAGTTGCGCCAGGCGCTCTGGAGCAAATCTCCAGGTGCTGTCGGTTGTCGCGAACACCCAGTCGGAGAACGCGAGAAAGCGGTGGAACGGCGCACTGCCGAGTAGCTCTGAGAGCTGCTGCTCGAATCGCCCTGAGTTTCCGATCAGCTCCCAATAGCGCGCGAATCGCGCAAGTCGCTGCATGTCCGGGAATGCGATGTCTCGGGTGGCCAGCACGTTGTAGGGCGGTGACGGGTTGTACCGCATCGCAAATTGTTCGGTGTGACGGGCGATTGGCGCGCCACGGAGCCGCTTCAGAATGCCCACCTGTATCTCTTGGGGGCGCAAAGCGATCAGCCGATCAAAGCCCGCGCCAAAGCTTTCTAGCGTTTCGCCAGGCAGTCCCGCAATCAGGTCGACATGAAGGCTAGCCTGCGTGTGTTCGCGCAGCCAGCGAAGGTTGGCCTCCGCCTTGTCGTTGCCCTGGCGGCGGCTGATTCGCGCCTGGACCTCAGGATTCCAGGTCTGGATACCGATTTCGAATTGTAGCGTGCCCGCGGGAAACCTGGGTAAGAGTTCGCGAAGGCGCGGGGGCAGGTGATCGGGTACCAGCTCAAAGTGAGCAAAGCATGGATCCTCGGGCTTGGCTTCGATGCGTTCAAGAAAAAAACGCAGGATTGCGATGCTGGTATCAATGCGCAGATTGAACGTGCGGTCAACGAAACGCAGTCGCCTTGCGCCCCGCTGGTACAGCGCGTCGAGTTCGCCAAGAAGCGCATCGAGTGGAAACGGCACCGCGGTACGGTCAAGTGCCGACAGGCAAAACTCACATCGATACGGACATCCCCGCGAGGCTTCGACGTAAAGATGGCGATGGGCCAGATCGCGATCGTCGTATAGCGAGTAGGGCATTGTCACCTGCTCGGGCTCGAGCCCGCCGCCTGCGATAAGGTGCGTGAGAGGGCGCGTTCGGTTGCCGGCTTTCCAGCTCAGGGTCTGCTCACAGAGCTCTCTGAACTCGCGCTCTGCGGTACCGGTGATGACATGGTCAGCCATTCGGCAGATGGGCTGCTCGAGAGTTTCATGACTGACCTCTGGCCCGCCCAACACAATTCTCAGATCCGGCGCGAGTCGCCGAAGCATTGCCACGAGCCGGGTCGTCTCTTCGACATTCCAGATGTAAATACCCAGCCCGAGCACCACCGGGTTGCGCGCAAGGATGGTCTCGGCCATTGACTCTGTTCGCGCGCCGATGACGAACTCAAGGATTTCAGCGCGCGGCTGCAGCTCGCCGAGATTCGCAAGCAGATAGCGCAGGCCCAGTGATGCGTGGGAATACCGGGCGTTCAGCGTCGCAAGAATAATGTCGGCCATGGGGGGCGAGACGGCCGTTGAAACGCGTGCCAGGTCAGGCGGCTGAGGGATGCGCAGCGCTTGCGGGTTTCGCGTGGCTTGCAAGCGCGCGTGCACAGTCTCCGATAAGCGTCGGGCCACGGTAGATGATGCCGGTGTACATCTGCACCACCTCTGCGCCAGCGTCGATCTTCGCGCACGCATCCGCAGCCGACAGAATGCCGCCGACCCCGATAATTGGATACCCTGCAGGCAATCGGGCGCGCAGGGCGCGGATCACATGATTCGACATCTCGAACACGGGTGCGCCCGATAGTCCGCCGGTTTGGCCTGCATTGACTTCACCTGCTACCGAATCGCGCGAGATGGTGGTGTTAGTGGCTATGACCGCATCAATACCGTGCGCGGGAAGAAGGTCGGCAATGAGTGCAATCTGCTCATCGTCCAGGTCGGGCGCAATCTTGAGGACCATGGGAACGCGCTTGCCATCGCGGTCCGACAGCTGTTCGCGCGTCTGCGCAAGGCCTGCGAGGAGCGCGGAAAGTTCATCACCGCCCTGCAGACGTCGCAGGTCTTTCGTGTTGGGCGAGGAGACATTGACGGTGACGTAGCTTGCGATCGCGTGCACACGGGCGAGGCACTCGCGGTAGTCATCGATGGCGCGCTCATTGGGCGTGGCGCCATTTTTTCCGATGTTGATGCCCAGAACGCCGGTGTAACCCGAGCGCTGAACGTTGTCGATCAGAGCATCAAGGCCAAGGTTGTTAAAGCCGAGTCGGTTGATGAGCGCGTGGCGACGCGGGATTCTGAAGATTCGCGGACGCGCATTGCCGGGCTGGGGCTTGGGCGTGACGGTGCCGATTTCAATGAAGCCAAAGCCCAGCGCTGCCAGCGCTGGCAGGTGCTCGCCATTTTTGTCGAGGCCAGCGGCGAGACCGACGCGGTTGCGAAGCTTGAGGCCCAGAAAGGTAACCGGGTCGTCGACCGGCTCGCCTGCCGCCCATCGAATCATCGGCTTGGAAAAGGACTGGTCAAGCAGTGCGAAAGTCAGGTTGTGGGCACGCTCGGCGTCAAGACTGAAGAGGAGCGGACGGACAAGATCGTATGGATTCATTCAGCGTGCTGGGTGTCGGCCAGTCGCTCCCAGCGTCCTTCGCTGAGCCGTTCGATGGGCCTGAAGTTGGCTTTGTACGACATCTTGCGGCTGCTGGCGATCCAGTAGCCGAGATAGAGGTAGGGCAGGTTGAGCTGGCGGCACTGCTCGATCTGCCAGACGATGTTGAACGTGCCGAAGCTTGCGTGCGGCACGTCAGGGTCGAAGAAGGTGTACACCGACGAGAGTCCGTCGTTCAGGATGTCGATGATTGACACCATCCGTAGCAGGCCGTCGGGCTCGCGGAACTCAACCAACCGGGTGTTGACCTTGCTCTGCAAGAGAAACTGGGCGTATTGCTCACGGCTGTCCTGGTCCATGCCGCCACCGGCGTGTCGACTGGCCTGGTACCGAAGATAAAGCTGGTAGTGCTCAGGTGAAAATCCAAGACGCGCGACGAGCGTGCGGAGGGTGCCGTGCGCGCGCCTGGCTCGACGCTGACTGCGGTCGGGCTGGTATTCGGCCACCGGTACGCGCACCGGAATGCACGCTCTGCAGCCGTCGCAATAGGGGCGGTAAGTGAACACACCGCTGCGGCGAAACCCCGCGCGAACCAGTTCGCTGTAAATGTCTGCGTTGATCAGGTGATTGGGCGTAGCAACCTGTGACCGTGCTTGCCGGCCATCGAGGTAGCTGCAGGGGTAGGGCGCTGTGGCGTAAAACTGCAGCGCCGAAAAGGGCAGTTCCTTGAGTTGCGTCATGCGTTCGGAAAGCTGATTCGGACCGCCGACCAGTCTGGTGCCGGCTGTGCGACCAGTTCGGAAACTTCGGAAAGGAATGCCACGCGGGGAACCTCCGTCGCACCAAGAGACGCCAGATGGCGGGTGTTCTGCTGGCAGTCTATCACGCGAAATCCGTGCGCCAATAGCAGTTCCACCAACGCGAACAACGCGATCTTGGATGCGTCCGGTTCGCGCGCAAACATGGATTCGCCGAAAAACATTCGACCGATTGAAACGCCATACAGGCCGCCGATCAATGCCTGATGCTCATTGCGAATTTCAACGGAGTGCGCATAACCAAGGCGATGGAGGTCGCAATAGGCTGAGGCGATCTGAGGGGTGATCCAGGTGCCATCGCCCAGTCCCTCGCGTGGCTGTGCGCAGGCGTGAATGACGGCAGCGAAGTCCTGATCGAACGCGATCGTCCAGAGGCCGTCTCGACGGACCTTTCGAACCGTTTTGACCAGGGAGCGAGAGGCCTTGAAACGGTCAAGCGCCAGCACCATTCGTGGGTCAGGCGACCACCACAGTACGGGCTGTCCTTCGCTGTACCAAGGGAAGATCCCCGAGCGGTAGGCTTCGAGTAAACGCGTTGCTGACAAATCATGGCCAGCGGCGAGCAGGCCGTTCGGCTCGCGCAGCGCAGCACTGGGTGGGGGAAGCGGGTCTTGAGCGCTGACCCAATGAAGCAGGGGTCGCATGCGGCAGCGTTACCTGGCTCGGAGGCGTGATGCGTGAGTGACGACTAGCGAGGCTTGGGCTGGTAGCGGATGGCGGTCGTACGCAATGGGTAAGCGCCGACCCGTCGGTCTTCGAAGAACCAGCGCAACGTTTGTTCAACGGTTCGGAACGCGAGCGTGTCCCACGGGATCTCATGTTCTGCGAACAGCTGCGCCTCGAGGCTCTCGGGCCCTGGGTCGAAGTCGATATCGAGCAGACGCGCATGAAAAAACAGATGCACCTGATCGACGTGAGGAATGTCGAGCACCGAGTACAACGCCCCCAGCTCGATTCGGGCGCCCGCCTCTTCGGCGGTCTCGCGTGCGGCGCCCTCTTCGGTAGTCTCGCCGTTTTCCATGAAGCCGGCAGGAAGCGTCCACATGCCGTATCGAGGCTCGATGGCGCGTCGGCAGAGCAGCACACGATCCTCCCAAACCGGAATGGTTCCCAGCACTAATTTGGGGTTCTGATAGTGAATGGCGCCGCACGGCTTGCAGCAGTAGCGCGGACGGTTATCGCCCGGCGGGATCTCCAACTCGACGAGGCTGCCGCAGGCCGAACAATGTTTCACGGGTGCTCCGCTTCCCTAAGGTTCTCGGAGTGTACCGAAGGCATCGTACGATCGAAAAGACCGCGTCGATTCAGTTGCCGCTCATCTGAGTATCGTTTGCCTGTGTACGCCCTTACTGATATATTCCGGCTTCTCCGACGCGGGGTGGAGCAGTCTGGCAGCTCGTCGGGCTCATAACCCGAAGGTCGCAGGTTCAAATCCTGCCCCCGCAACCAGTTTCAACAGCGCCGTTTCAGGCGCAACCTGGGTCCACCCGGCAGCAACGAGCGCGCAGGGCGGGTTCAATCCTCCGGTGCCATCAGCAGTCAGTCTGCCGAGCGCGAGCCGCGTTAGGTTTCTGGCAATTGTGTGCAACCGGGGCTGTGCTGGGCTGACCCGGAAATTTTCGGGGTCAGCGTCAGCGTTCCACGAAGCGGATCGGATGAATACCGACGAAGCGAAAGCTGTGATCGAGGCCGCGCTACTGAGCGCCCAACAGCCTCTCGGAATCAACGACCTCAGGCGTCTGTTCGATGATTCAATTCCCCCCGATTCGATCCGTGCGCTGATCGACGACATCGGTTTTCACTGGCAGACGCGCAGCCTTCGCCTCGTTCAGGTCGCATCAGGCTGGCGTTTTCAAACAGCACCTGAGTTCGCGCGCTTCCTGGATCGCCTGGCGGGCGAGAAGCCGCCGAAATACTCGCGTGCGGTGATGGAAACGCTGGCAATCATCGCGTATCGGCAGCCTGTCACGCGCGGTGATATTGAAGAGATCCGAGGCGTCATGGTGTCGCCGCAAATTATCCGCACGCTGGAAGAGCGAGGCTGGATCGAGGTAATTGGACACAAAGATTCCGTGGGACGGCCGTCACTGTTCGGCACTACCCGCCGTTTCCTCGATGACATGGGCTTGGGTGCACTGTCGCAGCTCCCCGCGCTCGACGGTGCGGGCTCGCCGACGGAGTTGCCTGCGCAGCAGGCGATTGATTTTGATTCCCCAACGGCTCCCGCCTTAACGCATGAGAGTCCTGCCGAGCCAACCGACCATGCCCAACCCGATGGCGAAGTGGCACAGGTTGAGGAAACGCCCCCGGCTGTCGCAGCGCCTGAGGCTGACGAATCACTACAAACTGACGGTGAGTCCGTAATGCCGCAGTCGATCTCCGCGGTGGCGCCTGCAGAGCGGGCCATCGAAGCACCTGCTGAAGTACCTGCCGAAGCGCAAGCGGCTCCAGCGCCCTCTGCTGCAACACCCGAAACACGGGAACTCCCATGAACGATGACACCCCCCCAGCGTCCGGAACGCCCGCTGAGCGCCCCGACGCTGCCAACGCAGCGAAGCCGTCGTCAGAGCCGGCGGGCGGTCAGTCGACAGACGACGCTCAGGCGTCTGCCGGCAAGCCGCCTCGCCATGCGTTTCGCCGTCGCCGCGGGCGGCACCCCAATCGCAATGGACAGGCACGATCCGAGTCGGCTGATGGCGTGGCGAGTGCATCCGACGAAAACACTGTGTCAGGTACCGAGCGCCCGACGGAAGAGGCGCCCGAGTTGCCGGTGTATTCGAGCCAGCAGGCCATTGGGCTTGATGCCGCCGACCCCGCCAAGCGGAGGCAGCGCGATGTGCTCCCCGAGGAAGATCTTCCCAAGCTCCACAAGCTGCTGGCCGATGCCGGGCTGGGTTCCCGGCGTGACATGGAAGAGCTGATTATTGCCGGGCGAGTATCGGTAAATGGGCAACCCGCCCACGTTGGTCAGCGTATCGGGCCGAACGACCAAGTGCGCGTTAATGGCCGCCCGATTCGCCGGCCCCCAACCTCGCTGCCGCCACGGGTCCTGCTGTACCACAAGCCGTCTGGCGAGATCTGTACCCGGGATGACCCCTCCAAACGCGCTACCGTGTTCGAGCGACTTCCACGCCTGAAAGGGGCGCGCTGGGTGGCGGTGGGTCGGCTTGATTTCAATACCGAGGGCCTGCTGATTTTCACTACCTCCGGCGACATCGCCAATCAGCTCATGCATCCGCGCTACGGATGGGAGCGCGAATACGCGGTTCGCATTCTTGGCAGAATCGACGAGGAGACGCGCTCGCGGCTCATGGAGGGTGTGGCGCTCGAAGATGGTCCGGCGGTGTTTTCTACGGTCGAGGATCTCGGTGGTGATGGTGCCAACGCATGGTATCGGGTCGTGATCAGCGAGGGGCGTAACCGCGAGGTGCGCCGGATGTTCGACGTGGTTGGACTCACCGTCAGTCGATTGGTGCGCCTGCGTTTCGGGCCGGTTGCGCTGCCGCGTGGCCTGTCGCGTGGTCGATGGGCTGAGTTGTCGCCAGCCGAAGTGCTGTCGTTGCAGCGGCTGTTGCGCGGGGGTGATCCCGCCACGGAAGCCGCTCGGGCCGCTGCCCGTGAAGCCCTCGACCCCGATGACGACGATGCCAGCTGGAGCGATGCAGAGGACGATTTCGAGCATCCGCTGGACTCCATAGGGAACGTTGCACTGCCCGAAGATGACGAGCCAGACGAGCTACCACCTGAGTTATCGGACGATGAGTGGCAGCCAAGTTCGCGCGATGCGCATCTCGAGGGTATTACGCGGACGGTTCGGCGCGGGAACCCCACGCCGAAAGCGCCAGGTCAGGGGCGCCGTGCGCGAGAACGGATGATGGCTCAGCAGGGGTTTGTCGGACCCATGGACAGCGGTGGTGGGGCCGCGGCTACGGGCGGCATGCCCGGGGGGCGTCCGGTCCGCGGACGCGGTGCCGGTGGGCGTGGTCCCAGAGCAGCGCAGGGCGCGCCCGGATTTTCCTTGCCCGGAGGCGGGGGGCAGCCTGGGCGTAAACCCGGAGCAGGTAAGCGCTCGGGAGGCAAGCCAGGCGGCGGCAAGCCGGCGGGCGGACCTCGACCTGGCGGGCAGTCGGGGCAAGGTGGTCAACCCGGGGAGGCATCTCCAGGCGGTGGGCGACGAGGGCGGCGTGGCGGCCGCGGCGGCGGTGGCGGCGGTGGCGGCGGTGGTGGCGGTGGTGGCGGTGGGGGTGCGCCTAGCGGCGCGTAAGTGCACGCCCCTTTCCGAGCAAGGCTCGGTATTTTCGGGTTATAATTTTTTGTTGTTTACCCGTCCCGGCAGGCTTTCAGGGATGGGCGCGGGGTGAATGGGCTTGCGAGCCCATTTTTTTTTCTTGGCGCCGGTTTGGGGCCAGTGGGGTGGAGAACAATAGGTTGAATGCTGGATCGCGGACACGGTCCGAGCGCACACGCGAATCTGTTCCGGAAATCGGCGTGAGCGCCTCGGGCGTTCCCCATCTGCACGAGCTTGTCGAGCGAACGATTGAGCCGATGGGGTACGAACTGGTCGATATCGAATTTGGCCAGCGTGGGCTATTGCGCATCGTAATCGATTCACCAGCAGGAATTCGGGTCGAGGATTGCGAACAGGTCAGTCGGCAGTTAAGTCACCTGTTTACCGTCGAAAACATCGACTACGATCGGCTCGAAATTTCCTCTCCGGGGCTCGACAGACCGCTGCGCCAAGTGCGTGATTTTGTCCGTTTCGCCTCCAGCCGCATCACGCTTCGGCTTCGCCAGCCTTTCCAGGGCAGGCGAAATTTCGAAGGCATTCTTACTGTCGAAGACGAAGGTCGATTCGGGCTCGAGTTGGTTGAGCCGGAAAACACGACCCCGCGCAAACCGGGCGCAGGTCGGCCTGCAGCGAAGCGAGCAGGGGCTGCTCGCAAAGCGGTCAAGCCCGGCGAACAGGAAGCGCCGGCGACGGTGCGCAAACTAATCTTTTCGCTCGACGAGGTCGAGCGGGCACGACTGGTGCCGATCGTGAAGTTTTAGGAGCTGAGCATGAGCCGAGAAGTCCTACTGTTGGTCGATGCGCTGGCGCGCGAAAAGAACGTCGCGCGTGACGTCGTGTTCGCAGCCCTCGAAACTGCGCTCGCCTCAGCCACCAAGAAACGCTTCAAGGAAGAGGTCGATGTTCGGGTAACGATCGATCGGCTGTCTGGCGACTACGAAGCCTTCCGTCGCTGGCAGGTTGTTCCCGACGGCGAGCTCGAAGATCACGACATCCAGATCATTCTGAGCGAGGCGCATAAACAGGTCGCCGATGTCCAGGTGGGCGATTTCATCGAAGAAGAGCTTGAAGCTGTCGAGCTCGGCCGAATTGGCGCGCAGGCGGCCAAGCAGGTCATTCTTCAGCGTATTCGCGAGGCCGAGCGCGAGCAGATCATCGATGACTTCCTTGCGCGCGATGAGCCGATCATGTCCGGCACCATCAAGCGTATCGACCGCGAAGGTGCAATCGTCGAATCAGGCAAGCTCGAAGCTCGGCTACCGCGCGATCAGATGATCCCCAAGGAAAATCTTCGCGTGGGTGATCGGGTGCGCGCACTCGTGCTCCGCGTCAACCGCGAAGGCCGGGGCCCGCAGCTGATCCTGTCCCGTACGGCGCCGGAATTCATCCGGCATCTGTTCACGAACGAAGTACCCGAAATCGAGCAGGGTCTGCTGCAGATCAAGGCGGCGGCCCGCGACGCCGGTGTGCGAGCAAAAATTGCGGTTCACACCACGGACCGCCGTATTGATCCGATTGGCACCTGCGTGGGCGTGCGTGGCTCGCGCGTGCAGGCTGTCACAGGCGAACTGGCAGGCGAGCGCGTCGATATTGTTCTGTGGTCTGAGGATCCGGCGCAGTTCGTAATTGGCGCACTCGCGCCCGCCAACGTGTCCTCTATTGTGGTTGATGAAGACAAGCATGCGATGGACGTGGTGGTTGACGAGGATAACCTCGCGCTTGCGATCGGAACCGGCGGCAGAAACGTCCGGCTTGCATCCGAGCTCACCGGCTGGCACATCAACATCATGACGCGCGAAGAGTCGCAGCAGAAGTCCGCTGCCGAGCGCGGCGAAGTGCGCAACGTTTTCATGCAGCGGCTCGATGTGGATGAGGAAGTCGCAGACATCCTGATCGATGAGGGCTTCACCAGCCTCGAGGAAATCGCCTACGTGCCGCTCAATGAAATGCTCGAGATCGAAGCATTCGATGAGGACACCGTGAACGAGCTTCGCGACCGGGCGCGCAATGTTCTGCTGACAGAGGCCATTGCCACCGAAGAAAAAATTGGCGCGGCAGCTCAAGATCTGCTGTCTCTTGAAGGTATGGATCGGGACCTGGCGGCGCGGTTGTCAGACTCTGGCGTCCACACCCGCGACGAGCTGGCAGAGCTTGCCGTGGACGAGCTGGTCGAAGCGACCGGGATCGACGAGCAGCGGGCCCGCGACCTGATCATCCGTGCGCGTGCGCACTGGTTTGAGAGTGAGCAGGCCTGAGGGCGACTTCATCGCGCCAGGTTCAGGGAAGGACAGAAATGGCAAGTACCAACGTTGCAAGTTTCGCAACCGAGCTCAAGATGCCCGTCGAAATGCTGCTGGAGCAGTTGCGCTCGGCGGGCGTTGAGAAGCGTTCGGGTGATGACACAGTCACCGAGGCAGACAAGGAACGTCTTCTCGAGGCGCTGAGGCGCGCGCACGGCGGCGGTGAAGCGCCCAAAAAGAAAATTACCCTCACTCGGAAACAGACCTCCGAGATCAAGCAGGCCGACGCTACCGGCAAGGCTCGAACCATTCAGGTTGAGGTTCGTAAGAAGCGTGTGTTTGTGAAGCGTGACGGCACCGAAGTGCCGGTGTCTGATGCACCGCAGCAGCCCTCCGAGCCCTCCATCGACGAAGATCAACTTCGTCTGCGCGAGGAAGAAGATCGCCGTCAGCAGCAGCTCCTCGAGCGGCAGGCTGCCGAGCTACGCGAGAAACAGGAGCGGCTTGAGGAAGAGCGTCTTCGGGCTGAGGCTGCCGCAGCCGAAGCCGCGCGGCGCGAGGCGGAGGCACTGGCTGAGCAGCAACGCCTGGCCGCCGAAAACGAAGCGCGGCGGCGTGAGCAGGAGTCGACTGCAGCCAGCGTGGCGGAGCCGGTCACCGACGAACAGTCTCTGCGGCGTGAGGCGGAAGATTCCGCCAGACGCGAGGCCGAAGCGCAGGCCGCTGCGCAGGCGCTGGCTGCTGCCGACGCACGGCGCCGCGCCGATGAAGAAGCTAAGGTACGCTCCGAAGCGCGGGCTCGCGCTGAGGCCGAGGTCGCAGAAATCAATCGGCTGATGAGCGCTTCACGTAAGCCAGTTCCCAAGCCGGTTGAGGCGCCGGCGCCGGCGCCCGCGCCCGCGCCGGTAGTAGCCGCAGCGCCCCAGCCTGCTCCCGCAGCGCCGGCCGGCGCAAAAGCGGGTGTTAAAGGCACGCTGCATCGCGCTGCCGGCACGCCGTCTCGAACGGGTCCTGCCACCCCGCCGCCTGCTGGCGACGCTCAGAAGAAACATGTCAAGTCAGAAAAGCTCTCCTCAACCTGGTCAGAGGAAGCCGCCAAGAAGCGTGCGATCAAAACCCGTGGCGACTCGAGTGGCGGTAGCGCGGGTTGGCGCGGACCGCGTGGCGGCGGCTCGAACCGAAGTCGCGATCGCGGTGCGGACACCCAGCAGGTTGTCGCCGCGCCGGCAGAGGCGGTGGTTCGCGAAGTGCACATTCCCGAAACCATCACCGTTGCCGATCTGGCGCACAAAATGTCGGTGAAGGCGGCTGAGGTCATCAAGACCCTGATGAAGCTTGGTCAGATGGTCACCATCAATCAGGTGCTCGACCAGGATACGGCCATGATCGTGGTCGAGGAAATGGGCCATCTCGCCGTAGCAGCCAAGCTGGATGATCCCGAGGCTTTCCTTGAGGAAAGCTCGGACGCAGGCGATCAACTGCCGCGACCACCTGTCGTCACCGTGATGGGCCACGTGGACCATGGCAAAACCTCTCTGCTCGATTCGATTCGGCGAGCGAAGGTTGCTGCTGGCGAGGCGGGGGGCATCACCCAGCACATCGGCGCCTACCATGTGCAAACCCCACGCGGGGTCATCACGTTTCTCGACACCCCAGGTCATGAGGCCTTCACGGCAATGCGGGCGCGCGGTGCGAAAGCCACCGATATCGTCATTCTGGTGGTGGCAGCCGATGACGGTGTGATGCCGCAAACGATCGAGGCTATCCGGCACGCGCGAGCGGCCAACGTGCCCATCGTTATCGCAATGAACAAAATCGACAAGCCCGAGGCGAACCCGGATCGCGTCAAACAGGAACTGGTCGCTCAGGAAGTCGTGCCCGAGGAATACGGCGGTGACTCTCCGCTGGTGCCGGTATCGGCCAAAACAGGCGAGGGCATCGATTCCCTGCTTGAAAACGTGCTGCTGCAGGCCGAAGTCCTTGAACTGAAAGCGGTGCGCGATGGTGCGGCCAAGGGCCTTGTCATCGAAGCCCGACTCGACAAAGGTCGCGGCCCGGTCGCTACCGTACTGGTTCAGTCCGGAACGCTCAAGCGCGGCGATGTGGTGCTGGCGGGGTCTGCGTTCGGCCGTGTTCGCGCCATGCTCGATGAAAACGGTCGTCCGGTGAACGAAGCGGGCCCCTCCATTCCGGTTGAAATCCAGGGACTGGCTGAGGTGCCTGCGGCGGGCGAGGAAGTCATCGTGCTGGGCGACGAGCGCAAGGCGCGCGAAATCGCGCTGTTCCGGCAGGGTAAGTTCCGCGACGTGAAGCTTGCGAAGCGGCAGGCGGCCAAACTCGAGAACATGCTCGAGCAGATGGCAGAGGGCGACGTCAAAACGCTGCCTCTCATCATCAAGGCCGATGTGCAGGGTTCGCAGGAGGCCTTGTCGCATGCCATGCTGAAGCTCGGTACGGACGAAGTGCGGATCACGGTTGTTCACCAGGCGGTAGGTGGCATCACCGAATCTGACGTCAACCTGGCGACTGCATCCAAAGCTGTCATCATTGGCTTTAACGTACGCGCCGATCAGGCGGCCAAACGCCTGGCTGAAACAAACGGCGTGGATATCCGCTACTACAACATCATTTATGACGCGGTCGATGAAGTGAAGGCCGCTATGGCGGGCCTGCTCTCACCCGAACAGAAGGAAGAGACGCTGGGTCTGGTCGAGATCCGACAGATCTTCCGGGTTTCGAAGGTGGGAACCATCGCCGGCTGTATGGTGCTAGAGGGCGTGGTGCGGCGCGGGGCCCGTGTCCGACTGCTTCGCGACAACACCGTTATCTGGACTGGCGAGCTCGATTCGCTTAAGCGCTTCAAGGACGATGTCCGAGAGGTCAAGGAAGGCTTCGAATGCGGTCTGTCGCTGCGGGGTTACGACGACATTCGCGAGCGTGACCAGATCGAGGTGTTCGAGGTCAAAGAAGTCGCCCGTACGACGCTTTAAGGCGGTTTGATGGCAAAGCGCAGTGCGTCTGCGGGCCCCCGAGGGGTCCGCGTCGCCGAACAGATCCACCAAGAGCTCGCACTCCTCATTCGGGGCGAGCTCAAGGACGCAGGGCCGGGTATGGTCACCCTCACCGGGGTCGACCTGACCCCGGACTATGCGTATGCCACCGTTTATTTCACTGTGCTGCCGGACGATCCGGCCACCATCGAAGCCACGACGCAGGCGCTATCTCGCGCGGCCGGCTTCATGCGCGGCCAGATCGGTCGGCGGATCCGTATTCACACGACGCCCGAGCTGCGCTTCGTTCTCGATCGCTCCACGCTTCGAGGGCTCGAGCTCGACCGCCTGATCAGCGAAGCAAACCGTCGCCAGGCCGACGAGTGAGCGCGGCCTCCGCAGTGCAGCAGCCGCGCGCGGCGCGAGCGGCCATCCCGCGCGACCCTATTGACGGGGTGCTCCTGCTCGACAAGCCGCGAGGGCTCAGCTCCAGCCAGGCCATGCTTGTCTGCCGACGGTTACTGGGCGCGGCCAAGGCGGGTCATGGCGGGACGCTTGATCCGATGGCAAGCGGCCTGCTACCGATACTGGTCGGTGAAGCAACCAAATTTGCGCATGACCTGCTCGACGCGGACAAAACCTACGCGGCAACGCTGCACCTCGGACAGACCAGCACCACCGGCGACGCTGAGGGACAGATTGTTGCCACGGGCAAGGCCCTGCCAACGGAAGCTGAACTTGTCGCGGCCCTGCAGCGGTTCGAAGGACCGATTGCACAGCGGCCGCCCATGCATTCAGCGCTTAAGCATCAGGGGCGTCCGCTGTACGACTATGCGCGAAGCGGCCTTGATGTTGAGCGGGCCACTCGAACCGTCACGATTCACCAGATTGACCTGCTTGCGGTCGAAGGTGAGTTGGCTCGGCTGCGGGTGCGCTGCAGCAAGGGTACCTACATCCGAACACTCGCCGAAGATATCGGTGAGGCAGCGGGTTGCGGCGCCTGGCTTTCCGATTTGCGTCGCGAAGCGGTTGAGACCCTGTCGCTCGAAAACGGGGTGTCGCTCGATTCGCTTGAGGCGCTCGACCTCGCCGAACGGCGCAAGCGACTGATGCCTCTGGATGCGCTGTTGCAGCGTCTGCCCGTCGTGGAGCTCGATGCCACCGCGGCGCTTCGACTGGTTCAGGGCCAGCGCCTGCGACTTGCCCCCCCGACAGACAGCCCACCGCAGCGCGTTCGCGTCGTTCACGCCAATCGCCTGCTGGGCGTTGCCATGCTCGATGGTGGCGTGCTCATTTCTCAGCGGCTGATCGCCGCACCCACCAGTGGCTAAGCGGCGTTTGCGCGCGCCAACCATTCCTATCGATCTGCCTCCCGACGACTCTAATACTCGAAATCAGGACATCCTCCGATGACACCCCAGGCTATACGCAACATCGCAATCATTGCCCACGTTGACCACGGCAAAACGACGCTGGTTGACCAGCTCCTTCGCCAGTCCGGCACCTTTCGCGCCAATCAGCAGGTCGCTGAACGGGTGATGGACAGCAACGACCTGGAACGCGAGCGCGGCATCACCATTCTTGCGAAGAACTGTGCGGTCGACTTCGACGGCACTCGTATCAACATCGTTGATACGCCTGGGCATGCCGATTTTGGTGGGGAGGTTGAACGGGCGCTGTCGATGGTCGATGGCGTTCTGCTGCTCGTCGATGCCGTGGAAGGACCCATGCCGCAGACGCGTTTTGTTACGCGCAAGGCGCTGGCTCTGGGCCTGCGCCCGATCGTGGTGGTCAACAAAATTGATCGCCCTGGCGCGAGACCAGACTGGGTCGTCAGCCAGACCTTCGATCTTTTCGATCGTCTTGGCGCGAGCGAGGAGCAGCTCGACTTCCCAGTGGTG
>CAZORB010000023.1:0-14810 GCA_964581825.1 uncultured Bordetella sp.
CGTTTAACTTCACCGACTACCTGAACGAAGTCAGTCCCGCATGGGCTTCAAAGGTGGGTAAGGGCGCAGCGGTTAAGTGGCCAGCAGCCTCATCGGTGGGAGGCAAAGGCAATGAAGGCGTGGCCGCCAACGTTCGCCGGGTCAAGGGTGGCATCGGATATGTTGAATATGCCTACGCCAAGCGTAACAAAATGCCCGTGATGGCCATGCAGAACAAGGATGGAAAATTCGTCAAGGCCGACGATCTGACCTTTGCCGCCGCCGCCGCTGGCGCCGACTGGTTCTCAGTGCCTGGTATGGGACTTTCGATTGTCAACCAGCCGGGCGCCAATACATGGCCGATCTCCACCGCCTCGTTCATCCTGATGTACAAGGCGCCTGCTGACAAGAAGGCATCCGGTGAAGTGCTGAAGTTTTTTGACTGGTCTTTCAAGAACGGCAAGCAGATGGCCGCGGACCTTGACTACGTTGCCTTGCCCGACGCATTGGTCGAACAGATCCGTACCCGGGTATGGTCGCAGATCAAGTAAACGTGACGATCGGGGGGCGGTACGGTATCTTTCGCGCCGCTCCCACCCACATCGGATCCAGCCGTGGCCGCACACGCCCCCGCTAGCGCTCAAGAAAAAAAACTTTACGCAATCGCCCGGCGGCAGCGAGTTGAAGATTTTGTCTTTCACAAACTTACGCTGATCTTCGCGCTGGCGGTGCTGGCAGCGCTCATAGGGATCATCGCTGCGCTGGCCTGGAGCTCTGCTCCCACGTTCAAGAAGTTCGGGCTCGAGTTTCTGTGGCGCGTTGAGTGGGACATCATCAACGAAGAATTTGGCGCCGCGATCGCTATCGTAGGGACGCTGTTAAGTGCCTGCATCGCGCTGCTGATCGCGGTTCCGCTTGCTTTCGGCGTTGCACTGTTCCTTACCGAAACCTGCCCGGTCGGGCTGCGTCGGCCGCTCGGAACCGCGGTAGAGCTGCTTGCGGCGGTGCCATCGATTATTTACGGTATGTTCGGGCTGTTCATTTTCGCGCCGCTGTTCGCTGAATATGGGCAGCCCGCGCTTCAGTCCACGCTTGGGCAGATGCCATTGATTGGGCCACTGTTTGGCGGCGCCATGAACGGTATCGGTATTCTCGCTGCCGGAATCATCCTGTCATTCATGATTCTGCCGTTCATCGCAGCGGTGATGCGCGACGTGTTTGAAATCGTGCCGCCCATCCTTAGAGAGTCCGCTTACGGCCTGGGCTGCACGACCTGGGAGGTGGTTCGCAGCATCGTGTTGCCCTACACGCAGAAAGGCGTGGTGGGTGGCGTCATGCTGGGGCTGGGCCGCGCGCTTGGCGAAACCATGGCGGTTACCTTCGTGATCGGTAATTCAAACCGCCTCGCGGCCTCGCTGTTCGCACCCGGCACCTCGATTGCGTCGACGCTTGCCAATGAGTTTGGCGAGGCGGACGACTTTCATATGAGCACGCTGTTTGCACTGGGTCTACTGCTGTTTGTCATCACTTTTGTTGTGCTCAGCCTGGCGAAAATTCTGATCATCCGATCGGAACGCGCCAAGGGCATCTGACCCTCACTGCCGCGACACCCCATGGACGCTTCCCTCTACCGACGCCGAAAACTCATTAACCGAATCGGGATTGGCGCCTCGATGCTCGCCATGGCGATCGGCCTGGCCGCACTGCTTTGGATCCTGGCGGTTCTGGTGGGCAAGGGGATCGGCGGACTCGACCTGAATGTGTTTACCCAGTCAACGCCCGCGCCGGGCTCCGAGGGCGGCGGGCTCGCCAATGCGATTGTGGGCAGCCTGATGATGCTCGGCTTCACGACGCTGGTTGCGACACCCCTCGGCATCCTGGCAGGGGTCTACCTTGCCGAGTATGGGCAGTCCGGATGGTTTGGTGAAACGACGCGATTCGTCACCGACATCATGTTGTCGGCGCCCTCGATCGTCATCGGCTTGTTCGTATACGCGATTGCGGTCGACCCGGTGAATCACTTCTCAGGCTGGGCAGGGTCACTCGCCCTGTCCCTGATCGCGGTACCCGTCATTCTTCGCACAACCGAAAACATGTTGCGACTGGTGCCAGGAAGCCTGCGTGAAGCCGCGTTCGCACTGGGAGCGCCACGCTGGCGGGTGGCCACCATGGTGACGCTGCGGGCTGCTCGCTCAGGTGTGGTTACTGGCGTGTTGCTCGCACTCGCCCGCATCAGTGGGGAAACCGCGCCGCTTCTCTTTACCGCGCTGAACAACCAGTTCTTTTCCACCGATATGGCGAGCCCGATGGCGAATCTGCCTGTGGTGATCTTCCAGTTCGCCATGAGCCCCTACGACAACTGGATTCGGCTTGCCTGGACCGGCGCGCTCTTGATCACCGCCGCCGTGCTGGTGCTCAACATCGTGGCCCGGATCTTCTTCCGCGATAAGGTGCAGTCGTGACCCCATCGATTTCTCCACGGGCTGCGGCGCAGCAGCCCGCAGCGCAGCAGAGCGCGCCCGCGGTCAATGCGATCGAAACCCGCAATCTCAATTTTTTCTACGGAAAGTTTCAGGGGCTGCGCAACATCAATCTTGATGTTGTGGAGCATAAGGTGACAGCATTCATCGGGCCTTCGGGATGCGGCAAGTCCACCCTGCTTCGAACACTCAATCGCATGTACAGCCTGTACCCGGGCCAGCGCGCGGAAGGCTCGATCATGTTCGAGGGTCGCAACATTCTCGACCCGGGACAGGACCTGAATCTGCTGCGTGCGCGCATCGGCATGGTGTTCCAGAAGCCCACGCCTTTTCCCATGTCGATCTACGACAACATTGCGTTCGGTGTGAATCTGTACGAGCGCCTCAACCGCGCCGAGATGGACGAGCGCGTCGAGTGGGCGCTGACCAAAGCGGCGCTGTGGGGCGAGGTCAAAGACAAGCTGCGTCAGAGCGGGCTGTCTCTGTCGGGCGGCCAGCAGCAGCGGCTCTGCATTGCGCGAAGCGTAGCGGTCAAGCCCTCGGTGATCCTGCTCGATGAACCCACCTCGGCACTGGACCCCATTTCGACCGCCAAGGTTGAGCAGCTGGTGCATGAACTCAAGTCTGAATACACGGTCGCCATCGTCACGCACAACATGCAGCAGGCGGCCCGGGTTTCGGATTTCACGGTCTACATGTATTTGGGCGAAATGATCGAGTACGGCCGAACCGACGAGATCTTTCTGAAGCCCAAGAGCAAGCAGACCGAGGACTACATCACCGGCCGCTTCGGCTGAGCCCCTTCTTCCAGCAATCGAGTAGCACACGATGGCTCCAGCACATACCGACCGACACTTCGACGAACAGCTCGATCGGCTGACATCCAGCATCGGAGCAATGGGCGACTTCGCAATCTCGCAGTTCAGCGATGCAATCCGAGCGCTCATGAACCGGGATTCCGAGCTCGCAACCCGCGTCGTCGATCAGGACCGGATGATCGACGCTCTGCGGCGCGATCTTTCGGCCTCGGCGGCGCTGGTCATCGTCAAGCGTCAGCCTCTGGCAAGCGATCTCGATGAGGTGCTGGCTGATTTGCGGATCGTTGAAGACCTGGAGCGGGTCGGTGATCTTTCGAAAAATATTGCCCGCCGTGCGCGGTCGCTGTCAGCAGGCGCGTTCCCGCAGGAAATTCTCACTGGCTTTGACGAGATGTCGCAGCGCTGCATCGCGCAGGTACGCAATGCGATTGAGGCTTTTGTTCATCGCAATGCGGGACAGGCACGCGACGTGAAAATTCTGGACGACGGTATTGACCGCGAGCACCACAACCTGGTCGACCAGATCGTGGCGCTGATGGGCGAATCGCGCAGCGAGGTCGCTGACTTTGTGCATCTGCTGTTTTGCGTAAAAAACGCAGAGCGAATCGCAGATCACGCCGTCAACATCGCAGAGGCCGCGCATCTGAAGACCACCGGAAAGCCGATCGGTCCGGTGACTGCGCTGATCTAGGACCAGCGCTTCTTGCTCGCTCGCAGCTCTCCGTAAACGAGCGGCGCCCGCCGACTGCGGCTGCCGCCGTCCCGGTGCGCTACCATTTGCCGCTGTGAAGACAGCCCGCGAGGCTTGCCTTGAACATGCCCTCAGCCAACATCCCCTCAGCGCCCGAGAACCCGGTTCGCTTTGATGCAGGCGATTTACTCGAATTCGCGCGTTTGCTCCTCGAGGCGGCAAAGCTGGCCCCCGATATTGCAACCACGGTGGCGCAGACACTTCTCGAAGGCGACCTGCTCGGCCACGACACCCACGGCCTGCAACTTTTAGGCGGTTATCTGCGCGAGCTTGACGCGGGAACGATGCGGCACGCTGGAGAACCCCGCGTCATTGCCGAGCGGAGCGTGGTCGCCACCTGGGATGGCGAGCGGCTTCCCGGCCCCTGGCTGGTTCGCCAGGCCATTCAGTGGGCAACGCCCCGGGCAAAAACGCATGGCCAGGCAAGCGTGGTCATTCGGCGGAGCCACCACATCGCGTGCCTGGCCGCCTATCTCGAGCAACCCTGCCGCGACGGGCTGGTTGTTCTGGTGTCGAGTTCGGACCCTGCAGTGGCCAGCGTGGCGCCCTTTGGCGGCACCACCGCCGTGTTCACGCCGAATCCCATTGCGGCGGGATTTCCGACCGACGGCGATCCCGTCATGATCGATATTTCAGCCTCGGTGACTACCAACGGCATGACGGCGCGATTGCGCGACAGCGGCGAACTCGGCCGCCATGCCTGGTGGCTGGACGCCAGGGGATCCCCCACCCGCGATCCGTCGGTGCTGTTTAGCAACCCGCCAGGAACCATACTGCCGCTGGGTGGTCTTGATAGCGGCCACAAGGGCTACGGTCTGGCACTGCTTGTCGAAGCCCTTACAGGGGGCCTTGCCGGTCATGGTCGCGCCGACCCAGCCGAGGGCTGGGGTGCGACGGTTCACGTCCAGCTGTTCGACCCCGCCGCGTTTGCGGGACTCGATGCGTTTCGGCGTCAAACTGAACATATCGCACGCGCCTGCCGGCAGTCTCCGGCGCAGCCGGGCGGTCAGCCGGTCAGATTACCCGGCGAACGCGGACTCGCAAGAAAGCGCGAACAGCTCGAGCGCGGCGTGGCGCTTCATCCTGCCATCATGCCGGCGCTTACGGCGCGCGCAACCCAGGCCGGCATCAAGGCGCCCGCGCCACGCTGAAGGCCTCTAAACCTCTCACTTCTCCGAACCCCGCGTCATGACAACCAAACCCTTGATCGTTCAGGTAGGTCCTCTTCACGGTCCAACCCAGGAAGCGCTTGCCAGTCTCTATGACATGCGCCGCCTGTTCGAGGCGCCCGATCGAGCCGGTTTTCTCGCCTCGGTCGCAGCCGATTGCAGCGTAGCCGTCACCTCCAGCACTCACGGAATGACCGCCTCATTGATGCAGGCGCTGCCTCATCTCAAGCTGGTGGCCTGCTTCGGTGTCGGGGTCGATGCGATCGATGTCGCCCATGCACGCGCGCACGGCATCGCGGTCAGCAACACGCCCGATGTACTCACCGAGGACGTCGCAGACCTCGCGCTCGCGCTTTTGCTTGGCACCGTCAGGCGGATTCCTCAGGGCGACCGATTTGTGCGCGACGGCTCGTGGCTGAAGGGCAATATGGGGCTCACGCAAAGCCTGCAGGGCCGAAAAATTGGCATCGTCGGGCTGGGGCGAATCGGTCTGGCCATTGCCCGGCGCTGCGCAGCCTTCAACACCGAACTTGCTTACTTTGGACCCCGGGAAAAGCCGTCAAGCAGTTACCGGTATTTCTCAAGCCTGGTTGAGCTTGCACGCTGGTCGGATGTGCTGATCGCGGCCTGCCCGGGCGGTTCCGACACCCGGGGACTGATCTCGCGATCGGTGCTGGAAGCCGTCGGCCCCTCGGGGCTGTTTATCAATATCGCCAGGGGGTCGGTTGTCGATGAGCAGGCGATGACCGAACTGCTCGCAAGCGGTGCGCTCGGCGCGGCGGGTCTGGATGTTTTCGAACGCGAGCCGCAGGTCCCAGCCGGCCTGATTGCGCTCGACAACGTGGTGCTGCAACCCCATCAGGGAAGCGCCACGCATGACACCCGCGCGGCGATGGGCCGAAAGGTTCTTGAGAACGTCGCTGCATGGCTAGCCGGCCAGCCACTGCCCAACCCGGTTTAAGGCTCGGGCGGTGGTTCAGCCGGCCTGTGAGGCCCGTGCGTCAGTCGGGTAGTGCCAGGTCCTGCACCGGCCTTGCCAGATCCGCGGGGGCCTGTCCCTGTGCGGGCAAGTCGTCAAGAAAACGCGCCAGCTCTTCCAGGGCTAGCCGATACACCTCGCGTTTGAACTCAATGACCGACTCAAGCGGAATCCAGTAGGGATTCCAGCGCCACGCATCGAACTCGGGCTGACCCGAAGCGCGCAGATCTACGTCTGAGTCGCGCCCCATCATTCTGATCAGAAACCAGATTTGCTTCTGGCCCCGATAGTGACTGCGCATTTCGCGTCGAACCCACTGCGTGGGGACGTCATAGCGCAGCCAATCGCGCGTACGCCCGATCACCTTGACGTGATCGGGCATCAGCCCGGTTTCCTCGCGCAGCTCGCGAAACATCGCCTGCTGCGGTGATTCCCCGCGTTTGATTCCGCCCTGAGGAAATTGCCAGGCGTGTTCGCGGATCCGCTTGCCCCAGAAGACTTCGTTCTGGCCGTTGACCAGGATGATGCCGACATTGGGGCGGTAGCCTTCGCGATCGAGCATGGCCGCACCCGTTGATCTCTTACAATGCGTCCGATTATATCGGGCGCATCGCGGCGCCTGCACTCCTGAAATGGACTCCCATGAAAGCCTCAAGGTTCCACATCGCCACGCTCAAGGAGGCGCCCTCCGACGCCGAGATTGTCAGCCACCGGCTGATGACCCGCGCAGGCATGATCCGGCGGCTTGCCGGCGGCATTTACAACTACATGCCCATGGGGCTTCGAACTATCCGCAAGATCGAAGCCATCATTCGGGAAGAAATGGACGCGGCTGGCGCCATTGAGCTGCTGATGCCAGTTATTCAGCCCGCTGAGCTTTGGATGGAATCGGGTCGGTGGGAGCGCTACGGCCCTGAGTTGCTGCGGATCAAGGACCGACATGGGCGGGATTTCATCGTGCAGCCCACCTCCGAGGAGGTGATCACCGATATCGCGCGTCAGGAAATCCGCAGCTACCGGCAGATGCCCAAGAATTTTTATCACATCCAAACTAAGTTTCGCGATGAGCGCCGCCCTCGGTTCGGTCTGATGCGGGGTCGTGAATTCACGATGAAAGACGCTTATTCGTTTGACCGCAGCAAAGAGGCGGCGCTTGCCTCGTACCAGGCGATGTTTGAGGCCTATACGCGCATCTTCACTCGGATCGGGCTTGCCTTTCGCGCCGTCGCGGCCGATACCGGAGCGATCGGTGGCTCCGCGAGCCATGAATTCCAGGTGATCGCTGACACCGGCGAAGACGCAATCGCCTACTGCCCCACCAGCGAGTTCGCAGCCAACATCGAACTGGCTGAAGCGCTACCGCTGCTCGACTCCCGCGCGCCGGCAGCCGAGCCGCTTACCAAAACGCCCACCCCCGGCCGCAGCACCTGCGCCGAAGTGGCCGACCTGCTCGGAGTTCCGCTTTCGCGCACCGTGAAGTCGCTGGTGCTCGCGGTGGACGACCGGGAAAAGCCCAAAGACGGCGCGGACGATCCCGAGTTCCGCGGCCGGATCGTTGCCACACGAATCTTCCTGCTACTGGTACGCGGCGACCACGACTTGAACGAGGTGAAGGCAGGCAAGGTGCCGGGCCTGGAGGGCTTCCGATTTGCCACCGAGGCCGAAATCATCGAGCACTTCGGCACACCCCCTGGCTACCTGGGCCCCATCGGGCTGGTGAAGCCGGTTTCCGTCGTGGCCGATCGAACGGTGGCGCGCATGAGCGACTTTGTCTGCGGCGCCAACGACGCAGGGTTTCACTACACCGGCGTCAACTGGGGGCGCGACCTGCCAGAACCCGTGGTGGCGGATATCCGCAATGTTCGCGAGGGCGATCCGTCGCCCGATGGCCAGGGCACGATCGCCATCCAACGCGGCATCGAGGTTGGGCATGTGTTCTACCTTGGCACCAAATACTCGGAAGCGATGCGTGCGGTCTTCGTCGACGAAGACGGCGCAAGCCGACCCATCGAAATGGGCTGCTACGGAATCGGCGTGACGCGCCTGCTTGGCGCTGCCATCGAACAGAACCACGATGCGCGCGGCATCATCTGGCCGGCAGCGATCGCGCCCTTCGAAGTGGTGATCTGCCCGGTAGGCCTTGACCGATCAGAGGCGGTTCGCAATGCCGCACTCGAGCTGTACACGACGCTGCTTGAAGCGGGTGTCGACGTCATCCTGGATGATCGCGGCGAGCGACCTGGGGCAATGTTTGCCGACTGGGAGCTGATCGGTGTGCCGCTACGGATCACAGTGGGTGATCGCGGCCTGAAGGAAGGGCGGGTGGAGCTTCAGGGGCGACGCGACACCGAGCCCAGTATGGTCGCGCCTGCCGTGGTCGCAAACGACATTCTGGCGCGCCTGGGGCGCAAAGCGCTCAGCCGTTAGCCCCGAGCACCTTGTTGGGGTTCATGATGCCCAGCGGATCAAGCGCCTGCTTGATCGCGCGCATGAGCCTCAACTCAACCGGCGATTTGTAGCGGGCGGCTTCGTCGCGCCGCAGCTGTCCGAGGCCGTGCTCGGCGGAAATCGAGCCGCGTCGAGCGACCACCGCGTCATGGGTCAGCCGGTTGATGTCGGGCTGCATTGCAAGGAATGCAGCCTCATCGGTGGCGCCTTCCGGGGGCGATACGTTGTAGTGAAGATTGCCGTCACCAAGGTGGCCGAACACCACCATTCGCACGCCGGGGAAGCGCGTGGTGAGCTCAGCATTGGTACGTTCGACGAACTCGGCGATCGCGGAAATCGGTACCGAGACGTCGTGCTTGATGTTCTTGCCTTCGGCGGCCTGGGCTTCAGAGATGTTTTCGCGCAAAGCCCACATCGCCCGGCTTTGGGCAATTGATGAGGCTACCGCAGCATCGGTGACCAACGCGTGCTCGAGCGCCTCGCCAAGCACTGCCGTGAGCGCCGCCTGCGCGTGCTCCTGGCTGTCGGCATCGGAGCACTCGAGTAAGACGTAGTAGGGGCTTGATAGCTCGGCAAACGGTAACCGGCAGTCTGGGAAATGACGCAGTACCAGTTCGATACAGAACGCCGACATCAGCTCAAACGCGGTGAGCGAGGCGCCAAGCCTTCGCTGGGCGCGCTCAAGCAGCGCCACCGCGGCATTCGGATCGTCGAGTGCTACAAACGCAGTCAGTTGCGCGGCAGGAAGGGGATGGAGCTTAAGCGTGGCCGCGGTAATGACGCCAAGCGTGCCTTCTGCGCCGATGAACAGGTCGCGTAAGTCATAGCCCGTGTTGTCTTTGCGAAGGCCGCGCAGGCCATCCCAGATTTCACCGGACGCGGTCACGACTTCGAGGCCCAGACACAGCTCGCGCGCATTGCCGAATCGCAGCACCTGAACGCCGCCGGCATTGGTGGAAAGATTGCCACCTATGGTGCACGAACCCTCGGCCGCCAGGCTGAGCGGAAACAGCCGACCCGCGTCAGCGGCCTGGCGTTGAAGCTCTGCCAGCACACAGCCCGCCTCGACGGTGATTGAATTATTGGCGGTGTCGATTGCCCGGACGCGATTCAAGCGCGACAGCGACAACACCAGCGCACGCCCCGACTCGTCGGGCGTGGCCCCGCCAGACAGCCCCGTGTTGCCCCCCTGCGGAACAATTGGCACACGCCGATCCGCGCACCAGCGGACCACCGCGGCCACGTCCGCCACGGAATCGGGCTGAGCCACCGCAAGCGCCCGACCCACATAGCGCTTGCGCCAGTCGGTGAGGAAGGGAGCGGTATCGTTCGGGGACTCGTAAAGCCGCCCCGAAAACACATTTCGGAGCTCGGCAAGCTGCGCGCGCGGGTCCATGGCCTATGCCCTCATCGCATGCCGGGGAATGCCCCCTTCAGACTGCGCATCATCTTGGCCATGCCGCCTTTCTGCATGCGCTTCATCATGGTCTGCATCTGTTCGAACTGATTGAGAAGCCGGTTGACTTCCTGAACAGGTACGCCGGCACCGGCTGCGATCCGCCGCTTTCGAGAGGCCTTGATGAGCTCAGGGCGGGTTCGCTCAAGCGCGGTCATCGAGTGCACGATGCCCTGCATCCGGCGCATCTGCCGCTCGGCCTGCGCCATATCCGCACCGGCGGCAGCCTGCTGCATCTGAGCGGGCAGTTTGTCGAGCAGCGAGCCCAATCCGCCCATTTTGTTCATCTGCCCGATCTGCGCTGCAAAGTCGTTCAGATCGAAGCGGTCGCCTGACTTGAGCTTGGCGGCAAGTTTTTGCGCGGCCTGCTGATCGACGACCCGGCCCGCCTCCTCGACGAGCGAGACGATGTCGCCCATTCCCAGGATTCGACCAGCCATGCGCTCAGGGTGAAACGCCTCGAGGCCATCGATTTTTTCGCCGATGCCCGCGAACTTGATCGGCGCACCGGTAACCGCCTTGACCGAGAGGGCCGCGCCGCCGCGCGAATCACCATCAAGTTTGGTGAGTACGACACCCGTGACGGACACCGCTTCGCCGAAGGCTCGCGCAGTATTGACCGCATCCTGCCCCTGCATTGCATCGACAACCAGCAGGGTTTCGACCGGCTTGACTGATTGATGCAGGGAGGCGATCTCGCGCATCATCGCCTCATCGATCGTGAGGCGGCCAGCGGTATCGATTAACAGCACGTCATGGTAGTGCGTGCGCGCCCACTGCAGCGCCGCTTCAGCAATCGCCTGCGGTGCCTGATCGGGCGTGGACGCAAAAAACTCGGCGCCAGCCTGCCCCGTGACCACCCGCAACTGCTCGATGGCCGCAGGGCGGTAGATGTCGCATGAAACCGTCAGAACCTTCTTTTTCTGGCCGCGCAGCCATAAGGCGAGCTTGCCGACGGTGGTGGTCTTCCCAGCCCCCTGAAGGCCGGCCATCAGGATGACCGCTGGCGGCTGCACCGCGAGATTGAGCCCAGCGCCCTGCCCACCCATCAGCTCGGTGAGTTCACGGTGCACCACCCCCACCAGCGCCTGCCCCGGGGTCAGGCTGCCCACCACCTCCTGGCCGAGCGCTTTCTCGCGCACCTTGGCGATGAAGTCGCGCACGACGGGGAGTGCGACGTCAGCCTCAAGCAGCGCGACGCGAATTTCGCGCAGCATCTCCTGGGTGTTGGCTTCGGTAAGCCGGGCCTGGCCGCGGATGGATTTAACGACCCGCGACAGCCGTTGAGACAGGGTATCGAGCATAGGCTGGAGTAAACTGAGTTGGTGAAGATTCTACTGGTTCTGGTTTTTCTCGCCCCGGCCCTGCTCTACGTGATCGCATGGCGCGCTCGCGAGAGGATAGCCACGGCGGTGCTCATCGCGGCACTCGCGCTCCATGCCGGGTCGCTGCTGATCGCTGCACGATCACCGGACGGGTGGCGGTTTGGATTCGCGAGCATCCTGTCGGCCACCGTCTGGATTGGCATGGTGGTGGTCTGGCTTGAATCGCTGAGCGCCGGGCTGAAGGCACTGCGTGGCGTGCTGCTGCCGGTCGCTGCGCTGGTCGTGCTGTTGCCGCTTGCTTTTCCGGGCGCAGAACTCGTCGAGCGCGCCGCCCGGCCGCTGTTCGTACCCCACCTGCTCGCCGGAATGCTCGCCTATGGCGTCCTGGCACTCGCTGCGCTGCATGCCGTGCTGATGGCCGTCGCTGAGCGTGCCTTGCAGGCAGGCGCGAGCGCGCCGCAGGGTTGGACTGCAAAGTTACTGGAAGATCTGCCGCCGCTGCTCGCGCTCGAGCGGATCCTGTTTCGACTCATTGCCGCAGGGTTTACTTTTCTAACGCTCACCGCAGTCACGGGAATATTTTTCTCCGAGCAGGTGTTTGGCAAACCCCTCACGCTTGATCACAAAACCGTGTTCACGCTGGTCTCATGGCTGGTGTTCGGCGTGCTGCTGCTTGGCCGCTGGCAGCGCGGCTGGCGCGGCAAGACCGCCTTGCGCCTGACCTTAGGCGGGTTTGCGCTGCTGCTGCTCGCCTATGTAGGCAGCCGCTTCGTGCTCGAGGTCATTCTGCGGCGCAGCTGATGGGCAAGATCACGCTTTGGCTCGCGTTGGCCGGACTGGTGTGGCTCGGCTGGACGCTCTGGCGGCTCGGGCAAAGACGGGCCGAAAGCCGGCGCGCAGCCTCGTCCGGGCAAACCAGGGCGTCCCATGAATCGGCGCAGCACCCATCATCGGCTAGCGCTGACACGCCCCCGCCTGAACCGATGCTGCGCTGCGGTCACTGCGGACTCTATCTCCCGGCGGCTGACGCGGTGGTCGACAAAGCCGGGCAAAGTTACTGCAGTACCACGCATCGTGACGCCGCCGAGCGCGCAGCCGGCACTGCAGGCCGTCGCTGATGCCACGGTCGGCTGGCGCTATTCAATGGTCCGATCGGCCAGAGGGATGGATGGCCGGTGCACGCTGGGTACCCTCGCCTAACTTTGATAGGCGGCCAGCAGGGATGATCGTTGATACGCTGATCGTTCACTTTATCAGCCTGCCACCTGGCGTGTTCTCGGGTGACGCGGTTGAGCGCCTGTTTCAAAATCAGATCAGGGCAGACGACGTCGATCCGCAGCTTGCGGCGCTTGCCGATCTGCGGGTCTCGGCGCATCTGCTGGTGCGGCGACGCGGCGAGGTGGTCCAGTTCGTTGCCACCGATCACCGTGCGTGGCATGCCGGCCCCTCGCGAATTCTCGACCGCGAGCGTTGCAACGACTTCTCGGTCGGCATTGAGCTCGAGGGCGATGGCGAGCATCGATTTACCGAATCCCAATACAAAAGGCTGGCGCAACTGATCGAGGTGTTGCGAACACGCCACCCTTTGCGCTGGATTGCAGGTCACGAGGACATTGCACCCGGGCGAAAACAGGATCCAGGGCCATGGTTTGATTGGCCTCGAGCGCTTGCAACCCAAGCAGCGGCGGGCCTCGTAAGGCCGTTTTGACCCGTAAGGCCCGCCAAATCTACAAGTGATTTTCTGGGCCACGTAATGACGCTGGCGCAAGGCCGTTTATTTCTCAGATCGCCTGTCTGAAGACGATCCGAGCGGCCTGAGAAAGCGCTGATGCGACCTCGGTTTGAGCGGTTCAAAGGGTCCCCTTCATGTGATGTCGGGAACTTGATTGGGTGGGCTACGACCACTAGAATTAGCTCAAACGGCTGGTCCACCCCCCACATCTAGTGCCTCAGACAGCGCAGCGGCTCTTTTCCCGCTGGGCTGACGCAAAGGCATTGAGTGGTTCTGATGCAGCCGTGATCTGGCGCCGCTTCGAACAACACAGAACATATCGGTGGGTGCGTGCCCTACTTGGCATGCACCACCGCTACGACAAGGAGAATTCCATGCAAAGAGTCGCTGAGCGCATCAGGCAAGAGCCTCAGATGCCGCAAGGTTCGGCTGCTGCCGCCGAGCCCGCCTCGAGCGCGACGGCGACCGCGTTCCTCGCCGATTTCAAGGTCATCCGCCGCAACGGTTCGGTAGTGGCCTTTGAGCCCAGCAAGATTTCCATCGCCATGACCAAAGCGTTCCTCGCGGTCAATGGTGGTCAGAGCGCAGCCTCGGCGAGGGTCCGCGAACTGGTCGACCGGCTGACAAGCTCGGTGGTCAACGCCCTGACGCGTGGCAAACAGGGCGGCGGAACCTTCCACATAGAAGACATCCAGGATCACGTCGAACTCGCGCTGATGCGCTTTGGCGAGCATGAGGTCGCGCGAGCCTATGTGCTCTACCGGGAGCGACGCGCTCAGGAACGTGCAGCCACCCGCCAGGAAAGCGATGCCGCTGCGCAGGCAACGCTGCACGTTGTGGAAAACGGTCAGCGCCGGCCGCTCGATATCGAGGCGCTGCGCGGACTCATCACCTCCGCCTGCGTGGGGCTGGGAGAGTTCGTCAACGCCGACACGGTGCTCGCCGAAACGGTTCGCAACCTCTATGACGGCGTGCCTCTCGAAGAGGTGTACAAGTCGGCGATTCTGTCCGCCCGGGCTCTCATTGAGAAAGACCCAGCTTATAGCCAGGTCACCGCCCGATTGCTGCTCCACACGATGCGCCGCGAGGCGCTGGGCGAAGAGGTGCGGCAATCTGACATGGCGACACGCTATGCAGAGTATTTCCCGGCTTTCGTGCGGCGCGGTGTAGAGGCTGGCCTCGTGGACGAGAAGCTGCTGCAGTTCGATCTTCGCCGGCTGGGCGCAGCGCTCAAGTACGAGCGCGACCTTCAGTTCACGTATCTCGGGCTGCAAACCCTTTACGACCGCTACTTCCTGCATGTCGATGAGGTGCGCTTCGAACTGCCACAGGCGTTCTTCATGCGGGTCGCAATGGGCCTGGCGCTCAATGAAATTGATCGCGACACTCGGGCGATCGAATTCTATGAGCTGCTCTCCACGTTCGACTTCATGAGCTCAACGCCGACGCTGTTCAATTCCGGCACGCAGCGCTCGCAGCTGTCGTCGTGTTACCTCACCACCGTCTCCGACGACCTCGACGGCATCTACGAGGCAATTAAGGAAAACGCGCTGCTTGCCAAGTACGCGGGCGGCCTCGGTAACGACTGGACGCCAGTGCGCGCGCTGGGCAGCCATATTCGCGGAACCAACGGCAAGAGCCAGGGTGTTGTGCCCTTCCTGAAGGTGGTCAAT
>CAZORB010000023.1:14820-36731 GCA_964581825.1 uncultured Bordetella sp.
CCGCGGTGGCCGTCAACCAGGGCGGCAAGCGCAAGGGCGCGGCCTGCTCCTACCTGGAGACCTGGCACCTGGACATCGAGGAGTTCCTCGAGCTGCGCAAGAACACCGGCGACGACCGCCGCCGCACCCACGACATGAACACGGCCAACTGGATTCCCGACCTGTTCATGAAGCGGGTGATCGAAAACGCTGAGTGGACGCTGTTTTCACCCGCCGACTGCCGCGACCTGCACGACAAGGTGGGGCATGAATTCGAGCAGGCCTATCTGCGATACGAAGCCCGCGCCGCCAACGGCGAGTTGAAGCTGTTCCGCAAAGTCCCAGCCATGCAGCTCTGGCGCAAGATGCTGTCGATGCTGTTTGAAACCGGCCATCCCTGGATCACGTTCAAAGATCCATGTAATCTGCGCAGCCCCCAGCAGCACGTGGGCGTCGTACACAGCTCAAACCTCTGCACCGAGATCACGCTCAATACGAGCGACAGTGAAATCGCGGTATGCAATCTGGGTTCAGTGAACCTGGTGGCGCACATGAGCGAGCGCAACGGCCAGTGGGAACTCGATCTCGACAAGCTCAAGGCAACGATTCGAACCGCGATGCGGATGCTCGATAACGTGATCGACATCAACTACTACGCCGTCGGTAAAGCGCGAAATTCGAATCTTCGCCACCGGCCGGTCGGGTTGGGCATCATGGGTTTCCAGGACTGCCTCCATCTGTTGCGTGTTCCCTACTCAAGCCAGCAGGCCGTTGAGTTCGCCGATTCGTCGATGGAAGCCGTCTGCTACTTCGCCTACCTGGCATCGACGGAACTGGCTGAGGAGCGCGGGCGCTATTCAAGCTTCAAGGGCTCGCTCTGGGACCGTGGCATTCTCCCGCAGGACACGATTCGCCTGCTGCGCGAAGAGCGTGGCGGCCATGTTGAGGTCGATGAAACCGAGCGGCTCGACTGGGCCACTCTTCGGGGTCGTATCCGCGAGTTCGGGATGCGTAACTCCAACTGTGTCGCCATCGCGCCCACCGCCACAATCTCCAACATCATCGGCGTCTCCGCGTGCATCGAGCCGACCTTCCAGAACCTGTATGTGAAGTCCAACCTGTCTGGAGAGTTCACGGTCGTCAACGAGTACCTGGTGCGCGATCTCAAGCGGCTGGGTCTCTGGGACGAGGTGATGGTGGCGGATCTGAAGTTCTTTGACGGATCGCTTGCAAAAATCGATCGCATCCCAGCGGAGTTGCGCGATATCTACGCGACCGCCTTCGAGGTTGAACCCTCATGGCTGGTCGAGTGCGCATCGCGCCGGCAGAAGTGGATCGATCAGGCGCAGTCGCTGAACATCTACATGGCAGGTGCATCGGGCAAACGACTGCATGACACCTACATGTTGGCCTGGCTGCGGGGTCTGAAAACCACCTATTACCTGCGCACGTTGGGTGCTACGCATGCCGAAAAATCAACGACCGACAAGATCGGACAGTTGAACTCGGTGTCAGCAGATGGTGGGTCTGCGGCGGGATTCAGCTATGCCGCGTCGGCCGCCCCCACAGCGATCTCCAATGCATCGGCTGCAGTCTCACACAGTGAATCGATCGCGCCAAAGTTCTGCGCAATCGATGATCCGGAGTGTGAAGCCTGTCAGTAAGCGTGGAATTGCTGTGTGATCGTTGCAAGGCTATTCATTGCACCGTAAGATTCGGGTCGTGAAAAAAATTTTTTCTCGCCCGCACAAGTCGTTATCAAAGCAAGTTAAAGCGAGATATTAAATGCTGTCCTGGGATGATACGCCCGTAGTGGCTCCCCCTTCACGTCGTGCTCCGCCGACGTCTCCTGTGCTTTCCCCGCGCTCGGCCGCACCCGCTTCGTTGGGTGAAATGCCGGTCATGGCTCCGGTTCCGTCGGTTGAATCTGCGAAGTCCACCCACTCCACTGCGGCCTCCAGTTCCCGCCGCGTGCGAGTTGAAGATAAGCGAATCATCAACGGCAGCGCAGACGTTAATCAGCTGGTGCCGTTCAAGTACAAGTGGGCTTGGGAAAAATACCTCGCCACGTGTGCAAACCACTGGATGCCGCAAGAGATCAACATGAGCCGCGACATCGCGCTCTGGAAATCTCCGGACGGCCTGACAGAAGATGAGCGGCGACTGGTCAAGCGTAACCTCGGGTTTTTCGTTACCGCAGACTCGCTTGCCGCCAACAACATCGTACTGGGCACCTATCGGCATATCAGCGCGCCGGAGTGCCGCCAGTTTCTGCTGCGGCAGGCCTTCGAAGAGGCGATCCACACGCACGCCTATCAGTACATCGTTGAGTCCTTAGGGCTTGATGAGGGCGAGATCTTTAACGCCTATCATGAGGTCAAGTCGATTCGCGATAAGGACGAGTTCCTGATCCCGTTCATCGACACGCTGACCAATCCCGACTTCGTCACGGGCACGCCAGACGCCGATCAAAAGCTGCTTCGCTCGCTGATCGTCTTCGCCTGCCTGATGGAAGGTCTGTTCTTTTACGTGGGCTTTGTGCAGATCCTTGCGCTTGGCCGCCAGAACAAGATGACGGGTGCCGCCGAGCAATACCAGTACATCCTGCGCGATGAGTCGATGCACTGCAATTTCGGGATCGATCTGATCAACCAGATCAAACTCGAGAACCCACATCTCTGGACGCCCGAGTTTCGCGAGGAAATTCGCGGCCTGTTCCGCCAAGCGGTCGAACTTGAGTATGCCTACGCGGAGGACACCATGCCTCGGGGCGTGCTGGGCCTGAACGCGCAGCAGTTCAAGGGTTACCTGCGCTTCATCGCTAACCGGCGGGCGCAACAAATTGGTATCGAGACACTCTTTCCGCAGGAAGAGAATCCGTTCCCGTGGATGAGCGAGATGATCGATCTCAAGAAAGAGCGTAACTTCTTTGAGACCCGAGTGATCGAGTATCAAACCGGAGGCGCGCTCAGTTGGGATTGAAGGTCTCTCTCCCCTCTCGTATCAGGGCGGCGACCCGCAAGGTCGCAACGCCCTCGCTCCCCCTCCCGCTTCTGAAAACGCCGCGCTCTTCCAGCCGGCGTTTTTCTTTTCAGCGCTCAGCCTCTGAGCGCCAACCCGAATTCATTAGCGTAAGCGTAGCCTGCGTCGTGCAGGTCCACGCTTGCGCCGATGAATGGCCCGCCCGCCGCTCTGCCTTGATGCTTGCTGGCGCGGGTCTCCACTACCGCAACTTCATCTGAAGGAGATTCACCATGGCAACAGCCAAGAAACCGGCGGCGAAGAAGCCCGCGGCGAAGAAGCCGGCGGCGAAGAAGCCCGCAGCGAAGAAGCCGGCAGCAGCCAAGAAGCCGGCAGCGGCGAAGAAGCCGGCAGCCAAGAAAGCGGCAGCGAAGAAGCCAGCCGCCAAGAAAGCAGCAGCAAAAAAGCCGGCCGCTAAAAAAGCAGCTGCCAAGAAGCCAGCAGCCAAAAAGGCCGTAGCGAAAAAAGCCGCTAAGAAGCCTGCGAAAAAAGCTGCGAAAAAAGCCGCTAAGAAGCCTGCGAAAAAAGCTGCGAAAAAAGCCGCCGCTGCCCCTGCCCCTGCGGCAGCACCTGCGCCTGCTGCGCAACCGCTGAATCCAGCGGCTGCCTGGCCGTTCCCGACCGGGAACCGTCCTTAAGCTTTCGGCCCGGCACGCGTCGGGCTTGAAGCTTGTACGGGGCAACGTTCACACGTTGCCCCGTTTTTGTTTCAGCTGCGTGCAGGCGTCTGTGCAATTCCGCGCGCGAGCCAGGCACCGGTGAGGTTGCCCGCTGCAGCCACCAGCACCGCGGCACGATAGCCCCCGGTAAGGTCAAACAGCCAGCCCGCCAACACGGGCAGGCAGATCGCCGCCAGACACCAGGCGACATACAGACGGGCTGCCAGGGTGGCGAAGAGATCGCGAGGCCACAGACGGGGCAGATACCCGGCGCTCGAGCCAGACATCAGCCCATACCCCGCGCCCAGCATCGACAGCGCGATCAGTGCCGACATGGGAGTTGGCCAGAGCGTAACCAGCAGAGCCCCTGTCGCTGCGCAAAGATTCGCGCCAATCGAGACCGTCCGCATCTGCCAGTGATCAACCAATCCACCCCCTGCGAGCCTCGAGGCTGCGATCACGCCGGTGATGATGGTGGTTGCCGCAGCCGCCATCGCAGGGCCCGCACCATAGGCGTGGAGCATCGCCGCAGCCTGTCCAAGCACGAGCATCCCGGCCGACGCTGCCAGAAAGAACACGGCAAACAACCTTGTGAAAGCTGGATCAGTGAGCGGCACGGGTGTGGGCGGTGTCTGTGAAGCTGCCTTCGACAATAGCGTGAGGCCCGCACTTCGATAGAGCCAGGCCCCCGCAAGTCCCGCCGACAACAGCGTCGCGGCCAGCAGCCATAGCGTTGGGCCGATGCCCCAAAGCAGCAGCGTGGCACTGAATACAGGGGCGCCAATCATGGCCCCGATCGGATAGGTGCTCACGACATATCCGTTAGCCAAACCGCTTGGCCGAGGCATGGCCTGGTTCACGCACTGTTGGACTGCGGTAAACGACAAGCCACCGCCCAGTCCGAACAGAATTCCGTAGCCTGCGAGCAGCAGCCAGAACCCCTGCGCCTGCGACACGATCATGATCCCCAACGCGCCAATCGCACCCGCAGCGGCAATCAGCACCGAGCCATCAAAACGGCGCGCAAGCATCGGCAACAGGTTCATACCCACGGCGAGCGCCACCGTAGCGCAGCCGAACACGACACTCATTTCCGTTCGGGACACACCGAGCTGCTGCTCCATGGGCCGCAAAAAAACGCTGAACGCGTAGATGGTGCCGAACGGAATATTCAATGCGCTCGCCACCACCAGCGCCACCAACGCACGGCGGCGAGCCGGGCGAGCGTCGATGTCAGTCAAAATGGAGGCCCCGCGACAAGGAATCGGAACTCGGCACTGTGTTGGGTTACGATCATCGCGTCAAGGTAGTGTTTGCGGAGGATGGGATGCGAGAGGTGCTGTGGCTCGTCGTCGAAACAGTTGGCAGTCTGTTGGCAGCCGCCTGCGTGCTCAGGCTCTGGATGGTGTGGCTTGGCATGGCGTTGCGCGACCCGGTCGGACATTTTGTCTTCACATTTACCGAGTGGTTAGTGCGGCCGCTACGTTCGGTCTTGCCGCGTCGTGGACACTTCGACGGCTCGTGTCTGCTTGCGGCAATGCTGCTTGCCCTGGCTCTCGCGGTGATATTCGTTCTTCTATTCGCGGCACGAACGCCGTCGTTCGGCGCGGTGGTGCTATTGGCTGTGGTGTGGCTTGCGCGCTGGGCGCTCTGGCTCTTGATCGGCGCTCTGCTGCTGCAGGTGATCCTGTCATGGGTGAATCCCCATGCACCCATCGCGCCGATGCTTCATATGCTCACTGATCCTCTACTCGCGCCAGTCCAACGCCGGCTTCCCCGCCTGGGCGGCGTTGATTTGTCGCCGCTGGTCGTGCTGCTGGTCGCGCAAATCGCCCTGACCGCATGCCGGGCGCTTGAACCGGTGATCTGATTGCAGACGCAGCGGCGCGCGGGCTTACCAGGGCGCGCGGCCGTAGGCGGAGGCGAACCTGGATGCCAGCAGCGCGCGATCGATCGGATGATTTTGTGCGCCCGCATGCTCGATCTTGGCTGCGCCTAAGACGCTGCCGAGCCGAGCCGATTCGAGCCAGGTCCAACCCAGCGATAGCCCGTAGAGCAATCCGGCACGATACGCATCGCCGCAACCCGTGGGGTCAATCGCTTTGGTAATGGGCACCGCGTCGATCGTCTGACGCGCGTTGCCTTCAAAGAGCGTTGAGCCTTCGGCGCCACGCGTGACAATCAGCGCTTTGACTCGCGAGGCGATATCGTCCTCTGACCACCCAGTGCGTTCGCAGAGCAGTTTTGCCTCGTAGTCATTGACGGTCAGCGCGGTGGCCGCGCCAATCAGTTCGCGAAGTTCAGCGCCGTCAAACATGGGCAGGCCCTGCCCCGGATCGAAAATGAACGGAATGCCCTGGGCCGCAAACTCTCGCGCATGCCGCAGCATCGCAGCCTTACCGTTCGGCGCAACAATTCCCCAGCCCACGCGCTCGCCGTCAGCTTGTGCACTGACCTGGTCAGCGCTTCCCATCGCACCCGGATGGAAGGCGGTGATCTGGTTATCCGACAGATCCGTGGTGATAAAAGCCTGCGCGGTGTACTGATCATCGAACGCGCGAACCCGAGCGGTATCGATACCCAGGCCGGCGAGCCTCTGCAGGTAGTCAGACCCATCGCGGCCGATTGCAGCCAGCACCAGCGGGTTACCACCGAGCTGCTTCAGGCTGTAGGCGATATTGGCTGCGCAGCCGCCAAACTCACGCTTTAGGCGCGGGGTGAGAAACGACACATTGAGCATGTGTACCTGATCGGCCAGGATGTGATCCTTGAAATGACCGTCAAACACCATGATCGTGTCATACGCCACCGAACCGCTGATCATCACCCGTTCAGACATCTTTGATCTCCTGTTATGGGCACGCGGCTAATGCCGCACACCTGCAAGACACGCCCAGCCCTCTCGCCGCGCGAACACCTGTAGACCCACCTGCGGATAGAGCGCGCACAACTCGTCAGCCTGCCGCTCGAGCAGGCCAGCGAGCACCAGTGAGCCCCCCGGGCGCACCAGCGATGTCAGCAACGGCGCAAGCAGCCGCAGCGGATTGGCAAGGATGTTTGCGACCACCACATCGGCGGGCTGGGGCTTGGCGGACTCGGCAGCCAGTACGTCGAGCGTGACCTGGTTGGCCTGTGCGTTGTCACGCGTGCTCGAGAGCGCCTGTGGATCGATGTCGATTGCGGTCACGGGATTCGCGCCCAGCCGCGCCGCGGCAATGGCGAGAATGCCTGAGCCGCAGCCGTAGTCGATCAGCGACTGCCCCGGCGCAAGATTCGCGTCGATCCATTCCAGACACATCCGCGTTGTCGGATGGCTTCCGGTCCCGAACGCGAGCCCTGGATCGAGCACGATCAAGGCCCGCTCATCGGCGTGCTGGCGCTGCGTTTCCAGATGCCAACTCGGAACGATCAGCAGGCGCTGGCCAACCGGGATGGGTTCAAACTGCGACTGGGTGAGCCGGACCCAGTCTTGATCGGCAAGCGAGGCGGTACTGAACGTTGGGGCTGTACGCCCGCAGAGCGACGCTGCCTGATCGAGCACTGCCGCCGGATCGCGTTCGGCATCGATCAGCACGCGTAGGCGTGTGCGGGCCCAGGCAGCAACCGGCACCGGCTCGCCAGGCTCACCGAAGATCGCCTGCTCATCGGGAGAGTCGGCGTCGGCGTCCTCGGCTTCCACCGACAGCGCCCCCGCATCAATGAGCGCATCCGACCAGCGCTCCACCTCGTCACCGCTCACGGTGAACAGCAACTCAGTCCACATGCGTCAGCCAGCGGTCCTGCGCTGTGCGAGCTTGTTTTCGAGATAGTGAATGGAAGTGCCGCCCGCCACGAACCGCGCATCGGCAAGGAGTTCGCGATGCAGTGGCAGATTGGTAAGAATGCCCTCAACGGCCATCTCGGACAGCGCAATTCGCATGCGCCGAAGCGCCTGCTCGCGGGTGTCGCCATAGGCAAGTACTTTGCCAATCATGGAGTCATAGTGCGGTGGCACCACATACCCGGTGTAGGCATGTGAGTCGACGCGGATTCCGGGGCCGCCTGGGGGATGCCAGGCGGTGATCCGGCCCGGCGAAGGCGTGAACCGATACGGGTCTTCAGCGTTGATTCGACATTCGATCGCATGACCGCGCAGCACCACGTCACGCTGCTTGATCCGAAGCGGTTCGCCCGCGGCAATGCGAATCTGCTCTTGAACGATATCGATGCCGGTGATCAGTTCAGTGACCGGATGCTCAACCTGCACCCGGGTATTCATTTCGATGAAATAGAACTCGTTGTTCTCGAACAGGAACTCGAACGTGCCGGCGCCGCGATAACCCATTTTCCGGCAGGCATCCGAGCAGCGCGCGCCGATCTTGTCGATGAGACGCCGCGAAATGCCGGGCGCCGGGCCTTCTTCGATGATTTTTTGATGTCGGCGCTGCATCGAGCAGTCGCGTTCGCCCAAGTAGATGGCATTACGCCCACCATCAGCCAACACCTGGATCTCGATATGGCGCGGATTTTCGAGAAACTTTTCGAGGTAAACCGAGGGGTTTCCAAAGGCTGACTGCGCCTCGGATCGGGTCATGGTGACCGCATTGGTGAGCGCTGCCTCGGTATGAACGATTCGCATACCGCGGCCGCCGCCGCCGCCAGCAGCCTTGATGATGACCGGATAACCAACCGCCCGAGCAATGCGCAAGACCTCTTTGGGATCGTCGGGCAGAGCGCCCTCCGAGCCTGGCACGACCGGCACTCCCGCTTTCCTCATGGCGTCCTTGGCGGACACCTTGTCGCCCATCAATCGGATGGAGTCAGGTCGCGGGCCAATGAACACAAACCCGCTTTTCTCCACGCGTTCGGCGAAGTCAGCGTTCTCTGACAGAAACCCATAGCCCGGATGAATCGCTTCCGCGTCGGTGACTTCCGCAGCGCTGATGATCGCCGGAATATTCAGATAACTTTCACGGGACGGGGGCGGACCAATGCAGACCGATTCGTCGGCCAGCTTGACGTACTTCGCCTCGGTGTCGGCCTGCGAATGGACAACGACCGTCTTGATGCCGAGCTCGCGGCAGGCGCGCTGCACTCGAAGCGCAATCTCGCCGCGGTTAGCGATCAGGATCTTCTCGAACATTCGAGGCTCCGGTGTCGGCCGTGTTCAGGGTTCAATCACGAAGAGCGGCTGACCGAATTCGACCGGCGAGCCATTTTCGACCAGCACCGCTTTCACCGTGCCATCGCAGTCGGCTTCGATTTCGTTCATCAGCTTCATCGCTTCGATGATGCAGAGCGTGTCACCCTGTTTCACCTTGCTGCCTACTGAGGCGAACGCCTCAGAGCCAGGCTGCGCCGACCTGTAAAACGTACCGACCATCGGCGACTTGACCACATGGCCCGAGGTTGACGAGGCGGAGGCGTCGGCCGGTGCCGACTGAGGCGACTGCGCCGCCGCAGCCCCAGGCATAACGGCTTCCGGGGCCATCATTGGCGCAGCTACGATGGGCGCGGGCACCACCGCCGGCAGTGCAACCGTTTGGGTTGCGGGCGCCTTCACAATGCGTACCCGACCCTCACCTTCGGTAATCTCGAGTTCCGAGATACCGGACTCCGACACCAGATCGATCAGCGTCTTGAGTTTTCTAAGATCCATGACCGCGCCTCCGACGAACCGCCAGCAGACTGCAGCATCTGAACGCGCCCGCCTGTCGCGGGCCAGGCCAATCCAGAGGCGGACCAGCCCGGTAACTACTCGTCAGATGCGAAGAAGATCGCGTATTTTAGCCCAACTTGGGCTCGAAACCTAGCAACAATCATTGCCAGATTCCGGTTCAGCCTGACGCCGCCAGTGCCGCCTGCCGAAGCGCATCGAGACGAAATCGTCCAAGAATTCGGTCTCTAATGCGCCCATCTCGATCGATCACGACGGTAAAGGGCAGCGCTGCGGAGGCATTACCAAATGCGCGAGTCAGCTCTGCCCCACTGGCTCCGCCCTGGAGAAGGGGGTATGAGAAGCCTGATTTTTTCGAGAATTGTTCGATTTTGGCTGCCGAATCAATTCCGATTCCAATTACTTGCACACCTTTGGGAGCGAGTTCGCGCTGCAGCGCGTCCAGTTCGGGCATTTCTTCGACGCAGGGCGGGCACCAGGTCGCCCAGAAGTTGATCACCATCGGACGGCCACGCAGGCTCGCGCTGTCAAACGCTCTGCCCTCGGCGTCGGTCCAGGCGGCAGCAAGAAACGTCTGAACGGCTGCGCCGCCGCTGTCGGCCTGACCCGCCTCCTGGCGCCAGGCGAGCCAGGCGCCTCCCGCCAGACAGGCGAAGCCAAGCCCACCCAGCATCAGTCGGCGGCGCCGACCGACAGATGGAGGCAGTGACTCACGGCTGCTGATCATGGCTGCGCTCCAATGCGCTCGCGAAACGCTGCGAGGTCACCGCGCTCGGCGGTTCCCGAGGCCCCGCGCCTGAGCGCGCCGCGCAGGTCGTCAGTCAGGTAGAGCGACACCAGCACCGGCTCGCGACGCCACTCGAACGCAAGCGCCTCAACGGAATCATGTGGATCTCGAAAATGCGGCAACGTGAGCACATCGAACTTCAAACGCTGATCAAGCAACCGCATTTCGACTTCTTTGGCGTTGTCGTAGAACAGCTGCAGGTGAATCGGGGCGTGCTCAGCGCAGATCCCTTTCCAGACCGCGCCGGTCAGATAGGGATGAAATTCGGCCAATCTTTCCATGAGCTCAATAGCCACCTGGCGTCGCCGCGCCAGCCGCTCGTCATGCTCCGGATCGAACAGTTCCAGATGCTCGCGCAGCGCCTCGTCGACCTCTTCACCGTCCGGCATGGCACCGCGCGGCGCCTGTGCGCCCCCCAGCAGCTGACGCGCAGCTTTGAGCTTGGCGGCGCCGTAATCGAGACCGGACTCAGCAATCAGCCGAGCGGCGGCGGCGGCAATCTCGAGGCGTAGGGAATCGGGGTGGTCATTCATGGCATTAGAATCGCGTCTTCCTGCAATTATCGCTCCGATGCATATTCACATTCTCGGGATCTGCGGCACCTTCATGGGCGGGATCGCCGCAATCGCCCGGGAAGCGGGCCACCGCGTCACCGGCTGCGACGCGGGCGTTTATCCCCCGATGAGCGACCAGCTGCGCGCGCTCGGCATCGATCTGATCGAAGGCTATGGCGTCGATCAGATGCGACTGTCACCCGATCTCTGGGTGATCGGTAACGCGATCAGCCGGGGCAATCCGCTATTAGAGGCTATTCTCGATTCAGGTGCGCGCATTCAGTCTGGCCCACAGTGGCTTGCCGAGCAGGTGCTGCATGGCCGTCACGTGCTGGCCATCGCAGGCACGCATGGTAAGACCACGACAACCGCAATGCTTGCGTGGATTCTTGAATGCGCCGGCCGCGCGCCGGGCTTTCTGATCGGCGGTGCGCCGACTGATTTCGATCGCTCGGCACGGCTCGGGAGCGGCGAGCCTTTCGTGATCGAAGCCGACGAGTACGACACCGCATTTTTCGATAAACGCTCGAAGTTCATCCACTATCGGCCGCGCACACTGGTTCTCAATAACCTGGAGTTCGATCACGCCGATATCTTTTCCGATCTTGCGGCGATCGAAACCCAATTTCACCATCTCGTCCGCACCGTGCCAGGCACCGGGCGACTGATCGTCAACAGCCAGTCGCCCGCGCTTTCGCGGGTACTTGAGCGCGGTTGCTGGAGCGAAGTCCAGCATTTCCTGACAGATTCCGGATGGAACATTGGCGAAGCAACGCCTGACGAATCGGGCTCGGCGATGCGCTTCATGATCACGCTTGGACAGGCGGGCGTGGCAGAGGCGCGCCTGCGCCAGCCCGGCGCGCACAACCGCGCCAACGCGCTCGCCGCGATCGCCGCTGCGAACGCAGTGGGTGTTTCGCCCGAACAGTCTGCTGCCGCACTCGCCCGATTCGGCGGCGTCAGGCGTCGCATGCAAACGCGCGGCGAGGAGCGCGGTGTCACGGTGATCGATGATTTCGCTCATCACCCCACAGCGATTGCCGAAACCATTGCCGCGTTACGCGAGCAGATCGGCCCCAGCCGGAGAATTCTCGCTGTTTTCGAGCCGCGGTCAAACACCATGAAGCTGGGCACGATGCGCGCGCAGCTTGCCAACAGTCTGCGAGGCGCCGACCTGGTTTACTGCTATCGCGGCGGGCTGTCGTGGAATCCAGCGGAGAATCTCGCAGCGCTGGGCAATCGAGCCTGCGTCGAGTCCGATCTCGACCAATTGGTCGGGCGAATCGCAGCCGATGCAAACGCCGGTGATCGAATTTTGGTGATGAGCAACGGCGGATTTGGTGGCATTCATCAGCGTTTGCTCGCAGCACTCGGAGGCTTGCGATGACGGCCGAGCCATCCTGTCGGCGGCTGATTTATCTGCACGGCTTTCGGTCATCGCCGCTCTCGTTCAAGGCGCAGATGCTGGCAAGCGCCATGGCTCAAGCCCAGCGCACTACCGACTTCATTTGCCCGGCGCTCCCGGCATCGCCCGCCGCTGCAATGCGCCTGATCCTGGACACCGTGCAGCCCGACGAACACGATGTGGTGGTTGGCAGTTCGCTAGGCGGCTACTACGCGCGGTACATTGCCGAGCGCTGTGGCTCGCGCACCGTGCTGCTCAACCCGTCGGTGCGCCCCGCCGACTCTCTCGCAAAGCACCTGGGTCGGGGAACCCTGTTTCATAGCGACCAGCCGTTCGAATTCCTAGCCGTCCATCTGCAGGAACTGCGTGCGTTCGAGGTGCCCCAGGTCAGTCGACCCGATCGATGCCTGCTGATCGCGGCAACCGGGGACGAGTTACTGGATTGGCGCGAGATGGTGCAGGCCTGGCCCGGTGCGCAAACCCTGGTGATCGAAGGCAGCGATCATGCGCTGTCGGACTTCGATCGCCATATCAACCGGGTGCTGTCCTTCGCGGGCATCGGGCCCGCGCCCGACCCGCTGAACCCTGATCGATTGACCGGAGAAACTCAACCATGAAGCTGAAAGACAAGGTGGCCATCATCACCGGTGCGGCCAGTGGCATTGGCCTTGCAACGGCGAAGGTGTTCGCAGCCGAGGGCGCCAGGGTGGTACTTGCCGACATTGATGCGGACCGCACCGAGACCGCTCGCGCAGCGGTGGCTCAAGTTGGCGGCGACACGCTAGGGCTGCGGGTCGATGTGACCGATCGCGCCAGTGTCGACGCAATGGTGGCGGCAACGCTGGCACGTTTCGGCCGAATCGACTGCCTGGTGAACAACGCTGGAATCACCAAGGATGCCCGGCTGGTGAAAATGACCGAGCAGCAGTTCGACAATGTGATTTCGGTCAATCTGAAAGGCGTTTTTCAGTGTTCGCAGGCGGTCGTTCCCACGATGCTCGAACAGGAAAGCGGCGTCATTCTGATTGCCTCCTCGGTGGTGGGCCTCTATGGCAACTTCGGCCAGACCAACTACGCCGCCACCAAGGCGGGCGTCATCGGCTTTGCCAAAACCTGGGGGCGCGAACTTGGCCCCAAAGGCATTCGCACGGTAGCCGTTTGCCCAGGCTTTGTCGCCACACCCATTCTGGACACCATTCCGCCTGCCGTCATGCAGAAAATGGTCGAGAAAGTGCCCATGGGGCGACTCGGGCGTCCCGAGGAAATTGCCCGCGTGTACGCGTTTCTCGCCTCTGATGAGGCCAGCTACATCAACGGCACCACGATAGAGGTATCAGGCGGCATCATGATGTAAGTGCGGGCCCCTGGCCCGCAGCGGTCCGCCACTTCGCGCACCGCAGACCGCAGGATCCCCCCGGAGGTGCAGGCGTTGGCTGCAACACAGGTTCTATTCGAAGAAGCGGGCGACTTCAAGGCTGCGACCGTCCTGAGCGAGGCGGGCGCAAGTCTGCAGGTTGAACTCGCGAGCGGCCGCCGCATCAAAATCAAGGCGGCCCACGTCATGCTTCGTTTTGATGCGCCGGCAGCCGACGCGCTGATCCCGGCTGCCCAGCAGCTGGCTGCTGAGCTCGATATTGATTTTCTGTGGGAATGCGCCCCGCCAGACGAATTCGGCGTCGAGGACCTGGCGGCTGACTATTTCGGCGGTACGCCCAGTGCAGTGCAGTTCACGGCGCTATTGCTGCGTCTTCACGGCTCGCCGATTCATTTCCAGCGTAAGGGTCGAGGGCGTTACCGGGCAGCGCCCGAGGACATCGTGCGGACTGCGCTCGCGTCGCTCGCCCGCCGACGCGAGATCGAGGCAAGAATCGAAGCGATCGCCGAGCGAATCTGCGCGGGCGAGCTGCCCGCCGAGATCGCCGCACGGCCGGCAGGCCTGCTGGTACGCCCTGACAAAATGAGTATCGAGTGGCGGGCCTTCGATGCGGCGCTTCGCCGCAGCCACCTGACGCCCGAGCGGCTGCTGCTCGATATCGGCGCTTTCGAATCGGCCCATGCGCTGCACTTCAGCTGCTTTGCCGCCGAGCATTTTCCGGCGGGTATTGAATTCGATCCGCGCAGCCATCCGGCTGATGCGCTCGCAGGGGATCACCCGGAGCTTGCGCGCGCGCAAGTTCAGGCGTTTTCAATCGATGATGAATCGACCACCGAAATCGATGATGCTTTCACGGTCCCTCCGCCACCGGGAGCTCGTCGCTGTCCCGGCATCCATATCGCCGCGCCGGCGCTCGCGCTCACGCACGATTCGCCGATCGATCTGCTGGCACGTGACCGGATGTCGTCGGTGTACATGCCAGGCGACAAGATCACCATGCTGCCCGATCCCATCGTCGGGCAGTATTCGCTTGATGCGGGTCGCGAGGTGGCTGCGCTATCGCTCTACCTCGATATCAATGCCGATGGCTGGTCCATTGAATCGACGCATTCCACAGTCGAGCGTGTGCCAATCGTGGCCAATCTGCGCCATGAACAGGTATCTGCCCAGATCACCGAGGCCGCCTTAGATGATCCGAACGCCGCACCGCAGCTGCCGTTCGGTTCAGCCTTGTCGGTACTCTGGCGCGTGACGCTTGCCTCGGTGGCGCGACGAGAACGCGTCCGCGGCAAGCCCGAGCCCCGCTTTCGCGCAGACTTCACCTTTCGAATTGACCGCGGGCCCGAGGGCGAGCGCGTGCGGATCGAGCCACGACTGCGCGACGCCCCGCTCGATCGGATCGTCGCTGAAATGATGATCCTGGCCAATAGCCAGTGGGGTGGTCTGCTCGCAGAGCATTCGGTGCCCGGCATTTATCGCTCGCAGCAGGCCGGGCGGGTCCGCATGAGCACCCAGCCGCTGCCGCACGAGGGCTTGGGCGTCGAGCAGTACATCTGGGCAACCTCACCGCTTCGGCGCTATGTCGATCTGGTCAATCAGCGCCAGCTGATCGCGCTGTTGAAAAATGAGCGTCCACCGCTCGGCGCCAAGGATGCCGCGCTCTTTTCGATCATCTCGGCGTTCGATGCCCGTCACGGCGCCTATCAGGACTTCCAGCAGCGAATGGAGCGTCTCTGGTGCCTGCGCTGGATGACCCAGCAAGGTTTAGGGCGGGCTGAAGCGGTGGTGGTTCGGGAAGATGTGGTTCGACTTGCCCGCGCGCCGTTCTACTTCCGCCTGCCAGGCATGCCAGCCCTCGCCTCCGGCAGGCGAATCGTCGTCGATCTGAGTGAGCATGATGAGGTCGACCTGTCGGTGCAGGCGCGCTTCATTGAGGTTTCCACGGCAAGTGAACCCGATGAAACGGCGATCGAGCCTGATGAGCCTGACGACAGCGTCCCAGCGCCCGCAGGCGAGCCGGCTCAGGCGCCCGTGGCAACCGATACCGCCCCCCCAGGAGGGGCCAGCTAGCCCCGCGCCGGCGGCCCTCATCAGAAACGCTACAACGCGGGTGTTGCAGATCCGCCGAATGTGATCGGCGACGCTCGCTGCAGCCACGCTGTGTGAGACGATTCGGTTTCTCGATCCTGCCCCGCCGCGTCCGCGCCGATGACTTCGCGCCCCGACTCCAATCAATCGGCTCAGCCGCCCTCTGCCTCGGCCTCGCAGGCCGGGCAGCAGGCATCGCTCGAGCTCGATACCATCGACGCGCGAACCACGCGCTTGTCGAGTCTCGCCAGCCGGATGCCCGAGGCACATTCAGGCAGTCCGGCCGATGTCGGCTACGAACCTGCTTCCGATGCGGCGCAATCGCCGCCGCCTCCTGAACCGCCCGAAGACGACCAGCAGCGCGACCCGGAAGAGGCCTCGCGCGCGCTCAACGAGGTTCAGGAGCTTCTGCGGCGCCACCAGGTGGTGCTCGATCTGGCACACCGTCAGCAGCATGGCGAAGACCCCGAGCGACACCATCTGGTCGAGCAGCTGGTCGAGCGTCAGCACTTAAACGAACTGCGGCTGCGGCTCGAGCGACTCCACCCGGCCGACGTCGCCTACATCCTGGAAGCGCTGCCGCAGACCGACCGGATCACCGTCTGGGACCTGGTCAAGGCAGAGCGCGACGGCGAAATTCTGCTCGAAGTCTCTGACGCGGTTCGCGAGTCACTGATCCGCTCAATGGACACCGAGGAGCTGGTCGAGGCGGTCGAGACGCTGGATACCGACGAGATCGCCGAGCTCGCGCCTGATCTGCCGTCCGATGTCGTCGAGGCGGTGCGGCAGGGCCTGAGTCAGGAAGAGCGTGAGCAGTTGCGCGCCTCGATGTCGTACCCGGAAGGCTCGGTCGGCGCTTTGATGGATTTCGAGACGATTTCGGTACGTGCCGATTTTTCGCTCGAGGCGGTGCTGCGTTATCTGCGAACCTTCGATGAGCTGCCAGACCACACCGATCAGATCTTCGTGGTCGACGCGCATGATCAGTTGGAGGGTAGCCTGCCGCTCGATCGGGTGCTGATCAACCAGCCGGAGGTGCTGGTCTCCGATGTCATGCGCCGCGACGTGCTCGCGCTGGCACCCTACGATGACGCAACCGAGGCGGCGCTCGCGTTCGAGCGTTACGACCTGGTGTCAGCGCCCGTTGTCGACCCGCATAACCGACTGATCGGACGCGTCACAGTGGCCGAGGCGGTCGACGTGATCCGAGAAGAAGGTGAGTCCGTTGCGCTCGCGCAGGCCGGTCTGCGCGAAGACGAAGACCTGTTTTCCAGCGTCTGGCAGTCTGCGCGTAACCGCTGGCTATGGCTGGCGGTCAACTTGTGCACGGCCTTCTTCGCCTCGCGTGTGATTGGTGCCTTTGAGGGCACGATTGAGAAGGTGGTAGCGCTTGCTGCGCTGATGCCGATCGTAGCCGGTATCGCAGGCAACTCCGGTAACCAGACCATGACGCTGATCATCCGATCGCTCGCCTTGGGTCAGCTCACGCGCTCCAACGCCCGGCAGTTGCTGGTGAAGGAGATCGCGATCGCTGGCCTGAACGGCGTTGTGTGGGGCGGGGCTGCCGGGCTGGTGGCCTGGTGGCTCTACGCAGACAGTCAGCAGGGCGCGCTACTGGGCATGCTGATGGTGCTTGCAATGACGCTCAATCTGGTCGTGGGCGCGCTGATCGCAATGGCGGTACCACTTGCGCTTGAACGAAGCGGCCGCGACCCCGCCATTGGTTCCTCGGTACTGCTGACCTTCAGCACCGACAGCATGGGCTTCCTGATCTTTCTGGGGCTGGCAACGCTGTTTTTCAGATAGGCGCTGACCGTATCGCACGCCGTGGCGCGCGCTTCAATTGCGGGGAACCGGCGCACCAATCACATGACCTACCTGCCAAGGCCGCGCAAGCTTCGCATGCTCTGCCATCACCGCACGCATGCGTTGCTGTAAGGCCTCTGCCATCGGCGCAGTGCGCCGAGTACGAAGATCGACATGCATCGACAGCGACTCGTAGGTGGCGGCGAGGAAGCCCTGGTCGGCATGGAACATTTCGATGAAAAAATGAATGCGTTTCGCGTCGTGCGACAGCAGGCGTGCTGCAAAGCGCAGCGGTTCACCCAGTTTCACCTCACGCAGAAAGTTCAGATGGGTTTCAAGCGCGAAGGTGGATACCTGGTGTCTTGAGCGATACTCGGGCGAGAGACCCAGCCAGTGAAAAAAAGGCGTCGACGCATCGTCAAAAGCAACATGGTAATAGCCCACGTTCATGTGGCCGTTGTAATCGATCCATTCAGGCTTGACCCGAACCCCTGGGGGCTCAAATGGGGTTTCGACTGCCGCGCCGGCCAGACCAGCCGCTAAGTTTCCAGACCCTGATTCATCGAGCATTGTCTGTTCCTGGTCGACGGCGCTCAAGTCTCGACATACCAGCGGCCATCCTGCTCAAACAGCTTGTACGTGCGAAGCGCTGGGCATTCCGGGCCGTCAACCAGTTCACCGGTATCCAGGCGATATTGCGCCTGGTGCAGCGGGCACTCGATCAGGTCGCCCAGCACGAAGCCATCGGTGAGTCGGGCATGCGCGTGGGTGCACAGATCAGCGACGGCAAACACGCCGCTATCACCGCGACAAATTGCGATTTCCTCTGCGCCAGCCGCATACGCCCGCGACTCTCCGGGACCGAGCGACTGAACCGCATCGGTGACATCAATCCTGGCCATGTGAACGCGTTCCTTTTGAAGTGAAGACGCGATTATCGCGCACACAGCACTGCCGTCGTGTAGCGTCGGGCGGCATCGGCAATGACCTCGCGGGCGAGCGGGATTGCAGGCCGCACGGAATCGACAAGAGGAACCGAGTGGGCCGATATCAATGCCTTAAGCGGGGCGGCTGACACCGCAAAATTAACGTTTTGCGGAATGTCGCCTGTTACCTGCGCAATCCTTAGCGCATTGAGCTTGGAAACCACCACCCCGATCACTTCGCCATAAGCATCAATCAGCGGGCCACCACTGTTGCCCGGCTGAACCGGCACATCGATCTGAATCTGCAACGGGTTATCGCGTAAGCCCGTGAGCGCGGTCACCATGCCGGCGCCGAGCTGTCCGGATGAGGACAGCACCCCCCGTAACGGAAATCCGTAGATGACAACATCTTCGCCCTGCCGTGGGCGCGCATCGCTGCGGAGCACGGCGGCCTGATCAACCGGAGCGGACTTCAAGAGCGCAAGGTCAGCTCGCCGGTCGATCGCAATCAGTTCAGCGGTCTGGCCGTCACCCAGCCGAATCTCACGGCAGTCCCGAACGACGTGTTCATTGGTGACCAGATGCCCCGCTCGACTCACAAAGAAACCGGAACCGGTAGTTGGCCGGGGCCGCGCGGCAGCGGGCGGCGTGGCAGGCGCACCCGGGCTCGCCGTGGGTGGCGAGGGACTCGCAAGAACGGGGGGATCCGGGATGGTTGCAACGGCCGGCGAGCGTGCTGGCGGCGAGGACGGACCAGGCGTTACCGCACCAGCCTCTGGCGCGGCCACTGAAGCGTTATCGGGCCCGCCGGGCAGCTTGAGCGCCAATGCCTGCGGTCGCCAGTCACGCCCCAGCCTCTGGCCCTCAATCAGCTGGTCGCCCGACAACTGGCCAGCGGCCTGGCGGCGAACCGCCGCCGCACGCTGAGACAGGAGGTCGGCGATTGCCAGGTCGCCTACCCGCAGCGCCGAGTCCGATGCGATCTGCGCCCAGGCGTAGGCATACAGCGCGGAGCGCTCAACGGACGTGCCGTTCAGATACCACTGGGCGAGCGCCACCTGAGCCGCCGGATTACGCCGATCGGCCGCGTGTTGCATCCACTGCGCCGCTCGCACGGTATCGCGCTCAACGCCTAGCCCGGCTTCGTACGCGCGGCCCAGTGCCAGCGCAGCATTCGAATCACCTGCCAGTGCAGCACGGCCAAACCAGATGGCTGCAGCGCGCGGATCGCGCTCGGTGCCCTCACCCCGTTGTAGTGCGAGCGCATATGCAGTCTGGGCAACAGCAAGCCCACCCTCGGCTGCTCGCCGATACCAATCGGCCGCCTGAGCCTTATCAGCGGGTCGCCCCCAACCCTGCGCGTAGCACTGTCCGACCCGATACCAGGCCTGCGGCAGACGCTCGCGTGAGGCCTCGTCGAAACGCTCACACGCGGCGGCCGTATCACGCGCCGGGCCCTGCACGCGAAGCAGGCGCTCACCCTCACGCAATGACTCAGCGGCAGCAGTCATGGTGGAGACGCTGGGGTCAGCCTCGGCCTGGCGCACGGTGCCGCCCAGCACCGCCGCCACGATCAGGGTGATCAGGGGAAATCGGATCATCGTGCCAGCATAAGCCAGGCTGCGTCGAAGCACGAGACTTAGCGCCCCGAGCGGCGGTCTTCCCGCTCTTGGAGAAAGGTCGCGCGCAGTTCACGCACTCGCGCATCTACCTTGGAGCTCGCATAAAAATCGAGCTGCCGGGTGCGCTGCGCGGCCTGCAACTGATCGATCGCAGCAATCCAAACGCCATTCATCGTATGAATTTCCGCCATCGCAAGATGCGCCTTCGCCTGGTTGCCCCGGGCCGCTTCCGCGCGAGCGAGCAACGCCCAGAGTTCGGTATCCGAACGCGCCGACTCAAGAGCCTGCTCACTCGCCAGGGCTGCGGCGGGCCAGTCACCGAGCGCGGACAGCGCACGAATTCGCGCACGGGCTAACGCGCGTGTTGCTCCCAGTCGTTCGATAGCCCGATCCGCGATCGCGAGCGCCGTACGCGCCTGCCCGGCCTCGAGTTCGATCAGCACGGCGACATGTTCGATAAAGGAATGCGGCGACGCGAGCGCCTGCCGGGCAAGAGCAATAGCGCGGCGTGCGCCCGACAGGTCACCCGCAACCAGCGCGCCCGACGCAATCGCATAGTGCCCCACTGCCGGGCGGACAGCACCGTCTTCAATCTGTCGCGCCATGATCTGGCTCGCACGCTGCAGACCCTCCGGGGTTCTATCCGCGAGCACCCGGTACCGGGCGCGCAGCATCATGAATTCGATGCTGTCGGCATGTTGCCGGTAACGAAGCGCCATCACGCGATTTTGGATATCGCTCATCCGCTCGCCCGATAGCGGGTGGGTGCGCAGATACCCTGGCAATGCTGCCTCTGAGAGGCGAGAGACCGCCTGAAGGCGGCCAAAAAATTCGACCATGCCTTGCGGATCAAAACCAGCCTGCTGAAGCATCTCAACGCCGACCCGGTCTGCCTCCCGCTCCGCATCGCGGGAAAATCCGAGAATCTGCTGCATCTGCACGGTGCTGCCGAGCGAGGCCAGTCCGACAGCGGCTTGCGGATTCGAGCGCGCGGCAAGGAGCGCCGCCACGAGCGAGGCCACCATCACCGACGAGGACTGCTGTTGCGCGGCAAGCATCCTGGCCACGTGTCGCTGGGTGACATGCCCAAGTTCATGCGCGAGCACCGAAGCGAGCTCAGACTCGGCTTGCGCCGAGGCGACCAGCCCGGTGTGAACGCCGATGTAGCCGCCCGGCAGCGCGAATGCATTGATCGAGCGGTCATCGACTGCGAACAGCTCGAAGCTGAAACCGCTCGCCGCCGGCTGAGCGGCGAGCCGCGCAGCCAGACGGTTCAGATAGTCGGTGAGTTCGGGGTCATCGAGCAGCGCGCGCTCTCGCCGGATCTCGCGCATGATCGAGTCGCCCAGCCGCCGTTCGGCAAGCGGTGAGAGCTGATCGCCTGCCGCGTCGCCCAACCGGGGCAGATCGACTGGTTGCGCGCAGACTAGGCCCACGTTAACCACCCCCAGTGACAGTGCCACCAGCAGCGGCCGCGCACGCGGCAGTATCCAGGATGCGCTCAAGCTCATCCGGATATCATAGCCCCACTGCCCTTTACGAAAACCACGATGCTCACCCACTTCGATGCCGCCGGCCAGGCGCACATGGTCGACATTGCCGACAAGGCCATTACCCGCCGGGTTGCAATCGCCCAGGGATCGATCCGCATGCAACCCGCCACGCTTGCCCGCGTTCGTGATGGGTCGGCTGCAAAAGGCGATGTTTTGGGAATCGCCCGGATCGCCGCCATTCAGGGCGCCAAGCGCACCGCGGACCTGATCCCGCTCTGTCACCCGATCGCGCTGACGCGAGTAACCGTCGAATTTTCGATCGATGAATCGGCATCAACCGTCCACTGCCAGGCACGCGCCGAGTGCGACGGCCGTACCGGCGTTGAAATGGAAGCGCTGACAGCGGTCCAGGTGGGTCTGCTCACCATCTACGACATGGTCAAGGCGGTTGATCGCGGCATGGTGATCACCAATGTCAGGCTGCTCGAAAAACACGGCGGAAAAAGCGGTTCCTGGGTGGCCGAAGGCTGAGCGGTTCGT
>CAZORB010000024.1:0-36034 GCA_964581825.1 uncultured Bordetella sp.
CGGCGCTGCCGGCATTAAGGTCAGTATCGTTGATGAGCGGCTGGCTTTCACCAAGTGGACGCAGCCATTCCATCAGACGGGATTTAACTTCAAACCCCACGCCCGGCGCTTCACTCGCTTTGGCACAACCATCGGTAATCTCGGTCCCGTCCCATAAGCCTCCGAAGGCCAGCGACAGATCGGAGGCGGACTCGTGCATGCCGAGGCCCAGGCCGGCCACCGCATGCGCTGCGAACAGGTGACCTGCATGCGGCACCATGGAGCGCCGGTTCCAGCCAGCTGATTCGAATAAATCGAGAATACGACGGTACTCGCCGATCCCGTAACTGAGCGAGATATCGATCTGGATCAGATCGCGATCCGGTCTGAGCCCGCCATAGCGAAGCAGGTTGCGCGCGTCATCCCACGAGAAAAGGTTCTCACCGGTGGCAACAGGAACTGGCGATACCTTGGCGATTCGAGCGAGCCGCTGATAATCGAGCGGCGAGGCAGGCTCTTCGACCCACGCCACGCCTAACGCGCCCATCGCTTCGAGCCAGCGGACCTCAATCAGGGGATCAAGCTTGCCATTGACATCAACAGCAACTCGGCCGCTGCCTACCGCGCCGATTGCCGCACGCGCTCGGGCAACATCGTCATCCAGATTTGCGCCACCAAGCTTGACTTTGATGGTGGTGAAACCGGCAACTCGCGCAGCCGCGACCTCGGCGGCGAGCCCGTCAAGCTCGGCTGCGCCGCGACCCGGCCGAAAGTGTCCGCATGATCCGTACACGGAGAACACGACACCAGAGGTCGTGGAAACACGGCCAGACTGTTCGGCCAGCACCCGCCAGAGGGGCTTGTTTTCAAGCTTGGCCCGCAGGTCCCAGAGGGCCGCCTCGATCAGCCCCACCGCGCCGGGGCGCTCGCCATGCCCGCCTTCTTTCTCGTTTTGCATCAGCACAGCCACACAGGCCTGCGGATCGATCATCCCGCTTGAGTCAAGCAGGCGATTCGAATCAGCTGCCAACAGTCGCGGGATAAAGCGGTCGCGCAGCAGCCCTCCTTTACCGTACCGGCCGATGGAGTCAAATGCATAGCCAATTACGGGGCGACCGCCAATATTGCAGTCGCTGACGATGGACAGGGCCGACGCCGTCATGGCGTCAAACGCGACCGACGCGTTGCGCATGGGAGCGGACAGCGGAACCGTGTGTTCGCGAATCGCCAGCAGTTTCAAGATTCCGCTCGCTCGCGTACCGGACTACGACGCCGCATCGCGCTCGCCTGGGGCCACTGAGCCCAACGCACGCAGAACACGCTCTGGCGTAATCGGTAACTCAAAAATTTCAGCGCCATAAGGCGACAGCGCATCGTTGACCGCATTGGCTACCGCGGCAGCCGCGCCAACGATACTGGCCTCCCCTACGCCCTTGCCGCCCAGAAGCGAGCCAGGGACGAGCGTCTCGACATGCCCGATCTCGATATCAGGCATCTCGGCGGCCATCGGAACCAGATAGTCAGCCAATGTTCCGGTAAGCAGCTGCGCCTGGTTATCGTAACGGCACTCCTCAAACAGTGCCGCGCCGATTCCCTGTACGACGCCCCCTCGCAGCTGCTCATCGACCAGCAGGGGATTGATGACACGGCCGCAGTCATCGACCACCCAGTGTTTAAGCAGGTGGATCAGACCGGTATCGATATCCACCTCGACCAGACTCGCCTGGATACCGTTGGCGATCTGATAGGGACGCGTCGGCTGTACGTGTGCGGTCACCATCGGGTCGATTGGGCCTGACTGCCCAAGCCGGTGGGGCTGGTAGTGGAGCACGAAGCCCAGCTCAGCGAGCGTCACGCTGCGATCGGTACCCGCCACGTGCACCGCGCCGTCTCGGAATTCAAGGTCAGCCTCTGACGCCTCGAGCAGCTCCGCTGCCGCTTTCGCGAGACGCAGCTTCAGCTGCTGCACCGCCACGAGCGTTGCCTCACCGCTGACCGACAGCCCTCGCGATGCCCAGGTGCCGCCTCCCACCGGTGTCACAGCGGTATCGCCGTGGACAATTCGCACTGACTCCAGCGCGACACCAAATGCGTCAGCGATCAGCTGGGCGAGGCCGGTTTCAAGCCCCTGCCCCTGAAACTGTGCACTGGTGATGCAGGAGAGCCCGCCACTGGATTCGAGTCTGAGCGAACAGCCATCGCCTGCTGCGATCGGCACGCCAGCGCCGCCATAGACGCGCGAATTGGGCGCAGACTGTTCGATGAAGCTCGCGAATCCGATACCCAGCGCGCGACCTTTCGCGCGCGCCTCTCGTTGGCGTTCACGAAGCGTCGGGTAGTCCATCAACGCGAGCAGCTGGTCGGTGCAGGCTTGAAAACTCAGCTCTCCGCCCGGATCAAGACCGCCTGGCGTCAATGGGCCGTCGCGGTCAAGCTGTCGAAAATTGCGACGGCGAATCTCAACAGGGTCCAGACCCAGCGCGCGGGCGGCCGAATCGATCATCATTTCGGTCACCGCACACGCTATCGGTTGCCCCACGCCGCGATAAGAACCAATGGCAGGCTTATTTTGAAATGCCACGCGCACGCGCGCCTGGAGCGACATGGCTCGATAGGGCGCTGCGATACCCGCCACCGCGTGCAGGGCCTCCAGCGCGCTGGTGCGCGGATACACCGACACCGCACCGGCTTCAACCTGATCGTCCACTTCAAACCCGAGCAGTGCCCCGTCAGCGCCGACCTTGATCGTGGCATCAACCCGATGCGCCCGCGCATGAATATCCGAGGCAAACGCTTCAAGCCTGTCAACCACGTATTTGACTGGACGCCCTAACAGCCGGCTTGCAGCCGCCACCGCCATTTCGTCCTCGTAGCAGTGCAGCTTCACACCAAAACCGCCCCCCACGTCAGGCACGATCACCCGAACCTGATGTTCTTCCAGCGAAAGGTGTGCAGCGAGCATGGCGCGCATCTGATGCGGCACCTGGGTGGAGGCATGAACCGTCAACTGGTTGTGGGCGGGATCAAAGTCGGCGATCAAACCGCGCGGTTCAAGCGATACCCCGGTATGGCGCGGAAACCGAAGCTGATGACGTAGTTCCACAGCAGCGGGCGGATGCTCGCGCCGTGCATCGATGCGATGCTCGAACAACACATTATTGCCAAGCGCCTCATGCAGAACCGGCGCGTCTGCCGCAAACGCCTGAGCAGCGCTGGCAAGCGCCGGGAGTGGCTCCCATTCCGCTGAAAGCAGCGCGACGGCGTCCTCGGCCTGCGCCACAGTCTCGGCAACTACCAGCGCAACCGGTTGTCCCTGCCACAGAGACCGATCCCGAACCAGCGCGGTTTGTTCCACCGAGCGATGCGCGGTGAGCGTCGGCATGCGCGCGGTCCAAGGTGTCAGGACCGGCGCGAGATCAGCCGCCACAAACACCGCGATCACGCCGGGCGCCTGCCGGGATGCGTCGCTGTCCAGCGAGACAAGCTGCGCATGGGGATGCGGACTGCGCAGGAACGCGGCGTGCAAAAGGCCGGCGACCCGCAGATCGTCCAGGTAGCGTCCCCTACCGGCTGCGAGCTGACGGGCCTTAGGTCGAGCGATGGGCTGCCCGACCAGGCCTGACTGCGAGGTCGCCATACCGCGCGTCACCGATCCAGGACCTGGCGTAATGCCCGGGTCTGATCGGGTGCGCGTTTGATCATTTCACCCCAATAAGCGTCATAGGCGCCTTTGCGGAAATCAGCACCAAGATCGACTGGACGGATGCCTGCATCGGCCTGCCGCTTGCTCTCCGATGCAACCTTATCAGCCACCCACTTGAGATTCTCCTGATCAAACCATGCCGCGGTCTTTTCAAGCGCATCGCGCTGCGCCTGGGTTAGCGACTGCCACTTACGATCGTTGACCAGCACATTGACGATCACCGTGTAAAAGCCCGGGTCGACCCTGAAACGCGTGAAATTGGCCCAGCCGAGATCAAAGATTCCGATGAGCGGCCAGCCATAGCCTTCCACCACGCCGCGCTCAAGCGCCTGCTGCACCTCACCCGGTGCGGTGTTAATCAGACTCACGCCAAGCGCCTGAAAGAACGGTGTGTAGTTCGGTGTGGTCCGAAGCTTCATGCCCTTCAGGTCTTCCACCTTTGACACGGGCTTATTGGTAAAAATGTGGAAGCGAATACCGTCGCCGTAAGACGCCAGCAGATGAACCCCCATCCGCTGTTTGTGCGCAGCCTGAAGCGTCGCGTAGGCACCGGATTTCTTCTGATCAATGGTGGAAGTTGTCGCCAGAATCTGTGAGTCGGCTTCGGGCATCACGCTTACATAAAACGCTGGCGGCAGGCACACCACATCCAGCACCCCGCTTCGAACCGCATTGGCCTGCTCGAATGACGGAATCGCCTCGGGCCCACCCACCAGCCTGATCTGAACCGTGCCTTTGGCGTCGGCATTGAGCTGGTTCACAAACCGGCCACACATCTCGCCAAACGCGGTGTTGACCGGAACGAAGACGCCAGCGCGCAGCGTGACTTCCTGGGCGGCCACTGAGCCAATCACGCCCGCTGACAGCATCAGCGCGGCCACTGCATTGACAACCGTTTTCATTCTTGTCTCCAGTTAAAAGGGTTTGTCAGGACGAATCAATCTAGAGCGGAACCGCCAGACCACGATGGGGAAAATCGCAATCGATGAGTCGAATCGTTTTGGCAGCGATTTGAAACCCCTGCCTGCCGCTCACGACCCGATGAATGCACTGCGCGCTAAACAGCTGCTTTTCGGCGGCCCGAACCGTTACGATCAGCTGCATCGATTGAACCTCGACCGCACCGTCGCTCAGAATCTGGGAACGAAGTCCGCTGAGATGGTGGTGCGTCCGAGAGGCAGGCTGTTCAACATGAATCACAGGACTTGCCAGACGTCGAACCCGCAGCGCAAGCAGGCGCCGATCTTCATAGACGAGCGACAGCGAATCGTCGGGTGAGGTCTGCCCCCACGAGGCGGGCATCCAATACCAGCCTTCTTCAGCAAAAAGCGTGAGCCACTCCTCAAATCGCCGCTCATCCAGCAGGCGCGCCTCACGCTCCACCAGTTCAATGGCATCGCGCACGGCGTCTGAGGTGTTGTGCGTCATGCGGCAACCCTGGACTGCGACATCCACTTCCGCCAGGCGGAGAACTGCAGCCGAATCGGTAGCTCGCTGGTACCCGGCGCGATCGTTTCACCTTCCACTTCGCGATCGACGGCCAGTCCCCGCGAGATGTCCAGCCACTCTGGGCCGTCCCCGGCAAAGCCGCGCTGGCATCGCTCGAAGATCTCAAGGTCATCTGCCGCGACCAGCGACACCGGTGACGCGGCAGCTGTCAGAAAGCGAAGCGTCAATCGCGTCATTTCTTCAGGCGCACCATCAAGGGCGAAGCACCAGCTGGTTACCAGCGTCAGGTCCACCGCAAGCGGCTGCACCACACGCATGGCCTGAAAGCGGGAGTTGATTGACAGATTGGGCCACACCAGATTGTTGAATCGGTCGATGGAAAGAATCTCTCTCGCCCGCTCCTCACCGTGTGCGCCGGCCAGCGCCGCAAAGTAACGCTGGAAAACGGGATCGTCGCGCTGCGCAGCGATGACGCCCTGGCGGTAAAAACTGTCCATGCTCACATGGCCGCCCGAGAATCCGTGTATGGAGAGCTCGTTCCACTCAGAAGGCCGCAAGCCGTTGGCAAGCTGCATCTGAACAACCTGCCCGGTAACCCCCGTGAGGGTTGCCGCCTCGCGATCGGCGCGGGCCGCTGCCACGGCGCTGGCGTGGACGAATCCTGGGTGCACCAGATCGACGGCGTTCTCCATGAACAGTTTCCAGTTACCGCGGTACAGCATGCGCAAGGCGCCGCCAACCTGGGTGACCCGGCCTGCCGGCGCCCGATCCACCAGATTGTCGATTGCAAACGCAATGCCCCCGAGAAACTCAGAGAGCGAGGGCCCCTCTGCCGCGTGGCTGGCAAACACAAAGCCACGATACGACTGAACCCGGGGTGCCCGCGCAACCTGGCGGCCCTGCGCATCGTCCAGAAAGCCTGGGGTGTAGCCCTCCGGGAGCGGCAATCCGGTCAGCCGCCCGCCCGGGTCGAAGCTCCAAGCGTGATAGGGACAGATCAGATGCCGGCTGGACCCACGCTCTGCTGCAACCAGGCGCGCCCCACGGTGCGGGCAGCGGTTGTGAAGCAGTGACAGCGCCCCCTCCTCGCCCCGGATCAGGATCATTTCGTCGGGCCCGAGCTGCGTCAGCAGCCAGTCGCCGACCGCGGGGACCTGACTTTCATGACCGACATAGAGCCAGGCGCGCCGAAAGATGCGCGCCTGTTCAGCGGCAAATACCGCCGGATCGGTATACACGGACCGGTGGACGGCGCGCTCGGAGGCGAGCGCGGAGAAGTCAAAGTCTGAAAGGCTCATTCGACAACGCAAAAACGATTACCGTTCGGTGAACGCCCATTCAACCCTTACCCGCCAGGTCGGGCAGCGCAGGATAATGACGATCATTCGCCCCGATGACAAGCGGTAACGGACCGAGAATTGGGGTTTGCCCGCTCGCAATTGCGTGACCTAAAATTCACGCGTCGCGGCAGGTCTGAATGGAACATCCAAGCGTCCCTAGAAAACCCGTGAAAGCCTCAGGTCGGCGCGGCCCCCGCGTCAACTCAACGCTTGTTGGGATAGCCATGATCATAGGGGCTGGCATCCTTGCCGTCTGGCGCCCCTGGGCCACGCCCCCAGAACTGCTCGTTTCCACGAACACGGAACTGACGCCGGCGCAGCAGGCTGCGGCTGCTGCAGGCCAGATACTGTCGCCCAGGCTTCCGCGTGCGCCAGCCAGCGACCGAGCGCTACTGATGGTGCTGCCCTTCAGAGATAGCTCACCGCAAGCCGATCAGGGCTATGTTGCCGAGGGTCTGACCGACGATCTGATCACGGCTCTGGGACGCACCACAGGATTAGGCCTCATCGGCCGTCACACCTCCTTCACCTTTCAAGGTCGGGCGGTTCATGCGCAGGCAATCGGTCAGGAACTGAACGTCCGCTATCTGCTTGAGGCAAGCGTAGAGCGAAACGCGGGCCAACTTAAGCTGCATGTCCAGCTGATTGATACGAGTCAAGGGAACGCGATCTGGTCGGACAGAATCGAGCGTCCGGTATCCGATGTCCTGATTGTGCTCGACGACCTTACTGACCGCGTTGTCACGAGCATTGCGCCGAAGCTGCGTCGACGCGAAGCGCCACGCGCGTCGCCCGCCAGCGCGGAAACACTGGCGGCGCTCGATCTCGTCTGGCAGGCGCGGCTACGCCGACCGTCAGCCGACTTCAATGAGATGTCAGAGGCGCGCCGCAAGCTTGAGCGCGCCATCTCGATTGACCCCAATCTTGCACAAGCCTACGTTGGGCTCCACAACGTGCTTAATCAGCTTCTGCTTCAACGATGGACCGTTGACAACCAGTCGCTCGCTGCCGCCCAGCAATTGCTCGACATTGCCGGAAAGGCCGTTTCGCTAGCCCCCTCTGACCCGAGCGCGCGCGCGGCGTACGCCGACAGCCTCACCTTGATCAACCAGCATGGCACCGCCGTGGCGCAAATGGAGTCGGTCATCTCTGCGAACACCACGGATACCGAACTACTTCGAGCGGCGGCCACCGTCATGAGCCGGGCGGGCGAATTCGAACGATCGGTTGGCCTCCTCAGGCGTGCGCTACGACTCGACCCTGTTCCGCAGCCGGGTCATCTCGCATCGCCGCTCGCCAGCTCGCTGTACCTGCAGAACAACTACGTTGAGGCAGCCGAGTACGCCGGGTTATGCGTGAAGCGCGCCCCGTCCGACGCGCTATGCCGACTCTGGTATGCCGCATCGCTAGCGCAAGCAGGAAAGCTTGACGAGGCAAAGGAGCAGGCGGCAGCACTCAAACAACTGGGCGCTGAGCGTTCTGCAAGCGAACAGGCCCGGCGGATGGCGCCCGGCTACCGAGATCCCGAACACCTGCGCCACATTGCAGAGGGTCTGCGCAAAACAGGGCTTCCAGACTGACAGGGTCAGTCAAGGACCAGTGCGCCACTGGTATTGAACACTTCTCCACTGACAGCGCTGCAGTCGTCGGAAAGCAGAAACGCCACCTGAGACGCAACCTGCTGCGCGGTACTGAATCGACCCAGGGGAATCGTCTTGAGGAGGCGCGCGCGGCCCGAAGGGCCCAAACGATCCAGCATCGCCGTGTCGACCGGCCCTGGAGCAATACAGTTCACGCGCACGCCGGCGCGAGCCCAATCACGGGCTAGAAACCGCGCAAGGTTCAGGATGCCTGCTTTGGCCACTGCATAGGCTGCGCCGGACACAGCGCTGCCACCCGTACGCCCATTCGTGGACGAGAACAATACGACTGCACCGCGGGCTTGCGCCAGATGCGGTGCTGCCTCGCGACAGAACAGAAACGCCGAGTCAAGATTGACCGCCATCTGGGAGCGCCACGCCTCCAGCGAGCACTGATCAATGCCGCCACTCCCCACCTTTCCCACCGTGTGCACCAGCCAATCGAGCTGTCCAAAATGCTCAACAGTTCGCGCGACCGCTTGGATCACGTCGCTTTCACGGGTAGCATCGCCCGATAGCGGCAGGAATCGCGAAGTGGTCCGTCCGGCGAGCCGAGAGGGCATGTCGAAAGCGGCCACGCGCGCCCCGCTGGCGCGAAGGCGCGACACGACCTCCTGGCCGATACCGCCCGCTGCGCCGGTTACTAACGCCACTCTGGACGGTAAGTCCGCCTTGATGCCTCGGGCGCTCACGGATCAGGCCGCCTTTCTCGACTTCCAGGAACCTGTTTCGATAGCGCCCCAAATACCGTCGAGCATCGCCAGCCGCTGCCTGGCCGACGCCGCGACGGCGGCGATTGCCTTGCGCTGCAGCGCCGGCGTATGCGCATAGCGATAGGTGATTTCCAACCCCTCGCCCTCGTGGTGAGTGTCGTTTTCGATATGCACATGGAAAAACTCGAGATCCTCGTCGGTCATCCCCATTGACCGACACGCCTCGACGTAGCGCGGATAAAGCGTGGGCGTCTGCCCTTCGAGCGCAACCATGATTCCCGCCGCGGCTTCGGCAAGCTCGCGAAACGCAACCAGCTCGTAGATCCAGCTTCGCATCGCACGGGTACCAGGAAGAATGTCCCCGCGATCGGCGGCCTCGCGGACCCGCTTCGGCGATACGCCGCATGCCTGCGCAAACCGCAGCAGCAGATCGGGGTGACGTTTACCAGGCTGATCGGGAACCTCTTCTCCGATCAGATTCTCAAGCATATGCCGACGCGCATCGAGATCGGGTAGGCGGCAGAAAAAATGACCGAACTGCTGCGGAATGAGTTCGATGTAGTAGTAGTGCTGGATCGCCCAGAAGCCCAGCTGTGCGCGGGTCAGTTCCCCATTGGCCCAGGCCAAGGAGAACGGGTGCCCTTTGGAATGGCGCTGCGACCGGGCCGCAATGAGCGCCTCACCAAAGGCCTTGCGGTTCATCATTTTTTCCATCAACAGGTCCTTATTGGGATTGGCAGATCAGGCTGCAGGCGATTACCGAACTTGGCTGCCCAGCCGCTTCACGATCTCGCCGTAGCGACGATGGTCGGCTGTAATCTGGCGGGCCATTTCATCAGGCGTGGATGTCACGATGTGGGCGTCCTGCCCCCCTACCGAGGCGGTGACCTCGGGCGAGCGCGCAGCGCGCACCAGCTCGGTATTCAGGCGCTGAACGATCGCGTCGGGAACCTTAACCGGAACAAAGAAGCCGAACCACTGATCGTATTCAACATCGCGAATGCCCAGCTCGGCCAGCGTTGGCACATCCGGCAACATCGATGAACGCTTGGGGCCGGCATAGGCCAGGGCCTTCAGGCGCCCCTCTTTCAAAAACGCCTGAGCAGAAATATAGGACGAGAACAGCACATCGATTCGTCCGCCAACGGTTTCGGTAACCGCCTGCGCGGCGCCCTTCATCGGAACATGCACCATGGGTGCGCCAGTAACCTGCTGGAACATCTCGCCCAGAAAATGTCCAGCCGTGCCCGTGCCCTGCGACGCAAACGTGAGTCCGCCCTGCCTGGACTTTGCAAGCGCAATCAGTTCTTTGACGTTATTGGCTGGCAGCGACGCGGGCACCACCAGAATGCTGTGGAATGAAAAAAACGAGGTCACCGGACGGAAATCGCGGTTGGCGTCGAACCCTACCTGCACGTTCAGATGCGGGTCAATCGCATGAGTGCCCACATGGCCAACAAAGACCGAATAGCCATCAGCGGGCTGCGCAAGCACTGCCTGCGCTGCAATCGCACCCGCCGCACCGGGCCGGTTCTGAACCACCACTGGCTGGCCCGTGTTCTCGGAGAGCTTTTGCGTAATCAGGCGGGCAACCCGATCCGTTGAGCCTCCTGGGGGAAATGGAACGAATACGGTGATCGTCTTGGCAGGAAACGCCGCATCGGCATACGACAACGGGGCAATCAGGCACCCAAGCAACGCCAGAACCCATTTAAGCGCTCGCGACACGATCCATCTCCTCAGTGCGCGCCCTGTTCAGGGGCTGCGTGGTCGGTTAATGACGCTTGTCAACGCCAATTGACGTCCGGATGGTAGCCGAGTACGGCCGCCCTCGGCCAGAGCCGATTTCATTGACCAGGCGTCAGCCAACTTGGCGCCGCACGCTCGAAGGCTCTGGGCCGAAACGATGGCACCGCATCGCGAAACAAGCCGCTAGACTTGGCGCACTTTCTGCCACCAGGAGGCTGCTGTGCTCAATCGAACCCGTCGTCAACTGGTCGTCGGCTCTGCGACCGCGCTAGCCAGTCCGGCGCTTTTTGCGCAGGCTTATCCGAACCGGCCGGTTCGAATCATTGTGCCCACCACACCGGGTGGCGGTTACGACAATCTGGGCCGCTGGGTATCGGAGAAGCTGTCGCCCGAGCTCGGAGTGGGCGTCGTCATTGAAAACCGCACGGGAGGGGGCACCCTGGTTGGAACCCAGGTAGCGGCCGCTGCCGCGCCCGATGGCTACACCCTGGTCGTCGGTGGCCTCGCAAACATGGCGCTCAATGGCGGGCTATACAAAAACCCGCAATACGACGCGGCAGCTGATTTCGTGCCCATCGCGCTGGTCGCAAGCTTCAGCTATTGCCTCGTTGCGCGCCGCGACCTGCCGCAAAACACGCTGGCCGAATTGCTTGCCTATGCCAGGGCCAATCCTGGCAAGCTCAACATGGCCACGGGTGGTACCGGCTCGGGCCAGCATGTTGCTGCAGTCATGCTTCGACGGCTCGCCAACATTCAGATGGTTGAAATTCCGTACAAGGGCGCGCAGGCCGCCTACACCGACCTGGTAGGCGGCCGGGTCGACCTGTTCTTCGATAACACCACCACCGCGCAACCTTTGATTGAAGCGGGCCGGATCAAGGCCATCGCCACCTCGGGTACCCGGCGCGATGCGTCGCTGCCCAATGTGCCCACGGCTACCGAGGCAGGCCTTGATGGTCTGGTTCTGGAAAGCTGGCTGGGAATTTTCGCGCCTTCGCGCACCCCCGCTGCGGTGGTATCGCGACTGCGCGAGGCGATGGCTAAAGTCTCGGCCGCACCCGACCTGCGCAAACGTCTCGAAGACGGCGGTTGGAGAATGCTTGACCTAGACCCTGCAAGCACCGAGCGCTTCGTGCGCGCCGAGGCGGAACGCTGGCCGAAGTTCCTGCGTGAAGCGGGGATCAGCGGTGAATAACGACACACTCGAGATCGAACGCCTGATGCGCTGCTGGGCGCTCTGGCGCGACACCCGCCAGTGGGACCTGCTGCGAACCTGCTATGTGCCGGGCGCGCGGGTCCGAACCACCTGGCTGGAAGGCTCGGCCGAAGAATTCATTGCAGCATCGATTCAATCGGCGGCCAATCCGAAGGCGCCCCTTGCGCAGCATGCCCTGGGTGGCACGACGGTGCGCCTGCATGGCGACCGGGCGCTTGCCGAGACGCGGATGACCCTGCTCCTTCGCGCGGTCATCGATGGCACAGAGGTCGACATCACTGCCTGGGGGCGTTTTTTCGATCGCTGCGTCCGCGCTGACCATCAATGGCGGATCGCACAACGCGACCCGATCCATGAGAAGGATCGCCTTGACCCGGTCGACCCAAACGCGAGGCTTGCGCTCGACCCCGCTCGACTGGCCTCGCTGCCAAAAGCGTACCGGCATATCACCTATGTGCAGTCGCTGGGCGGCGCCCGCATCACGCCCGATCTGGTTGAGCACAACTCGCCTGAACAGGCGGCCCTGTATGAGGCTGGGGAGGCCTGGCTACGCGAGGGCTGAGCGTCAGCCGAGGTATCGGCGGCGAAGCGAATCCGCCGCCGACGCCAGCAAGGATGCGTCCGAGCCCACGGCTACAAACTGGCCGCCGAGTTCGAGGATACGACGCGCGTCGGGTTCGCTGGACGTAAGGAAACCCGGCGCACACCCCGCCGCTCTGATCCGACGGATCGCCGCCTCAATGTGCGGCCATACCTCGGGATGATGTCGTTCACCGACATGGCCAAATGAAGCGTGGAGATCAGCCGGGCCCACAAACAGTCCGTCGACCCCATCGACCGCCGCGATCTCCTCAATCTGCTCGAGGGACTGCACAGTTTCGACCTGCAGCAGGATGCACAGTTCCTGCTCCACCTTTTGCGGGTAGTCGGCGATTCGCCCCCATCGCGTGGCACGCGTCGTCCCGCCCACTCCCCGAATGCCCTTGGGCGGATATCGCATCGCCGCCACCGCCGCCCTGGCCTGCTCGGCATTCTCGATCATCGGAATGAGCACGGACTGCGCGCCAATGTCCAGTACGCGCTTGAGCATGACGGGATCGTTCCACGGCACCCGAACCACCGGATGCGTGCGATAGGGAGCGGCCGCCTGAAGTTGCCCAAATAGCGACTCGAGGTCATTGGGGGAATGCTCCATATCGAGCAGCATCCAGTCGAACCCCGCACCCGCGAGAAGCTCGACAGTGAGATTCGATGAAAGCGTCGCCCAAAGTCCGATCTGCTGCTGGCCTGCGGCGAGTGCATGCTTAAAGGTATTGCGAGGGAGATCCATCAACCGCTCCGGTGGGGCTAGCCGAACCAAACCTTATTTTTTGTCTTCGTACTCACGAGTGCCTGGCCACGGCGCATCCGCTACGTCGAACACCATGCCCTCGTAGCCACGGAACTTATCGGGCCGCCGGTACTTACCGTCGTCGACCGGGGTCAGTTCCATCTCATCGATGTATTGCTCGCCGCCGTTAGCAAACACACGGTCAACCACGTCATCGGCTTCATCGGTGTAGACGCCGAAGTGATGGAGCCCAACGTAGTCCATCCCTTTGCCAAGCTGGTCGGTTTTGAACTTCAACAGCACGATATTGATGGATCCATCGGTGACCATATAGCCGCGCGCACGCTCATTGTCGAGCGCTTTAAGCTTTTTGAATCCGAATGTGTTCGAATAAAACTCAAGCGCCTTGTCCGGGTCTTGGGTAGCGATTGCGATATGGCGGATCTTGGCCATGGAGTGTCCTTAAGGGCGAGGTCAGGTGTCAGTCTAGCTTGATGCCTGCGGCGCGAATCACTTCGCCAATCCGCGTCATTTCCTTAGCAATAAACGCCTCGAAATCGGTAGCCGAGCCTGGACGTATCTCGTTGCCCTGGTCGATCAGCTGCTGCCTGAAGGCCGGCTCGGCCAAGATGGACACCAGCGTGCGATTCAACCGCTCGACCCGCTCGCGCGGCATGCCCGCAGGACCGAACAGACCGAGCCAGGTGGTCATTTCGAAATCAGGCAGCGTCGCGGCGATGGGGGGAACGCCCGGAAGCGCGGGCTGAGCATCTTTACTGGCAACGCCAATCGCTTTCAGCTTTCCAGACTTGAGCAGTGACATCGCCGTAATCGGTACATCAAAGTAGGCGTCAAGCCGGCCACCAATCAGGTCGGGAGCGATTTGTGCCGTGCCTTTGTACGGCACATGATTGAAGGCCACCTTACCCTGCGTGGACAGCAGAACCAGCGACAGATGCGAAGCCGATCCGTTACCTGCAGATCCGAAATTAAGCGGAACCGCGCTCGCTCGCGCAGCGGCCAGGACGTCGGCGACGGTATTGGCGGGGTTACCCGCTGACACCACCAGCAGCATTGGCGATGCCGCGATCAGTCCAATGGGCTGAAACGCCTTCGCGATGTTAATTGGCAGCTTGGTGTACAGATGCGCGTTGACCACCTGAGTGCTGGTATTGCCCAGCAGCAAGGTATAGCCATCAGGCTTCACGCCTGCGACGAACTGCTGCGCAATGGTGCCATTGGCTCCCGCCCTGTTCTCAACGATCACCGGTTGCTTGAAGGCGGCCTCCATCCTCGCGCCAACCAGACGCGCGAGCACATCGGCAATACCACCTGCCGCATAGGGCACAACGATCCGGATGCCCTCCGCAGGATAGTTATCTGCACGTGCAACGGGCGCTGCAAGAGTCGTTGCGGCCACAGCAAGGGTCATGATCAGTTTACGCATCCGCAACTCCCTATTGGGCCCTCGAGGGTGCCCGGCTTTCTTGTCGGAAGATATGAAACCCGGGGCGCATCGTCGCGCCGCTTGATCACGGGTGTCAAGGTCAACACGTTGTTAGAATCGAAACACACGCCATAGAGGAGACATCGTGAGCACTGAACGCTTTCCCGCTATACCCGATGACCAGATGACGGCCCGACAGAAAGAAATCGCCGCAAAGATCTCGGGCGGGCCCCGTGGTGCAATTCGTGGACCATTCGTCGCGCTGCTCCACAACCCCGACCTCACCGACGTGCTCGAACAGGTTGGCGAGTATCTGCGCTTTCGCTCAACGATTTCCCCCGCACTGATCGAGCTTGCCATCCTGCTCGTGGCGCGCCACTGGACCTGCCAGTACGAGTGGTTTGCGCACGAGCGCATCGCTCGCACCAAAACCGATCTGCCTGATGGAATCATCCGCGCCATTCAGCGTAACGAGATCCCCCATGACATGACCGACGAGCAGCGAATCGTTCACGACTTCGTGCTCGGAACCTTCCGCTGTGGTGCCGCGCCTGGGCCGGTGTACGACGAAGCGCAGGCAAAATTTGGGCGTGCAGGCGTGCTTGATCTGGTGGCGTTATGCGGCTACTACACCACCATTGCGTTCGTGTTGAACAACGGACAGATCATGCCCCCCGACGGCGCCCGCCCGCTTCGCGAAGCCCCGTAATGAGGGCCTGATCAGGCCTCGGCAACCACCTGATTGCGCAGCACGCCGATCCCGGTGATTTCGATCTCGATCACATCACCGGGCTTCATGTTTTCCTGCTTGCCTTCGGTGCCGAACCACATCACATCGCCCGGGCTGATGGTGCAGTAACGCGAGGTTTCGCTAATGAACACCTCGGGCCTGAAAATCATGTCGGCGGTGTCAAAGCTATCCACCTGCTTGCCGTTCAGGCGAATGATGGTGCGCATGGAACGGTAGTCCAGCCCCGTGACAAACCACGGCCCCATCGGCTTGAATGTGTCGCTGTTTTTCGAGCGGAAAAATGTCCGGTCGCTTTTCTGCCAGCTGCGTTCGCTGACATCGTTACCGATGGTCCAGCCAAGCACGCAGTCAAGCGCCTGCTCGGGCGATACCTTGCGCGCCTGCTTACCGAACACGGCCACCAGCTCGCCTTCATATTGAAACTGATCGGTCGCGTCGTGCGGCTTGATGATGTTTTCGCCGTGCGCTATCAAGGCATTATTCGCCCGATAGCCGATCTCGGCGCGGGTGGGCAGGTTCGGTGACTCGCCGATTTTGGCCGCCACCTCGCGGATGTGGCCGGCATAGTTAAGACCTGCGCAAAAAAACGTACCGGGCACTACGGGGACCAGCAACCGTACGGAGCCGAGATGCAGCCGCTCGGCTGAGCGCTCGTAGCCCTCGAAGGGCGTGCCGCGAACCGGCACTACCGAGTCGTCCTCAACAATTCCGTATGCGGTTTTTCCTGCCGACTCAAATCGGCACCACTTCATGATGGAGGGTGTGGACATGCTACGTTGGCCTCGACTGGGTTCTCAAACGGACAAGAGTTCAGCGAGCTTTGCCTCAACTTTGGGGCGCTCGCGCTCAAAGATCGCAAGATACCCGGGATTGAACCAGGCGACGACCCCCTGTTGGTGTCCTGGGCGAGTGCTAAGCCGCGCGAACCAATCCGCCACCCGAGGACGCGCTTCAATCAAGCTGCCAAAGCCCAGATGCCGCAAACGCTCGATATACGGGCTGAATGCCAGATCTGCGATTGTGAAGGCCGGGCCTGCAATCCAGGGCTGGTCGCGCAGCACTGACTCAAAATCATCGAGCAATTGAACGAAGCGCCGTACCGCGGGTGCGAAGCCTGGCGACTCCATTCCCAGTTCGATTGCCGCGCGGGTTCTGGCCTGCCTGGCGGGGTCGGGAATGCTGGCGAGCCATGCCTGCAATTCCTTTGGGTCGCGTTCAAGATGCTGATGCCGAAACGCGATGCATGAGCTGACGGTGCCCGTTGCCGGATGCACGGAATCATCGAGCTGCTTGAACCAGAGCCGCATCCGATAGCGGTCATGGGCTGCGACGGGCTGCAGCGGCGGATCAGGCCAGACCTCATCAACGTATTGCAGGATGAGGTTCGATTCGATAACCGGTCGGCCATGATGAACCAGCGTTGGCACGACCCCATTGGGATTGAGTTTCAGGTACTCAGGCGTTTGCGATTCACCCTTTCGAAGATTCAATCCATGCAGCGTGCCTGCAATGCCTTTCTCAATCAGCACGAAGCGGACTTTGGCTGCGCAAACCGACATATCGTTGTGGTACAGCACCACATTGGGATCGCTCATGGATCAACCTTTCAGAAGCGTCGGGAGCCACAGCGCGAGGCTGGGGAAAGCCACCAGCACAGCGAGTAACACCAGGTCAGCGGCAATAAATGGCGCCACCCCACGATAAATCTCGCGAATCGGGATTTGTGGCGCCAGCCCGTGCAATACGAAAACGATGATTCCGATCGGCGGGATGATCATGCCCAGCTCGACCACCACCACGTTGATCACGCCCCACCAGACCGGATCGAAGCCCATGGTTTCAATGACTGGCAGAACAAACGGCAGCGTGATCAGCATTGCGGCAATTTCATCAAATATTGCGCCCAACAGCAGGTACGCAATCAGCAGGCAGGCGATGATGCCAAGCTCCGGAACTGGCAATGCGCCGATCAGCTTCACCAGCGCCTCGGGCACGCGTGCGAGCGTAATGAAGTACGAAAACACCGACGCACCGATGATGATGGTGTAGATCATTGCGGTAGCGCTTGCGGTTTCGCGCAAGCCCTGCCAGACAGCCGTCCAGCTCATGCGGCGCCGGGCCACCGCGAAGACCAGCGAAAGAATGGCGGCTACTGATGCGGCCTCATTTACCGTGAACACACCGCTGTAGAGGCCGGCAAAAATTGCTGCCATCAGCCAGAGCACCGGAGACGCCTCGCGCAACGCGCGCCACTTTTCGGCGCTGACAACCGGATCGCTGATGGGCGCAAGTTCCGGGCGCAGCCCTACGATGATTCGAATGGCCAGCAGATTTAACGCCAGCGCGAGTGCTGCCGGTACCAGCGCCGCATAGAACAGATCAAAGATGTAGGTCTTGGTGACGACGCAATACAGAATCATCACGATTGAAGGCGGAATGAGAGCCTTCAACGTACCACCGGCTGCAATCGTTCCCGCCGAAAATGCAGGCGAATAGCCACGCGCCAGCATTTCGGGCAGCGCCGCTTTGGCAAACGTGGCGGCGGTGGCGGTCGAAGATCCGCATACGGCGCCAAACACGGCACAGCCACCCATTGTTGAATACGCAAGGCCACCTCGCCGATGACCGAACCAGCAGGAAGCGGCCCGGTAGATATCGCGCGAAAACCCCGCCGCGCTTGCAAACGTTCCCATCATGAGAAAAAGCGGAACAGTGGCCAGATCAACGCTGGACAGCAGGCCCGCCGATTCGCCCGCCAGCACGGTCAGCGCGGGCCCCCATCCCGATTGCAGCGCATAGCCCACCACGCCCACAACGATCATGGCAATTCCGATGGGCACCTGCAGAAGGATCAGCCCGCACAGTGCAAGCAGGCCCAGCCCGCCGATGGCAAGCGCGCTCACGCGTCGCTCCGAAGCGAATGTTCGAACCGACCTGCCAAACGGGCCAGCTCAAGCACCACGACAATCAGTTGCACCAGGAATGCGAGCACAAAGATCGCGCAGACGCCATACCAGAAGGGTGCGGTCGGTATCTTGAGGATCCAGGTGGTTTCATTGGCCTTCGCGATCTTTCCTGCGAACACCAGAAACTGCCAGCCGAAAGCCGCCATGACCACAGCAGTCAGTAACGAAGCCACCGCATCCAGTAGCTTGCCCACCCGCTGACCCAGAAGATGAGAGGCGAGTCGAATCGAGATATTGCTGCGCTCCATCAAGCCCACCGGCAGGCAGCAGGTCACAGCAAGCGCCACCGTCACCGCAGCAAGATCACGGACGCCTTCGATCGGCTGATTCAGAAGCCAGCGTGCCAGCCCGTCGAACAAGGTCATGAGTGCAAGACCCATGAGGCCAGCGAGCCCCAGCGCCGAAAGGCCTCGCGTTGCGAGTAAGCCAAGCCGCTCGAATTCTTCGAACGCGCTACGCGAGGCGGCGCCGTGGCCAGACACAGGCTCTGGCGATGGCGCCGCGCTCATTCGCAAGCCCCCGGCTTAGCGACCTGCACGGACGTTCGCGAGTTCCGCCCTGACCAGTTCCAGCAATTCTTTATTGCGTGGGCTCTTGGCAACCCAGGCGTCGATCACCGATTGGAACGCTGGTTGCATCGCATCAAGATCCGACTGGGATGGCATTACCACCCGACGCTTGGGATCGGCCTGCAACTGCTTGACCACCGAGGCGTTATAGGCACCGATGCCTTCGTTAAAGCGCGTCGCGGTCCACTCGCCGCTGTATTTACGGATCGCGTCTTGCGCAGGCTTGGGCAGCGAGTCGAACTTCTTCCGATTCATGAGAATGGCAAGCGGCACGACGCCCAGCCGCGTGAAGTAGTGAGCGTTGGTCACGCGGGAGATACCGAAATCGACCAGCGGCGCGGGATGCGAGGTGGTGCCATCAATCGTGCCGCGGCTGATCGCTTCCGGCACCTCGGTGACTGGCATACCAATGGGCACCGCACCGAGCGCTTTAATGGTTTCGCTTTCGATCGCACCCGAGGTGCGAATCTTCTTGCCCTTGATATCGCTGATCGCGTTGATCGCGGAGCGGGAGTGCAGGCTGTAAGGCGCGGTGCCAAACAACCCGATGGGGAAGAAATCATCGTAGCCACGAATCTTTCCGGTGTTGACCAAGCGCGTGAAAACCAGCGTGGCCTCGCGAAGATCAGCGAACACTCCAGGCAGCTCGAATACCTCGTTTTCCTGGAAGCGTCCCGGTGTGTACGAGGCAATGACCCAGGCCAGGTCCGCCACCCCGTCCAGCACCATCTGGGCCTGCTGTACCGGGCTACGGCCTAGCGCGCCGTTTGGGAACAGTTCAATTTCGATGGTGCCGGCCGCATCTTTATTCACTGCCTCGGCGAACGGGCGAAACACGCTTTGGAAGGTAGCCTCTTTGTCGGGCGAAAAAATAGCGAACTTCAGCTTGACGGCCTGCGCCTGAGCGCCCGTGCTCGCGATGGCCAACGCAGCCGCTGCGCAGAGCGCGCGAATCCGTGAACGTGCACGCATCGATGTCTCCTTGGTGGGTGTTATGCGAGCCAATGTAGTCGATCTCTCGGAATTGTCAATATTCAAGAAACGCATTCAGTGAAACGCGCGACCACGCTATTTCGCTTGATGCAAATGTCACTATTTGAGATATTGCATCTCATGAAGACTCGTTTGTTTCCATGAGTAGCCTGGCATCCTCGCTGTCGATCCTGGGTTTGTTTGGCCCAGACCGTTCGGCGATCACCGCCGAGGCGATCACCGAGTCGCTCGGTTTCACCCGACCGACCGGCTACCGCTATATCCGTGAACTGGTTGCAAGCGGATTGCTGGTCCGATTGGCCCCGGGCACCTATGCGCTGGGGCCTCGAATCATTGAACTCGACTGGCAGATCCGACAGAGCGACCCCCTGCTGCGCGCCGGCTTGCCGGTGATACAGGAGCTATCGTCCGCAACCGGATTCGAGGTCAACCTGATCGGCCGCTACGGCGACCACATCGTGACCACGCATCAGCAGCACGGGCTCGAGCGCCTGCCCCTCAGCTTTGGACGTGGTCGGCCTATGCCCCTGTTTCGAGGCGCGGGTTCCAAAATTATCGTGGCGCACTTTCCGAGAGCGCGTCTACGCAAGCTCTATGAAAGTCACCGGGAAGAGGCAAGGCTCGCCAATCTGGGCGTGCAGTGGGAAGAAGTGCGCCAGTCTCTGAATGCGGTCCGCAAACAGGGCGTCGCGATATCGCACGGCGAACTCGACCCCGGCTACGTGGGCGTTGCAGCGCCGGTGTTCTCGGCTGACGGCGACGTGCTGGGCAGCGTCATCGCAGCGCTCTCGCGACAGCGTCTGGCTGTCACGGATCTAGAGCGTCTCACTAACCGCATTCGCGCCGCTGGCCAGACGGTCAGTCTGCGCCTGGCCGGGCTCGATGTTGGTAATCAGACGTCACCAACAGCATCGCCCTTCCAGGCGCCGCTGGCAAAGCGACGCGCATGAGCCCGGCCCAGATTCAGGATGTCGTGATCATTGGCATGGGGCCCACTGGCGCCACACTGGCCAATCTGCTGGGCGCGATGGGCATTAACGCACTGGTCATTGATCGCGAACCCGGTCTGCTGAACCTGCCGCGAGCCGTTCATTTTGATGGCGAGGTGATGCGACTATTTCAGAACATGGGGCTGGCTGACTCACTCGCGCCCCATCTGCGCCCGTCCTCGGGTATGCAGTATGTGAACGCGCAGGGCATGCTGATGCTCGAACGCAAGCCGGCAGCCGTCAGTGGTCCACAAGGCTGGGCCACCAACTACCTGTTTCATCAACCCGATCTTGAAGGGACGCTGCGTCACGCCATTCGGCGCTATCCGTCGGTACGCGTGCGCGAAGGGGTGGAAGCCGTCTCGCTCCAGCCCGCTGACCATTGGGTGGACGTCCAGCTGAGGTCAATCGCCGATCCGGGTCATACCGAGACAGTTCGTACGCGCTGGGTGGTTGGCTGCGATGGCGCACGATCAATCGTTCGTGAAGCGATAGGCGGACCCATGCTTGACCTGGGCCTGCATCAGGACTGGCTGGTGGTCGACGTTGAACTCCTGGAAGACGTCGACCTGCCACAGGCCACGGTGCAGTATTGCGACCCCGCCCGACCGACCACCTTTGTAAATGTTACGGGGCGTCGTCGGCGCTGGGAAATCATGGTCATGCCAGAGGACGACCCGCGTGCTCTGCTTGAGCCCGCCACGCTTTGGCCACTTCTCGCGCGCTGGATTCGCCCCGATCAGGCGCGCCTGGTGCGGTCTGCGCTCTACACCTTTCACTCGTTGATCGCCTCCCGGTGGCGTCTCGGGCGTCTGCTGATTGCGGGCGACAGTGCGCACCAGACCCCACCCTTTCTCGGACAGGGCATGTGCGCGGGACTGCGCGACGCGGCCAATCTGGCTTGGAAGCTTGCTGCCGTCGCACGAGGTCAGGCAGACCCTCAGCTGCTCGACAGCTACGAGGCAGAGCGGCTTCCCAACGTGCGCCAGTTCATCGACACGGCCATCCGCCTGGGTGAAATTATTCAGACCACGGACCCCGCGGTGGCCGCCGAGCGTGATCTTCGATTCGCTCGTGAAGGAACTACCGAGATCGTCAATCTGTCGCCGCCACTCGGTCCTGGAATACATCTGGGGGTAGCGCCTGCGGGTACGCTCGCGCCGCAGCCCCGGTTATCGGATGGCCGACGCCTGGATGATGTCCTTCCCGCTAACCGATTTGCGCTGCTGACTGCCGATCTGGCGAGCATCCAGGCCTCACCCGCCGCCCAACAGCTCCTTGAACGCCTTAATGCGCATCTACTCCATGACAGCGCGCTCGCGCCCTGGTTTGAGTCGCTTAACGCACGTCACGTGCTCCTGCGTCCGGACCGCTACGTGGCCGCCCTGTCCGACACCGTTTCTGCCCTCGCCGACTGGCCCATTCATCGTTGGCATGTTGCAGAAACACCCCGAAGCAGACATAAGCAGGCAACCACCTGATTGATGACCAGGAGACGACCATGAATCGCCAGCCCCTGAACCCGATCACCGCGCAGGACCGCGCAGACTTTGATCGCGACGGTGTTGTATGCCTGCGCCAGATGTTTGATCGCGACTGGATCGACCGGATGACAGCGGCCGTTGATCGCGTGATGAACGCAAACCACCCCCTGGCAAGGCCTCGCGAGGTGACGCAGGCGTTAGGCGGCACCAGCGGCCGTTATCACATCAACTCGTTTGTATGGCACTGGGATACAGACTTTCGCGCCTGGGCGCTTGAATCGCCTAACGGCGAAATTGCTGCGACCCTGATGGGTGTCGATCAGGTGCGAATGTTTTATGACCAGGTGTTCGTGAAGGAGCCTAAGACATCGGAAATGACCGACTGGCATCACGATCTTCCGTTTTGGCCTATGCGCGGCAATCAGATTCTATCGATCTGGGTTGCGCTGACCGACGTCGGCCCCGACAACAGCTCGCTTGAATACATCGGCGGCTCGCACCGCTGGAACAAGTTCTATCGTGCTGCGATTCCGGACAAAGACCCGCGCTTCAAATCTGAGTTGGAAGAGTGCCCCAACTTCAGCCTGTTACGCAGCGATCCGCAATATCGCTTCCTGTCGTGGACGATGAAGGCAGGCGATTGCCTGGTGCATCACCCCTTAACCGTGCACGGTTCCGAAGGTAACTTTTCGCCGAGCCGCCGACGGATCGCGATTTCCAATCGCTATTTCGGACCCGATGCGATCTGGGACCCAAGACCAGCCACCATGCGGGTCACCGGCGACCCCGTGATCGAGCCGGGTCAGTATCCGGCTCATGACCAGGCGTTCCCGATTGCCTGGCAGCGTCAGAGCGCTACCGCCTAGCTTCAACGGCTGGCGCGGCCTGCGCGCCAACCTAGGCCCGCGCGAGTGCCATCTGGCACCGCGCCACGGGCCGGACGATACTCGCAGCCCACCCATCCTTGCCAGCCACACTGCGCAGAAACTTCGTCTATTACTGCGAGCAGGTATGCATAGTTGAGCTCGCCAACATCAGGCTCATGACGCTCCGGTACCCCAGCGATCTGAAAATGCGCGACGCGTCCGGTCGGCAACCAGCGGCGGATCTTCATGGCCACGTCGCCTTCAACAATCTGACAGTGGTACAGATCCATCTGAACCGCCACATTGTCTTCGCCGATCTCCGCGACCAGCGCATGCGCGTCCTCCTGTCGACTGACCAGATAGCCGGGATTGTCGCGAGCATTCAGCGGCTCAATGAGAAGCGTCACGCCATAGGGCCTTGCCCGCCGTGCTGCCCTGCGCATGTTTGACACATAGGTTGAGCGAAGCGTATCGAGTGCGACCTGGGTGGGCATGATGCCCGCCATCACATGGACCCGTGGACACTGAAGCGCCTGCGCGTAGGCCAGCGCCTTGTCAATGCTGGCATCGAACTCGGCCTCTCGACCCGGCAGACAGGCGAGGCCTTTTTCGCCGCTTGCCCAGTTACCCGGTGGGGCGTTGAACAGCACCTGTTGCAGCGTGTGCTGGCTAAGCTTAGCAGCCAGCAGCTCAGGCGCGTGGTCGTACGGAAACAGGCATTCAACGCCTTCAAAACCGTCAGCGGCAGCCGCTCCGAAGCGGTCAAGAAACGGCAGCTCCTGATAGAGCATCGATAGATTCGCTGCGAATTTTGGCATGGCTGATTCCTACCAACGCGCGCCAAAGCTGCGGCGCAATTCATCAATGTCAGGCTCGCTCAGCGCAGGAATTGTGTCACCGACGAGATGCACCAGGCGCGCAGTTTCCTCGAGCTCTTCAAGTACGGCCATCGCTTGGGCAGGGCTCTGATGCCAAACAGTAGGCCCCAGGCGCGCCAGCATCACCGCACGAATCGGTTGTCCGCGGTCCCCGTAGCGTCTAATGACGTCCGACACCTGATCAGCGACGCGCGGGTCGCCAGGTCGGTGATACGGGATGACAGGCACCCGGCCCACCTTCATGACGAAGTAGGGCGTGATGGGCGGCAGCAGCTCGGCTAGTGTGTTCTTGAGCGTGAGGGCAACGCTATGGGTACTGTGTGTGTGAATCCCTCAGCTCGTAGCGGTATCAAATGACGATGCTGCATCAACAATCGCTCGATGAAGCAAGGCGGTCTTGCTCGCCCGTTCGCCTGCTATCTGTTGGCCCTGGGAATCAAGCAGTGCCATTGATTCAGGCCGAAGGAAGCCAAGGCAGGCATCGGTGGGCGTGATGAGCATGTGACCGTCCGACAAGCGCACACTGATGTTGCCCGCAGTCGCATGCACATACCCCCGGTCAAAGAGGCTACGCCCCACCCTGCAGATCTCTTCGCGAGCCTGTGACTCGGTCAACATCATGGCCTCAGTGTCTCGGCTCGTTGAATGGCTGCGCATCCAGCACTGCCAGCGCACGGCTGAAAAAGTCTTCTCCGCCAAAGTTACCCGACTTTAGGCACAGGTGAAGACCCTGGCTGCGCCCGGCCACCTGCTCGGCATGACACCAAGGGACACCCACATCAATCTGGGCGCCAATCCGAAGTGCCTGCACCCCAAGCGCCTGAACGCACGCGCCCGAGGTTTCGCCGCCTGCAACGATGAGGCGCCCCACCCCGCTCGCAACCAACGCCGCTGCAATGCGTGCAAGCGCCTGTTCAAGCATCGCCCCTGCAGCAGCAGCGCCGAGTCGAGCCTGGGTCGCGGCAACCTGATCCGCCGTAGCGGTGGAATAAATCAATACCGGACCCGATGAGAGCGCTGCCACACTGCGGTCGATGAGCTGAGTAAGAACCGAGTCACCCTCGGTTGCGATGGCGATGGGATCGATTGCAAACGCACGACCTCCGCTTCGCTGGAAGTGCGCGACCTGCTTCTGTGTGGCAACTGAACAGCTTCCCGACACGATTGCCGCAGCGCCCGAGGCGCGCGGCAGCGCTGCAGCCTGTTCGGATGCAGCGATCCCGAAATTAGCAGGCAGCCCAATAGCGAGGCCCGAGCCCGAGGTAACGAGCGGTGCGCCACGAAGCGCAAGCCCAGCACGCATCAGATCGTCATTGGAGACGGCATCCAACACTGCAAGTCCGAAACCCTCTGCCCTCAGGGCATCCATCCGGGCTCGTATCGAATCGACCCCACGCGCAACGCACTGATAGTCAATCAGACCGACGCGCCGCTGGCACTGCGCCTGAAGCACCCGAACAAGATTCGAGTCAGTCATTGGCGTGAGCGGATGGTTCCGCATACTGCTATCGCTCAACAGCTGGTCGCCGACAAAAAGGTGTCCACGGAAGACGGTTCGCCCATTGTCAGGAAACGCCGGGGTTGCAATGGCGAAGTCGCAGCCCAACGCATCCATCAGGGCTTCTGTGACCGGGCCGATGTTGCCGCGAGGCGTACTGTCGAAGGTTGAACAAATTTTGAAGACGATCTGCTGGGCGCCGGCTGCCCTTAACCAGCGTAATGCCTGAAGCGACTGGGCAATCGCCTGGTCCGGCTCGATCGTTCGGGATTTAAGCGCTACGACGACGGCATCGATATTCGCCGCAGGCGGGCGCTGCGGCACGCCAATCGTCTGAATGACACGCATGCCGCTCCGTACCAGCGTATTGGCGAGGTCGGTGGCGCCGGTGAAGTCGTCGGCGATGCAGCCCAGCAGGATATTAGCCGCCACGTCGGAGCTTCCTTACAGCGAAGGCTTTCCAACACATATCGGGTGGCGTTCCCGAATCGTTTCAAGAACCGTATCGGGATCCTGAGACCACCAGTGTCGCGAAAGAATCTCGACCTCGTCGAAGCCGCGATAGCCCGCATCACGCACGCGCTGCCCAAGCGCGGCAAGGTCAATGATCCCATCGCCCAGCATGCCGCGATCAAGCAGAAGATCGCGCGTTTCCACCAGCCAATCGCAGATATGGTACGCAAGCAGCCGATGCGCGCCCGCGCGCGACAGGCCCTCGTCGAGGTTTGGATCCCACCAGACGTGATACGCATCGACTGCAACCCCGAGCGCGGCAGGTTTGCCGTCAGCACGGGGCGCAATGCCCTCACCGTCAATCGCATCGCACAGATCAAGGGCCTGAGCGAGTGTATTGATGCAGCAGCGATCCGCCGCATACATCGGGTGCAGCGGCTCGATGGCAAGCGGAACGCCAGCGGCCCGAGCATGCTCGAGGATGGATGCGATGCCGTCATGCACCATGGCGCGCGCGCCGGTCAGGTCGCGCGAACCAGCGGGCAACCCGCCGCACACCAGCACCAGGCACCGGGCGCCAAGGGTGGCCGCATCATCGATCGCACGAAGATTGTCGTCGATAGCGGCACGTCTGCCCGCCGCGTCAGCCGCGGGAAACATACCGCCTCGGCAAAGCCCGGTAACCGTCAACCCATGATCACGAATCATGCGGGCGGCCCGCTCGGCGCCCAATTCAGCGAGCTTGTCCCGCCACGGGGAAATTCCCGGGATGCCGTGCCGGGCGCAGGCCTCGATCATCTGGGCCAGGTTCCACTGCTCGCGCACCGTAGCGGTGTTGAGGGACAGCGGCGGCAAAGCGAGTTCGGATGGCATGCTGCCCCCTGTGCGTGACGCTGGATTAAAGATGGCGGCTCGTTACTACTTTGCCTCGGCCTCAATACCGTGGACGGCGAGCAGGCTGCCCATGCGGCGGCAGGCCCGCTCAGGGTCTGACAGTAAACCGGCTTGATCGGCAAGCCTGAAGATCTCAGCAAGGTGTGTGATGTGCCGGGTACTCTGCTGACCACCCACCATCACAAAATGGTCCTGGTGACCGTTTAACCAGGCCATGAACACCACGCCAGTTTTGTAAAACCGCGTTGGTGCTCGAAAGATATGGCGAGACAGCGGAACAGTGGGCGCAAGAATCTGGTGGAACCGTTGGAGGTCACCCGCGCCAAGCGCATCGAGTGCCGCTGCGGCCGCCGGGGCAATCGAGTCGAAGATTCCCAGGAGCGCATCCGAGTAGCCCTGTTCGTCACCGGCAATCAGTTCAGCAAAGTTGAAATCATCACCGGTATACATGCGAATGCCGGGCGCCAGCCTGCGACGCATTGAGATCTCGCGGTCCTTGTCCAATAGCGAGATCTTGACGCCATCAATCCTGGCTGCGTTGCGATTGAGCACATCCACGGCAACGTCCATGGCGCGGTCGAGGTCGCGATGCCCCCAGTAACCAACGAGCGCCGGGTCAAACATATCACCGAGCCAATGAATGATGACCGGCTCGCGAACCTGTGACAGCAGGCGGTCGTACACCTGCCCGTAGTCATCCGGCGAACGCGCGCAGGCGGCCAGCGCTCTACTGGCCATCAGAATCAGCCGCCCCCCCAACCCTTCAATGGCCTCGATCTGATGTTCGTAGGCTGCAATCACGTCAGCGACGCTACGAGACGGATCGGGCGCCAGATGGTCGGTGCCGGCACCGCTGGCCACACGAACGGGTCCGCCATGTGGCGAGGTACCGAACGCCCGCGCCGCCGAAATCGAGCGCCGGATCAATTCCAGCGAGTTACCCCAGTCGAGCCCCATGCCGCGCTGCGCGGTATCCATCGCCTCGGCCACGCCGAACCCGAGCCGCCAGAGGTGTTCGCGATAAGCGATGGTTCGATCCCAATCGATTGCAGGTTCGAGCCAGGGATCGACCGCAGCGCGCGGATCCGCCACCACATGCGCAGCAGCAAACGCGATGCGGTTCCAGCCCGTGACGGCGGGCTTCCAGGCTGCACGCCCACTGAGTGCATAGCGTTCAAGCGTGCCGTTGGAACCAGGCAGCAATAGGCTTGGCATGAGCGCGCTCCTGTCAGGCCGGCAAGGGGCCGAGATCAACCCAGCGACGCTCACTCCATGACTTCAGCGCAGCTTCCACCAGCTGAACACCTTTCGCCCCCTCGCGCAGATTCCAGCGGAAGTCTCCACCTTCAACCACATGACGCAGGAACAGCTCCCACTGCGCCTTGAACGCATTGTCGAAAATGACCGTGTCGGGAACCTCCTGCCAGCCTTCCATGAAATTGATGGGCTGAGGAAGATCAGGATTCCAGACCGGCTTGGGCGTATTCACGCGAGACTGCGTGCGGCAGCCACGCAGGCCTGCAACCGCCGATCCGTGGGTGCCGTCAACTTGCAGGGTCAGCAGGTCGTCGCGCCGAACCCGAACCGCCCACGAGCTGTTGAAGTGCGCAATCGCGCCCGAGGCGAGTTGAAACGTCGCGTAGGCAGCGTCGTCAGCGGTTGCCGTATAGGGCTTGCCCTGTTCGTCCCAGCGCGTCGGAATGTGAGTTGCACCCAGACACGAAACCGACCGAACCTCGCCGAACAAATTGTCGATCACGTAGCGCCAGTGGCACAGCATGTCGAGAATGATGCCGCCGCCGTCCTCGGTTCGATAGTTCCAGCTTGGCCGTTGCGCGGGCTGCAGATCCCCCTCGAACACCCAGTAACCGAACTCGCCGCGAACCGACAGGATGCGTCCGAAGAATCCGGCATCGATCAGCATTTTCAGTTTCAACAGTCCGGGCAGCCAGAGCTTATCCTGCACGACACCATGTCGAACGCCCGCCGCCTCGGCCGCGCGAGCAATCCCCAGCGCCGCTTCAAGGCTGGTAGCCGAAGGCTTCTCGCAATAAATATGCTTGCCCGCCTGAATCGCCTTGTGGATCAGCTCGGGCCGCATCTGCGTGGTCGCCGCATCAAAGAACACAGTATCGGCAGGGTTGGCGAGCGCCGCGTCAAGGTCGGTGCCCCAGCGAAGACCGCCGTGTTGCGCTGCAAGGGCAGCCATTCGATCCGCGCCACGACCGATCAGGATCGGATCGGGCATCAGCCTGCTTCCGTCAGACAGGCGAACGCCGCCCTGCTCGCGAATCGCCTTGATCGAACGGATCAAATGCTGGTTCAGCCCCATTCGGCCGGTAACGCCGTACATGATGATGCCAATGCGCTGGGCGGTGCTCATTGAGCGCTTCTCCTGACAGGTGGTGACCGCCATCTTTTGGCGGCATCATGGCTTCGGCAACGCCGAGCCGGTCAAATGCCGCGCGATGGTAACCCGGCCCATCGCAGCGCGAAAGCGACTGCATGAGCGAGCGGAATCACAGCTTGTGAAAGGCGCGTGCGCATCGGTACCATGCCCGCTTTCACCAGGAGTCCCGTCATGCCGCCAATCAAGACGCCCGTCGTCGGGTCGTATCCCATACCCGAATGGCTCGTCGCCAGCCCATCCGCCCAGGCGCTGACAGATGCGACTCGCGTGGTCATCCACACCCAGGAACGCGCAGGCGTCGATCTGGTCTGCGATGGTGAGCTATATCGGTTCGACATCAACCATCCCGAAACCAACGGGATGATCGAGTATTTCGTGCGGCCGATGGATGGCATCACCCAACGCTTCACCTTTGACGACCTGATTGCTTACCGAAGCACCTCGGGCACCCGGTTTCGAACCCGCCCGCCAGGCACAGTCATCGGCCCTGTCGGCAGCGGTACGCTGGATCTGCCGCTTGCCTGCGAAGGCGCTCGCAGTCTCGCCTCAAGCCCATTCAAGTTCACCCTCACTGGCCCGCACATGCTGGCCAAAACCCTGATTGATCGGCACTACCCGGATCTGCCGGCACTCTGTAACGCGATTGCCGATGTCCTCGCCCAGCAGGTTGCACACTGCGAGGCCGACGTGATTCAGGTGGATGAAGCCAATCTTCCAGGACATGCCGAGGAGTGGGAATGGGCCGCGGCGGCAATGAACCGCGTACTCGACGCAGCCCGGTGCCCAACCGCCGTTCACCTCTGCTTTGGCAATTACGGCGGACAAAGCATTCAGAAAGGAAGCTGGGACCGGCTGATCGGTTACCTGAACGCGCTCCATGTCGACCATATCGTCATGGAGTGCGCCCATCGCCCCCCTGATGAACTGGCAGCGTTTCGCGAATTGCGAACCGACATCGGGTTCGGATTAGGCGTAATCGACGTCAAGTCCACCACGATCGAATCGGCCGATACCGTAGCGCGCGCCATTGAACGCGCGGCCAGCATTCTTGGCCCGGAGAGAATCCGCTACATCCATCCCGATTGCGGATTCTGGATGCTCAAGCGCTCCATCGCAGACGGCAAGATTCGCGCGCTCGCCGCCGGACGCGATCTGTTCGAAGGCCGGCACGCATGACAGGCCATCCAACCTTGCCTGCCGGCTTCGCCAGCGTCGAGGCGCTGGAAGAGGTCATGACACGGCCTTCCCAACTGTTGATCGGTGATCTCAATGCACTGGATGGCGACATCATCGTGCTGGGGGTGGGCGGCAAGATGGGCCCCACCCTCGCGCGTATGGCCAAGCGCGCCGCCCCATCGAAACGGGTCTTGGGCGTTGCGCGTTTTAGTGATCCTCAGGTGGCGGAGCAACTGAAACAGGTCGGCGTGGAACCCGTCAGCTGCGATTTGCTCGACCGGGCGGCGATTGCTCGCCTGCCAGGTCGCGCTGACGGTGTTTCGAACGTCGTGTTCATGGCTGGCCACAAGTTTGGCGCCGCGGGCAACCCGGCGTTTACCTGGGCGATGAATGTCGCCGTTCCGTGGATGGTGGCCGAGCATTACCGCGACTGCCGAATCGTCGCGTTCTCAACCGCCTGCGTCTATCCATTTTTTCCAACCGACGGACCGGGTGCGACCGAATCGGAGCCCGCCATTCCACCGCCAGGCGACTATGCAGCCTCCTGCGTTGGCCGCGAGCGAATGTTCGAACACGGCTCGCAGCGCTGGGGAACGCCAGGGCGACTGGTTCGACTCTCGTATGCGATCGACATGCGTTATGGCGTGCTTCGCGATGTCGCCGATTCGGTGTTCAATAACCGCCCAATCGATCTGACGATGGGTTGGGCCGATGTGATCTGGCAGGGTGATGCCAATGAACAGGCGCTACGCCTGCTCGCGCATTGCACCACGCCCACCTCACCCATCAACATCACCGGCCCTTCGCACACTTCTATCCGTTGGCTGGCTGCCGAGTTCGGTCGGCGGTTTGGTCGAACGCCCGTTCTCACAGGGATTGAGGCGCCCACCGCATGGCTGGTGGATACCACTGCATCGCAGAAACTATTGGGCGCACCTGGCGTGTCGCTCACCACGATGATCGACTGGGTAGCCGATTGGGTCGCTCGCGGCGGTGAAAGTCTGGGCAAGCCCACCCACTTTGAAGCCCGCGACGGTCGCTACTAGCGACCGCTTCACCCCCTTACTGCGCGGTCCAGTGTCCACCGAAGCAGCCTCCCTGGTTGAACCCACCGTTGCCGATATGGCATCGCTGCTTGCGCTTTCGCAGGCGGCGCACTGGAATCAGACCGCTGATGACTGGGCCTGGATGCTGGCCAACGGGCGTACACGCGCGCTACGCCACGCTGATGCGCTGGTTGCATCAACGCTGGTATTGCCCTGGCCACCTGCCGACTCAGCGTGGCAAACCGATGAAACAGTGAGCAATTCTCTTGCGTGGATCAGCATGGTGCTGGTCTTACCAGAGCATCGTGGCCATGGCTACGCCACGCGGCTGCTGCAGGAGAGCCTTGCCTGGCTTGCGCAATCGCCGCAGCAGCATCTTTTGCCCGTGCTGGATGCCACCCCTGCTGGACGGCCCGTGTATATGAAGCTGGGCTTTTCAGATGCCTGGTCGTTCACACGATGGGAGCATCGAACCCGACTCCGATCTGTGGCACCGAAGGCTGCGAAAGACCTGCTCGAGGTGGGCGGTACGGAAGCGTCCCACCCGATTCGAGGCGCCCTCTGCAAACTCGATTGCCAGGCATTCGGGGCCAACCGGCACAAATTGCTAGACGATCTCATCCGCCGCGCGCCCACGCTTGCCATGGCGCTTGGCGAGCCGCATGCGATTCGCGGCTTCATTTTGGCGCGACCGGGTCGCGTCGCAACACAATTGGGTCCGCTCGTCGCAAGGGACGCGGCTACCGCGAGAGAACTGGTGGATCAGGCGCTCGCGCGCGTTGACGGCCCCGTGTTCATCGACATACCTGATTCCAGACGAGAACTTGCCGACTGCCTGGTGACCCGCGGCTTCAGTGCGCAACGCCCGTTTACCCGCATGGCACTGGGACGAAACACACGTAGCCTTGACCGCGAATGCTCCGCTACCGTGTGGGCCGTGGCCGGCCCGGAGCTGGGGTGACCGGACGCGCATGAAGCGCGACTCCGGTCAGATCGCACAACTTACTTGGTCATCCGAATCGAACGATCGAGGAACTCGTTGGTGTAGGCAGACTTCACATCGAACGGCTTATCCAGTCCGATGTATTCGCGCACCAGCTCGTAGTCGCTCTGCATACGCTTGTCCTCGTGGATACCGAGGGCGATCTCGCGCGAGAACTTGTCACTCATCAGCACCTCAACCAGCGACCAGTTGACCAGTTCGTTATCGAACTTCAGCGCCCCATTGGCATCGATCAGCGCCTGCACGCAGGGGCGCGGCTCGGCGACACAGGCAGCGAAAGCGCGCTGGGTCACCTTCACGAACTTATCGATTGCCGCGCGATTTTTCTGCAGGAACTGCGGATTGACGATGATTGAGTTGCCGTAGGGGTTCAGCCCCGCATCACGCCAGGCGAGGAAGCCCATGTCGGCGCCCAGTTCAGCCTGAAACACATGATGGAGGTTATAGAACGAGGTGGTGGCATCGATCGACTTCGCCTTGAGAGCCGACAGCTTGGCGTTGGCGTCGATGTTGACCCAGGTGACCGATTTCGGATCCATGCCGTTGGCTTTGGCAAGCGCGGGCCACATGGTGCGTGCGCCATCGGCCGCTGGGTTCCCAATGCGCTTGCCCGCCAGATCTTTTACCGACTTGATGCCCGAGCTTTTCAGCCAGTAAAGGCCCTGAGGCGAGTTCGCGTAAACGTTAAACACCGCCACGGTCTGTGCACCTTTGCCCGCCGCTACCAGCACACCCGCCATGTCCGCCAGCCCCACGGGATTCGCACCAGCACCGACTTTCTGGGTGGACAGCGCTGAACCGCGACCTGGCTCAAGATTAACGTCCAGACCTTCCTTGGCGTACCAGCCAAGCTTTTTCGCGTAGTAGTAAGGCGCGTGATCGCCGCCCGGAACCCAGTTCAGCACAAAGTCGATCTTGGTCTGAGCCGTTACCGAACCAGCAGCCAGCGCTGCGGCTAAAAGTGTTGCTGCGCGCGTTGCAGCCAAGCGTGAAATCATGAAAGGTCTCCTTGTTGTGTTGACACGTGTTGGCCCGTGTTCGCCAATCGATTCGATGATAGATCATTGACGCCCGTCCGGCCATCGATCAAGATCGCCAGCGTCCATTACGAAACGATTCCGCCCACGTGCATCGATCTCAACTTCCCCCCGCTATCGCTAACCTGGTTCAGGAAGGCACGGTTATCCCCGCGCACCCCCTCGCGCTCAATGCCCACCGACAACTCGATCACCGCCGGCAGCGCGCGCTCACGCGGTACTACGTGGAAGCGGGTTCGGGTGGATTAGCGGTGGGGGTTCATGCCACTCAGTTTGCGATACGGGAGCGCGGCCTGTACGCGCCGGTTCTCGAACTCGCCGCGCACACTGCTCTTGACCACCTGCAGCGTCTCGGTGAGCAGCGACCACTGGTCATGATTGCCGGGCTGGCAGGCGGCACCAAACAGGCCATTGCCGAAGCCAAGACAGCAGTCTCGCTCGGTTATCACTGCGGCATGCTGTCGCTTTCAGCGATGCGCGGCGCTGACCTCGATACCCTGGTTGAACACTGCGAAGCGGTTGCAGCCGAAATCCCGTTGGTCGGGTTCTATCTTCAGACGGCTGTGGGCGGCATAGACCTACCCACCTCGTTTTGGCAACGCTTTGCTGCAATCGACAACGTGGTAGCCGTCAAGGTGGCTCCGTTTAACCGCTACCGAACGCTGGACGTCGCGCGAGGGATCGCGCTAGCACGTGCTGAGGAACGCGTCACGCTGTACACCGGCAATGACGACCATATCGTCCTCGATCTCGTCACGCCCTTCGCAGTGCGCCGCCCGGCGCGCAACGGCCCTGGCGTTGAAGAGGTCATTCTGAAGATTCGAGGCGGGCTACTGGGTCACTGGTCGGTCTGGACCCACTCGGCGGTCAAGCTGTTTGAGCGCATTCAGGCTGCGCGCGCATCTGCCACCCTGGACACCAACCTGCTGGCGTTGGATGCGCGGGTCACCGACTGCAATGCTGCGCTATTCGATGTTGCGAACAACTTCGCAGGTTGCATCGCTGGCTGTCACGAAGTGCTTCGCCGCCAAGGACTGTTGGAAGGGATCTGGTGTCTCGATCCCAGCGAAACGCTGTCGCCGGGTCAGGCTGCAGAACTGGACCGGGTCTGCCGCGAGCACCCCGACCTGATTGATGATGAATTTGTGCGGGGCCGGCTCGATCGCTGGCTAGCAGACTAAGGTAATCGATGAACTCACTTGACTCGTCATTTACACGCTGGACCTTCGCAGTGTTGGCCCACATTGCGCTGGTCGTCGCCTGGTATCTGTTTGTAGAAATCGGACAGGTACCAAAGTTTGTGATGCCGTCCCCGCAGGCTACGCTCGATGCGCTGATGAATCCCAACTACAGCTGGTGGACGAACATTGCCGTCACCGGCACCGAAATCTTTGGCGGCTACCTGCTGGCACTGGTTGTTGGGGTTCTGCTCGCGCTGGTCTTCACCTGGTCGCGTACGCTGGAGGCTTTATGCCTGCCCCTGCTCGTTACGCTCAACATGATTCCCAAAGTGGCGCTCGGCCCGCTAATCATTGTCTGGTTCAAATACGGGATTTTTCCGAACACCCTCATGGCGTTTTCAATCGCGGTGTTCCCAATTCTTTTGACCACGGCGCGCGGGCTGCGAGAAATCGAACCGGAGCTGCTCGATCTGGTGAAATCGCTGCGGGGTTCACGCTGGCAGGTTTTCGCCAAGATTCAGCTTCCCGGCGCGCTGCCCTATATCTTTTCGGGAATGAAGGTAGGCTCAATCCTGGCTGTGGCCGGCGCCATCGTGGGCGAGTTCCTGGGCTCCGATAAAGGCCTCGGCTATCTGATGCTGCAGGTACAGGTCACGTTGGACACCCCCGCCATGTTCATGGCGGTCATCCTGATCACCATCATTGGCATGCTGCTGTATGGGCTCGTGCTGCTCCTGGAGCGGCTACTGGTGGTGCGTGATGCGCGGGTAGCCTAAGATCTTCGAAGTCGCTCTCACATAGTTAAATGATTACAAACGAGGAGACAATTCATGAACGCTTCACACACTTTGAAGCCGGTAGCCAACCTCTGCGCTGCCATCTGTCTTTCAATCGGCATCACCGGTGCAGCGCAGGCACAAACCGAAATCAAGTTCGGTCACGTCGGTGAACCCGGATCGCTTTACCAGGTGATTGGCGACGAATTCGCTCGCCGAGCCAATACGCTTCTTGCCGGCAAGGCAAAGGTTGTCGTGTACGGCAGCAGCCAGTTGGGAGGCGATAGGGAAATGTTGCAGAAGCTGCGGCTCGGCACGCTCGACCTGTCGCTGCCGTCAACCATCATGTCCTCCGAGGTCGACCTGATCGGCATGTTTGAGATGCCGTATATCGTCAAGGATCGCGCCCACATGGCGCGCATCGAGAAGGAAATTTTCTGGCCGGACATCGCGCCGGCTGTCGAAAAAAAGGGTTTGAAGGTGCTTGCGGTGTGGGAA